>NC_014387.1:0-307000 GCF_000145035.1 Butyrivibrio proteoclasticus B316
ATGCAATCATCAATAGAAATCACAAAACAACTTAAATCAAATTGGGAAGAAATCAAAAAGAGTATAAGAATTGAGTCTGGAATCACAGATATTTCTTATAGAACCTGGATCGATCCTCTTACTGTATACGGAGTTAAGGACAATACTGTTATGATCCTTATTCCACAGGATAACCCGGTGGCTCTTTCTTATATCAGTAAGAACTACATTGATTTCTTCAAAGTATCTATCTCGGAATTCCTAGGAGAGATGGTCGATATTAATTTCATGTTGAACAAAGACATTATTAATAATGAAGAAACACATGAAGAAAAAAATGAAGTTAACGATCAATCCTCATATTTAGGCAATTCTAATGCAGAGCATTCAAATCTAAATCCTAAATATAGATTCGATACATTTGTAGTAGGTAGTAACAACAAATTTGCTCATTCAGCTTCACTTGCTGTAGCTGAATCACCCGGAATCTCTTATAATCCTCTTTTCCTATATGGAGGACCAGGACTTGGTAAGACTCACCTTATGCATTCAATCGGCCACTTTGTAATGGAACATAATCGAAGAGCCAAGGTATTGTATGTAACATCTGAGCAGTTTACCAATGAAGTTATTGAGTCTATCAGAAGTGGTAAGGCTGAGAGCATGTCCAAGCTGCGTGAGAAGTACAGAACAGTAGATGTACTCATGGTCGATGACGTTCAGTTTATTATAGGTAAAGAGTCAACACAGGAAGAGTTTTTCCACACCTTCAACGAACTCCATCAGGCCGGTAAACAGATCATTCTTTCATCTGATAAACCGCCTAAGGAAATGGAAACACTTGAAGAGAGATTCAGATCAAGATTCGAGATGGGTCTTATTGCAGATATACAGTCTCCTGACTATGAGACCAGAATGGCAATTCTGCAGAAGAATGCAGAGAACTATGGTAAACATATTGATGCAGAAGTAATTAATTATATTGCTACTAATATCAAATCAAACATTCGTGAGCTTGAGGGCGCATATAACAAGATCATCGCTTACTCAAGACTTAATAATGTTGATATTACTCTCGAGAACGCAATGGAAGCTCTTAAGGATATTATTTATCCTGATAAGTCCAAGGTTATTACTCCACAGCTTATTATCGACACAGTATGTGAGCAATATGGATCCAAGAAGGAAGATATTTTCTCCAAAAAGAGAAATTCCGAAATTGTTCTTCCACGACAGGTTATCATGTATCTTTGCAGAGAGCATACAGATGCTTCCTTGGAAGAAATAGGTAAGCTTCTTGGTAAAAAAGATCACACAACAGTTATGAGTGGAATCAACAAGATAAAAAAACAGATCAAGATTGATGAAGAACTCAACAAAAACCTGGATATAATAATGAAGAAACTAAATCCTTCATTATAATAAGTAATTCACAAAAAATAAAAAGTTATACACATTTGTGGATAACTATCTTGATAACTTGTGATTTAGTTGGGGATTAGCTGTGAATTAGGGTGGATTAACTTTTTTATATCTCATTTGTCAAAATTTGGCTTGTTTATAACTTTTTAATTTTCAACACTAATTTTTTTGTTTTCAACAACCAAAAATTTGTAAAAAAGCCGCATAAATTGTATAATAGAATAGGTTTTACACTTTTCAACAGCTATTATTAATTCTTTTATTATTTATTAATATTTATTTTATACATTTTGGCCAGTGAAGGGAGTATGTGGTTAAATGAAATTTGTGTGCTCTAAATCAAATCTAGTAAGTGGTCTGCAGATTGTTTCAAAAGCAGTTCCTTCCAAAACAACAATGTCTATTCTTGAATGCATACTAGTAGATGCAACAGAGGGCATTATCAAATTTATTGCTAACGATATGGAACTTGGTATACAGACTGTAGTAGAAGGTAACATTGTCGAGAGAGGTTATATAGCTTTAGATGCCAAGATATTTGTAGACATAGTAAGAAAACTCCCAGATAATGATGTAACTATTGAATCAGACAGCACTAATAAAGTTACTATCAGTTGTGAGAGAGCTAAGTTCAATCTTATTGGCAGAAAAGGTGATGATTTTACCTATCTTCCATCAATTGAGAAAATCGATGGCGTAACAGTATCACAGTATACTCTTAGAAATGTTATTCAGCAGACTATCTTTTCTATAGCAGAAAATGATGCTAACAAGATGATGGCAGGTGAACTCTTTGAAGTAGATGGAGAGAATTTAAAGCTTGTATCACTTGATGGTCATAGAATCTCTATTAGAAAAGTTAAGTTAAACGGTAGTTATCCTTACAAGAAAGTAATAGTTCCTGGTAAAACACTTGGTGAGATCAGTAAGATTCTCGGTGACAGTATCGAGAAAATGGTAAATATCTATTTTACAGATAAGCATGTTCTTTTTGAGTTCGATAAGACAACAGTTGTATCAAGACTCATTGAGGGTGAATACTTCAGTATTGATCAGATGCTTTCAAGCGATTATGAAACCAAGATCAGCATTAACAGAAAGGAATTCCTTGACTGTATAGACCGTGCTACTCTTCTGGTTAAAGAAGGCGACAAGAAGCCTGTTATCATCTCAGTTACAGATGGCAAGATAGAGCTTAAGATCAATTCTGCTATCGGTAGTATGGATGAAGAAATTGAAATAGATAAACAGGGTAAAGATCTTATGATTGGCTTCAATCCTAAGTTCCTCATTGATGCTCTTAGAGTTATTGATGATGAGCTGGTTGATATTTATATGGTCAATCCTAAGGCTCCGTGCTTTATCAGAGATAAGGAATCTACATACATTTATCTTGTACTTCCTGTAAACTTCACAACAGTAGACTGATCATAGTTCTACTGTTATGAGTTTATTTTGGATAAAATATTAGTTATAGGATTTTAGCAAAATGGAAACAATCAGATTACGTGAAGGTGATGATTTTATAAAGCTTGGTCAGGCTCTTAAAAAGGCTGGGCTTGAAGGTTCTGGTGTGGATGCCAAGAATGACATCCAGGCCGGACTTGTTAAGGTTAACGGAGAAGTTGAGGAAAGACGTGGCCGTAAACTGTATGATGGTGACATTTTTGAATACGATGGCACACAGGTTAAGATTGAAAAATGATTATTAAGTCATTAGAACTTGCTGATTTCAGGAATTACGAGAATGTAAAGATTGATTTCAGCAGTGGTACCAATATATTGTATGGAGACAACGCTCAGGGAAAAACTAATATTCTTGAGGCTATTTTTGTTTCAGCCACTACCAAATCACATAAAGGCAGCAAGGACAAAGAGATAATAAGATTTGGCAAGGATGAGGCCCATATTAGGACTATTCTTGAGAAAGATAATGCTGAATATCGCGTAGATATGCATCTTCGCAGCAGCAAAACAAAAGGAATTGCAATAGACGGTCAGAAGATAAAAAGGGCATCAGATCTTATAGGGATGCTCAATGTAGTTTTTTTCTCACCGGAAGATCTTAGTATTATTAAAAATGGCCCTTCTGAAAGGCGCAGGTTCATGGATATGGAGCTGTGTCAATTAGATCAGATATATCTTAATAGTCTTTCTAAGTACAACAAACTTGTTGTAGAACGTAATAAAGTTCTTAAGGATTTATATGAACATCCGGAGAATAGTGTTCTTTTAGATGTGCAGGACAAGCAGTTATGTGAATATGGATCCGTCATTATCAAGACTAGAGAAAAATTCATCAGAGATCTTAACGAAATAATAAGACCTATTCATGAGAAGTTAACAGGAAATAAAGAGTTCCTGTCAGTTTACTATGAGCCAAATGTAAGTGCTGATGAATTCGAAAAGAAATTAAGGGCTGCAAGACAAAAAGATACTTACGCCAAGCAGACAACTGTAGGTCCTCACAAGGACGATTTTTCTTTTGTAGTTCAAAAGAAAAAAGCAGACTGTGATGAATATGGCGAAGGAATAGACATTAGAAAATATGGCTCTCAGGGACAGCAGAGAACTGCTTCTCTCTCACTCAAACTTTCAGAGATTGAGATTGTAAAAAGAGCTAAAAAGGAAAATCCGGTACTCTTACTTGATGATGTTTTGTCTGAACTTGATAGCAACAGACAAAATTATCTGCTTAACACAATTGGAGATATTCAGACAATTGTTACATGTACCGGACTTGATGAATTTGTTAATAACAGATTTGAAATAGATAAGCTGTTTAAGGTTACTGATGGAACAATAAGCAGCGAGAATTAAAGAAATGGAGCATAAAATGAGCGAAGAAGCAGTAAAATATGGTGCCGATCAAATCCAGATTCTTGAAGGACTTGAGGCTGTAAGAAAAAGACCGGGTATGTATATTGGTACTACTGCCAGCAGAGGACTTCACCATCTTGTTTATGAGATAGTAGATAACTCTGTTGACGAAGCGCTTGCAGGTTTCTGCGACCACATCGAAGTTACCATCAATGAGGATAATACGATAATTGTTCAGGATAATGGACGTGGTATTCCTGTTGACGTTAACCATAAATCCGGACTTACAGGTGTAGAAGTTGTATTTACTATTCTTCACGCCGGCGGCAAATTCGGCGGTGGAGGATACAAGGTATCAGGTGGTCTTCACGGTGTTGGTGCTTCTGTAGTAAATGCTCTTTCAGAATGGCTTGAAGTACAGGTTACACGTAGAGGTAAGGTTTATCAGCAGAGATATGAAAGAGGAAAAGTCTGCTACCCTCTTAAGGAAGTTGGTACAGCTCCTGAGAATGTGACAGGTACAAGAGTATACTTCAAACCTGATGCTGAGATATTCAGGGAAACAACTGTGTTTGAGTATAGCGTACTCAAGCAGAGACTTCGTGAGATGGCTTTCCTGACTAAGGGACTTAAGATTACTCTTACAGATAAGCGTGTTGAAGAAGGCGAAGATCCTATTCAGCAGACATTCCACTATGAAGGCGGAATTAAGGAATTTGTTCAGTACCTGAACAAGAATAAGACTTCTCTTTACGGGGACATTATGTACTTTGAAGGAAACAGAAACAATGTACAGGTAGAAGTTTCTTTCCAGCATAATGATTCTTACAATGAGAGTATCTACACTTTTGTTAATAACATCAATACTCCTGAAGGTGGTACTCACCTTGAGGGATTCAAGGCTGCTCTTACCAAGACATTTAATGACTATGCAAGAGCTAATAAGATGCTCAAGGATAGCGAAGAAAACCTTACTGGTGAAGATATCAGAGAAGGTTTGACAGCTATTATTTCTGTTAAGATTGAAGATCCTCAGTTTGAAGGCCAGACCAAACAGAAACTTGGTAACTCCGAGGCAAGAGGAGCTGTAGCAGGTGTTGTATCAGAACAGCTGACCTATTATCTTGAGCAGAATCCTAATGTTGCCAAGCAGATTCTTGAAAAAGCTATACTTGCCCAGAGAGCAAGAGATGCTGCCAGAAAGGCAAGAGATCTTACAAGACGTAAGTCTGCTCTTGATGGAATGGGACTTCCTGGTAAGCTTGCAGATTGTTCAGATAAAGATCCTAAGAACTGCGAAATATTTATCGTTGAGGGAGATTCCGCCGGTGGATCTGCTAAGACAGCCAGAAGCCGTGCGACTCAGGCTATTCTCCCACTTCGTGGTAAGATCCTGAACGTAGAAAAGGCCAGAGTTGACAGAATTTATGGTAATGCTGAAATCAAAGCTATGATCACAGCATTTGGAACAGGTATACATGATGACTTTGATATCAGTAAGCTCAGATATGACAAGATTATCATCATGACCGATGCCGATGTGGACGGTGCACATATTTCTACACTTATGCTTACTTTCCTTTACAGGTTTATGCCTGAGCTTATTAAGCAGGGCCATGTATATCTTGCTCAGCCACCTCTTTATAAGCTTGAGAAGAATAAAAAGGTCTGGTATGCATATTCTGATGAGGAACTTGATAAGATCCTTACAGATGTTGGACGTGATCAGAATAACAAGATCCAGCGTTATAAGGGTCTTGGAGAGATGGATCCGGAACAGCTCTGGGAAACAACTATGGATCCTGAGAGAAGAGTCCTTTTGAGAGTTAACATGGATGAAGAGTCTTCATCAGATATCGATGTAACGTTTACTACTCTTATGGGTGATAAGGTTGAACCAAGACGAGAATTCATCGAGAAGAATGCTAAGTTTGTTAAAAATATTGATATATTCTGATGTTATCTCTTTCAAATGATCAGAATAAAAAAGAATTGAGTGTAAAAATCTGAGAAAGGTTTATATTTCTCAAGGAAAAGGATAAAAAGTAATGGCAGATAATAATAACATCAACAATGAAATGCCAGATGACGTTTTTGATAAGACAACCACTGACAGAATAAAAGAAGTTGATCTTCAGAAGACAATGGAATCTGACTATATCGACTATGCCATGAGCGTTATTGCATCTCGTGCTCTTCCAGATGTAAGAGATGGTCTTAAGCCGGTTCAGAGAAGAATTTTGTATTCTATGATAGAGCTTAATAACGGTCCGGATAAGCCACATCGTAAGTGTGCGCGTATCGTCGGTGATACTATGGGTAAGTATCATCCACATGGTGACAGTTCAATCTATGGTGCATTGGTTAATATGGCTCAGCCATGGTCAATGAGATACTGTCTTGTTGACGGACATGGTAACTTTGGTTCTGTTGACGGAGATGGTGCAGCTGCCATGCGATATACAGAGGCAAGACTCACCAAGATATCAATGGAGATGATTGCTGACATCAATAAGGACACTGTAGATTTTGTTCCTAACTTTGATGAGACAGAAAAAGAGCCTGCAATTCTCCCAAGTAGATATCCTAACCTTCTGGTGAATGGTACTACAGGTATTGCGGTAGGTATGGCTACTAATATCCCACCTCATAACCTCAGAGAAGTAGTTAATGCTGTTGTTAAGATGATTGACAACAGAGTTCTTGAAGATAGAGAAACAGAGATTGAAGAAATTCTTGATATTATCAAGGCTCCTGATTTCCCTACAGGAGGAATAATCCTAGGTACAAGAGGTGCTGAAGAGGCTTACAGAACCGGACGTGGTAAGGTTATAGTAAGAGCTGTTACAAACATTGAGCCTATGCAGAATGGCAAGAACAGAATTGTTGTAACAGAACTTCCATATCTTGTTAATAAGGCTAATATGATAGCCAAGATTGCTGAGCTTGTTAAGCTCAAAAAACTTGATGGAATTACTGCTCTTAGAGATGAATCTGACCGTGAGGGTATGCGTGTAGTAATTGAGCTTCGTAATGATGTTAATCCTAATATCATGCTCAATAAGCTCTATAAACATACTCAGATGCAGGATTCATTTGGTATTATCATGCTTGCGCTCGTTAATAATGAGCCGAAGGTTCTGTCTATAACTGAGATGCTCAAGCACTACATCAAGCATCAGGAAGAAGTTGTAACAAGAAGAACCAAGTATGATCTCAATAAGGCTGAAGAGAGAAATCATATTTTAGAGGGATTACTCATAGCCCTTGATAACATTGATGAAGTAATCAAGATCATCAGAGGTAGTGAAACAGTAGCTCTTGCCAAGGAACAGTTGATGGGCAGATTTGGCCTTACAGATGTTCAGGCTCAGGCTATTGTAGATATGAGACTTCGTACTCTGACAGGTTTGGAAAGAGACAAGCTTGAACAGGAGCACGCTGATCTTCTCAAGAAAATCGAGGAATTGAAAGCTATTCTTGCAGATAGAAAAGTACTTTTAGGAGTAATCAGAACCGAAATATCTGAAATTGCCAATAAATATGGCGATGACAGAAAGTCACAGATTGGACAGGATGATTCTGACATTGATACAGAGGATCTGATTCCTAACGTAAATACTGTTATAGCAATGACAAGTCTTGGATATATCAAGAGAATGTCAATTGATAACTTCAAGGCACAGAATCGTGGTGGCAAGGGAATTAAGGGTATCACAACAATAGATAACGATTATGTTGAAGATATCCTTATGACTACAACTCATAACTACGTAATGTTCTTTACAAATACTGGTCGAGTTTACAGACTTAAGGCTTATCAGATTCCTGAAGCTTCAAGAACATCACGTGGAATGGCAATTGTTAATCTCCTCCAGCTTGCACCAGGTGAGAAGATTTCTGCTATGATCCCTGTAAAGGGCTTTGAGGATGAAGAAAAGTGCCTGTTCATGGTTACCAAGAAAGGTACTGTCAAGAAGACTCCTATCACAGATTTCTCAAATGTGAGAAAGACAGGACTTGCTGCAATTACTCTTCGTGATGATGATGAGCTCATTGAAGTTAAGACAGTTACCAAGGATGCAGAAGTATTCCTTGTAACCAAGAATGGTATGTGTATCCACTTTGATGAAAGTGATGTTCGTATTACAAGCAGATCTTCTATCGGTGTTCGCGGTATGATGCTGGATGATACAGATGAAATTGTAGGAATGCAGCTCAATACTCAGGGAGATTCACTTCTCATTGTTTCTGAAAAAGGATACGGTAAGAGAACAACACTTGATGAATTCCATAGCCAGTTCAGAGGCGGTAAGGGTGTTAAGTGTTATAAGATAACTGAGAAGACCGGTAATGTAATCGGTGTTAAGGCTGTTAATGATGATAATGAGATCATGATGATCACTAATGCAGGAATCATTATTCAGCTGAGAATGGATGAAATAACAATCCATGGCAGAGTAACATCAGGTGTTAAGATGATCAATCTTGATAAGGGTGTAACTGTTGCTAAGATTGCCAAGGTAAGAGAAAAGATTTCTGACGGAGATCACGATATTGATAATATCGATGACGTAAGTGAGGAAGTTGAGGAAGAAAATATTACAACTGCTGATGATGACGAGGAATAATTTGTCATAAGTCAGTTTAACAGCAACAGGGATTCTTCAGAGGAATGAGGGGCCTATGAACATCGGATTGTTGGTATCAGAACTTGAAGACAGAGACGTTAAGAAAATATGCATAGGTGCTAGCCAGGCTGCGAGGGATAAAGATGTTACCCTCTGTGTTATGCCCGGCAAGTACCTGCAGACAGAAGCTGAAGATGATAATCCGTATGCATATCAGTACGCAGCACTTTTTGACTATGCAAGGGATTTTGGTTTTGATGCACTAATAATTGATATCGACAGAATAGGTAAAAAGGTACCGATCCTCAAAAAGGAATCACTGCTCAAAAAGTTTGAGGGTATACCTATTTTAACCCTTTCCGAGGTTGAAGGTTTTGTTTGCGTCAATGAAATTACAAATGACAGGGATCAGCTTGAACAGCTTGGATATGAGGCTGTTTGTGATGTAATTGGACTTAAAGAAAAAGGTAAATTACCTGTTCCTGAGCAGGCCAAAACATTTAACTTTGTAGAAAAAGATGCTGCAGAAGCTTTAAATGTGCTGTTTAGGATCAGTAGCCCTCTTCTCCACAGAAAGTATCCTGATGAAAAAGTATATGAAGTAATATCTAAAACTTTTGCTGCTGAAGGCATAAAGAATAGCGCTATACTTCTATACGATACGAAAATCAGAAATACTATTAAATACTGGTGGAATAAGCCTGAAACTATTCTTTGTAAGTCCAGACTTGTAAATGGAATAGTACCAGAAAACAATGAAAATGATATTATAAAAACCAGTGAAGTAATCGATAGTATTACACATGGCAAGGCTAAGGTGCTGATAGCAGGTTCTCTTTTTGTAGGAGAATATCAGCTTGGTCTTGTTATTACTGAGTTTACATCGGATTATTACATTGATCATTTTCAGGATAATCTCCTTAGCATAATTACAGGAACTTCAAGAGTATCTTACCTGGAAAAAGAGCTTAAGAAGACAAATGAAGAACTCTATGAAGTTCAGGAAGAACTTGCAAGAGATGATTCAGTTCTTGACCATATCGGGGATCAGGACTATCTTACAGGTGGCCTTAACAGACGAGGTTTTTTTGCCAAGGCCTATGATCTTCTTAAAGATAACTTCGGACCAGGAAAATGCGCAGTTGTTGCTTATATTCACATGGAGTCCCTCAAGGGAATAAACGATATGTATGGCCATGAGGAAGGCGACAGAGCTGTTAAAAAGGTTTCAGGAATTCTTGAAAAGGTTTTTGAGAATAGTATATACGGTAGAATAAGAGGCGATGAATTTGCTGTTATAGAGATATCTGACGAAGAAGGTAAGGCTGAGAGTTTCAGACAGGAAATGTCTACTCAGAACGCTAATCTCCTATCAGAGTCCAGTAGATACATCAATCATCTACAGTATTCTATTTGTGAATTTAGCTATGAAGAAAATCTGTCACTTCGTGAAATGTTAAAAGAGACAGATGATAATCTAAAAAGAATAAAACAGCTTAAATAATATACAAAAAGATCATTTAGAGTAATTTCTAAATGATCTTTTTTATATAACCTATCACATAGCTGCTTTCATTTCATGTACATAATCTTCGATGTATTTTGGGGCGTTTTTACCATGTTTTTCTAACAGCTTGATAATAGCAGAGCCAACAATTGCGCCGTCTGAGATATTGGACATTTTAGCAGCCTGTTCAGGTGTAGAAATACCAAATCCGATAGCACATGGAATATCAGTGTTTTCGCGAATTACTTTAACAATAGAATCAAGATCAGTAGTAATACTGCTTCTGGTACCTGTTACGCCAAGACTTGAAACTACATAGATAAAGCCTTTAGCTTCTCTGGCAATCATAGATATTCTTTTTTCTGAAGTTGGTGCTATTAACGAGACAAGGTCTATGTCATATTTATTGCAGGTATCTTCAAATTCCTCTTTCTCCTCAAAAGGAAGATCAGGTAAAATAAGTCCATCCATACCAATTTCACTGCATATTTTGATAAACTTTTCTGAATCGTAGGAATAAACTACATTTGCGTAAGTCATAAAAACCATAGGAACTGAAACGCTCTTTCGTAGATCTTTAACGAATTCAAAAATCTTATCTGTAGTGATGCCTCCGTTTAATGCGCGAAGATTAGCACCCTGAATAACGGGGCCTTCGGCTGTTGGATCAGAAAAAGGTATGCCAAGCTCTATAAGGTCAGCTCCTCCCTTTACTGCTGCAATGACAGCTTCCTTAGTTGTTTCAAGGTCTGGATCTCCGCATGTGATAAAGGCTATAAAAGCTTTGCCATTTTCAAAAGCTGTTTTTATTTTACTCATTATTTTTTACTCCTCTTCTATATCAATCTGAAATATTTTCGTCTCTATAGCGTGCAATCGCAGCGCAGTCTTTATCTCCTCTTCCGGAAATAGTTACAACGATGATCTTGTCTTTATCCATTGTAGGAGCAAGTTTAATAGCGTATGCAAGAGCATGAGAAGATTCTATAGCAGGAATAATTCCTTCAGTTTTGGAGAGATATTCAAATGCATTTACTGCCTCATCATCTGTTATAGCAACGTATTTGGCTCTGTGAATATCATGAAGGTAGGCATGCTCCGGTCCGATTCCAGGGTAATCAAGCCCGGCTGAAATTGAATAAACAGGAGCAATCTGTCCATATTCATCCTGACAAAAATAAGATTTCATGCCGTGGAAAATACCAAGTCTTCCGGTGTTGATAGTTGCAGCAGTTTCAAAGGTATCAATGCCTCTTCCGGCCGCTTCACATCCGATTAACCGTACTGATTCATCGTCAATAAAATTGTAAAAGGATCCTATAGCATTAGAGCCGCCTCCAACACAGGCAATAACAGCATCGGGGAGTCTACCCTCTTTTTCCAGCATTTGTTCTTTGATCTCTTTGGAGATTACTGCCTGAAAATCTCTGACTATAGTAGGAAATGGATGTGGTCCCATAACAGAGCCGAGGCAATAATGAGTATCATCAATCCTTGAAGTCCACTCTCTCATGGCTTCAGAAACTGCATCCTTAAGAGTAGCGGTTCCGGATGTTACAGGGATAACCTCAGCGCCAAGAAGCTTCATCTTGTAGACATTAAGCGCCTGTCTCTTAGTGTCCTCTTCACCCATGAAAACAACACATTCCATTCCCATTAAGGCCGCAGCAGTTGCAGTAGCTACGCCGTGCTGACCTGCGCCGGTTTCAGCTATGAGTCTGGTCTTGCCCATTTTTTTGGCCAAAAGAGCCTGACCAAGGACATTGTTGATCTTGTGAGCTCCGGTATGGTTCAAATCTTCCCTTTTGAGATAAATCTTTGCTCCACCAAGGTCTCTTGTCATTTTCTCAGCATAATATAATCTTGAAGGACGACCTGCATACTCGTTTAACAGCTCAGATAGTTCTCTGTTAAATTCAGGATCATTTTTGTAATGGTTGTAGGCTTCTTCAAGTTCTATCACAGCATTCATAAGAGTTTCAGGTATATACTGACCTCCGTGAACACCAAATCTTCCTCTGGACTTACTCATTTCTTTCACTCCTATTTTCTTTTACCAATGAGATGAATTTTTTCATCTTATCAAAATCTTTTATTCTGTCTGTTTCAATTCCTGAGCTTACATCCACAGCAAATGGCTTAACTGTAGAAAGTGCTTTGGCAATATTTTCAGTATTCAGGCCTCCTGCCAGAAATATCTTCCCGTTATGCTCTTTTAATAAATCCCAGTTAAAAGAGCTTCCACTTCCCATTCCGGAATCCACTAGATAATAATCAGCAGAGAATTCATTATCTATGAAATCATTTTGAGGAAGCCTTAATATATCAGCCTCGTTTTTTATAACTATTGCCTGGATTATGGAAATATCGGGATTATCAATACTTTTTCTAAGTTCATGTATATAATTACTGTCCTCATGCCCATGAAGCTGAACTATATCGATTATATTCTTAGCTACAAGCTCTTTGATAAAAGAGATGTCACTATCGACAAATACTCCAACAGCCTTTATTTCGGGATCAAGCCTTGCTTTAAGGCTTTGAGCTTTTTCAATGCTTACGTATCTGTGGCTTTTGGGGTAAAAGACAAAACCTATATAGTCAGGTTTTACTTCATTTGCATAGGAAATATCTTCATCTCTGAATAGACCGCACATTTTAACCCTGGTCACAACATACCTCAGACTTTCTTAAACTCAGTTAATAGAGCTTTTTTATCTTCAGCTCTCATGAGCACTTCACCGACAAGAACTGCATCTGCTCCAAAATCTTTGATTTCCCTGATATCTTCTACTGACCTGATGCCACTCTCTGAAACAAATATGCGATCACTTGGAACGAGATTTCGCAGATTCCTGCTATTTGCAGTATCAACCTTAAAATCCTTAAGATTCCTGTTGTTAACACCAATCACTCTTGCTGATGAATCTAAAGCTGTTTCTATCTCTTTTTCATCGTGAGCTTCAACAAGTGCAGATAATCCAAGAGCATCACATATGTTGATATATTCGCGTAGCTGACCTTTATCAAGGATAGAGCAGATTAAAAGAACAGCCTTGGCGCCCAGAAGCTTCGCTTCATAGATCATGTATTCATCTACCGTGAAATCTTTTCTGATACATGGAATACTCACAGCCCTAGCTATTTCTTTTAAGTAGGAATCTGCTCCAAGAAACCACTTTGGTTCAGTCAGCACAGATATACAGTCTGCTCCGGCTTCTTCGTACTCTTTTGCTATATCAAGATACGGAAAATCTCTTGATATGATTCCCTTGGAAGGGGAAGCCTTTTTACATTCACAGATAAAGGAAAGACCTGGCTTTTTAAGGGCGTTTTCAAATTCGAATAACCCCTTTGGAAGAGATTCTGCTTCTCTCCTTAAGTCGGTAAGCGGCATTTGCTTAATGGATTCTGAAACTCTGTATTTGGCAAAAGAGGCAAGCTCATCAAGTATTGTTTTATCTGACATCATTTTCTCCGGTTAAATATTACTTATTGCTAAGTTCAATAAGTTTGTTTAGCGTTTCTGTTGCTTTTCCTGAATCAATTATCTCTTTAGCAAGTTTAATTCCATCGGCCAATGAATCTGCCTTACCACCGATGTAAAGAGAAGCACCGGCATTCATAAGGACTGCATCACGCTTAGGTCCTCGCTCTTTTCCTGAGAGGATATCCCTTGTGATCTGAGCATTTTCTGAAGGCGTTCCTCCTACAAGCTCAGCCTTTGAACAAGTCTTAAAGCCAAAGTCCTCAGGACGTATTGTATATGACTTATACCATCCATCCTTGATCTCACATACAGAAGTTGGTGAACTCATTGAAATTTCATCAAGTTTATCCTGGCCATATACAACCATTCCTCTTTTTATTCCAAGGTTTATCAGAACCTGTGCAAGAGGAATTATGAGATAATCATCATAAACTCCAAGAAGCTGCATTGAAGGCTTTCCGGGATTTGTCAGTGGTCCAAGGATATTAAAAACTGTTCTGAAACCAAGCTCTTTTCTGATTGCACCTACGTACTTCATGGAAGTGTGATATTTCTGTGCAAAGAAGAAGCACATTCCGACTTCATTTAGTAGCTCTACGCATTTTTCAGGACTCTGGTCAATATTTACTCCAAGAGCTTCGAGACAGTCTGCAGTTCCACATTTGGAAGAAGCTGCTCTGTTACCATGTTTGGCGACCTTCATTCCACCAGCTGCAGCGACAAGTGCTGAAGTAGTTGAAATATTAAAGCTCTGGGCATTATCTCCGCCTGTTCCAACAATCTCGAAAACATCCATGCCTGTTTCAACCTGAGTAGCGTGCTCTCTCATGGCTGTTGCGCAGCCTGCAATCTCATCTGTTGTCTCTGCTCTCGCACTCTTGGTAGAAAGTGCAGATAAAAAAGCTGCATTCTGAGTAGGAGTAGTTTCTCCACTCATGATCTCGTTCATTACTGAGTAGGCTTCATCATAAGTGAGGTCTTCTTTGTTTACGATTTTTACAATAGCTTCTTTGATCATGTTCATTCTCTCCTTTTGACTAATTGATTTGTAATAAAAAAGCGTTCCGACTCATCTGTCAGAACGCTTTATGAAATAAAAAAGTCCCTGACAGAAGTCTGTTCTGTCAAGGACGAATGTACAATTATACTATCCGCGGTGCCACCTTGAATTCGTAGTAAACTACGCGCTTATGTGAGATACCGTTTCTATAAGAATCTTATAGACTTCATCATATCTCTGACTACTAACGGGAGTCTTCCGTTGCAGAATACTCTGTGCAAAAACACATTTGACTGCACCCTCGGCGGTCCATTTGAATATGTGTATCTTACCTGTTCTCAGCTGATCAGGCTCTCTGTGAAGGCATCATAGACGTTATCTCCGCTTCATTGGTTTAAAGTATTAAGTTAGTAAAAATAATACTGCTATAAAATTAGATTGTCAACAATAAATTATTAATTACTCTCAGAATTTCATGATAATAATATAAAATATCTGAAAATAATGTTGACAATGAAATTTTATTGTGCAATCATCAACATATCAACTTTGCTACAGGTTGATAAATATTAAAGAAAGCGAGGTAAGGAATATGTTTAATCTTGTGGCGAGAAGAATTAAAGCGAATCATTTTTCAAAGACTTTACCTCGGGATATTATGTTCGGATAAGGCTATTTAATACTGCATCTGAATATATATTGTGACATGGTTTCCCCAGGTAAGTTTGTTGATAATTTACCTGGGGTTTTTTTATGCCTAATTAGGAAACCGGGCCCGTTTCTTAATTGCACAATACCCGAGGCTTGAGGAGTAACCAGAAACGAATCAATCTATTTCAAAAAATGGAGGAACAATGAATACACTTGGAAGTTATGTGCGAAAGCACTGGGCAACATATACAATGGCAACTGTTTTCATGCTGATTGCGATTGCCCTTGACATGATGTTCCCAAAAGTTACAGAACGAATAGTTAATGAAGTACTTGTAGGCAACGATTACACTTATTTTCCATATTTGCTCCTGGCGATAATACTGATAGGTATAGGCAGAAGTGTATTTGGATATTACAAGGAATTTACATTTGATAAAAACTGCATCACCATCGGAACCGAGATGAGAAAGGATCTCTTTGATCACATTCAGAGCCTGTCTCTAGATTATTTCGATGATTCCAGTACCGGTGAGCTTATGGCCAGGGTAAAAGATGACATCGACAAGATTTATCAGCTTGTTGGAATGGTGGCTATGCGAGGCATGGAGGTAACACTAAACTCTGTACTCATCATCTATTTCATGTTTTCTATAAACGTGCCACTTACTTTTTTACCTCTTACATTTATGATAATCTGCGGAGCAACAGCTATCATAATGGAGAAAAAGCTTGATAAGGTCTATGATGCGATCAGCGAAGAGAATGCAGAGATGACTACAACGGCTGAGGAAAATCTGGCCGGAGTCAGAACGGTTAAAGCTTTTGCCAGAGAAAACTATGAGATAAAGAAATTTTTTAAGCACAATAAAAAATACTATGATCTCAACATGGAGGAAGCAAGAGCTCTCATAAAATTCTATCCTGTATTTATGCTCGCAGGAACTCTTCTTCCTGTAGCTGTTGCAGTACTTGGAGGAATAGCTGTAATTAACGGCCATATGAACCTTGGTAGTTTAACAGCGTTTATTATTTACACCAGAAACTGCACATGGCCTATGGAGGAACTTGGATGGATCACCAACGAGTTCTCAAGCTCTCTTGCATCTATGAAGAAGATTAAAAAGATATATGCAGAGCATTCGACACTTTCAGTAAATCCTGCTCCTGTTCATGTCAATGACGTTAAGGGAGAGATTGAATTTGAAAATGTTAGCCTCGAACTTGGAGGAAAAGAGGTTCTGTCAGATATAAGCTTTTCTTTAAAAGCAGGAAAAACGCTTGGAATCATGGGACAGACAGGTTCAGGAAAGTCAACTATCATAAATCTGATACAGCGTTTCTATGATCCTACAGGCGGAAGCATCAAGCTTGATGGTACAGAAATAAGGGATATGGAGCTTGAGCAGGTAAGAAGTGCGACAGCTGTTGTTATGCAGGATGTATTTCTTTTCTCTGACACAATTGAAGAAAATATCCGTATGGGCAGAAAAGATGATATGACGATGGATGAAATAAAGAGTGCAGCCAAGATGGCAAAGGCATCTGATTTCATTGAAAAGCTGGAAGATTCCTACGAAACCGTAATAGGTGAAAGAGGTGTAGGTTTATCCGGTGGTCAGAAGCAGAGAATCAGCATTGCAAGGGCTATATCTAAGAATGCACCTATACTTATTCTTGATGATTCTACATCTGCACTTGATATGGAAACTGAATCTGAGATTCAGAAGACACTTGATGAAATAAAGAGTACAACTCGTGTTATCGTCGCTCACAGAATTTCTGCAGTTAGGAATGCAGATGAGATCATCTATCTGCAGGATGGAAAAATTGCGGAGCGCGGTACACATGAGCAGCTCCTTAAGAAAAAGGGACTATACTATGAGACTTATATAGCTCAGTACGGAGTCCCAATGGAAATGGAGGTGAGTGCGTAATGGCAGCTAACTCATTTCGTGAAGATGAGCAAATGTCCAATACGGACCGAAAAAAGATATTTGTCAGAATGATCAGATATCTGAGACCTCATATTGCAGAAATAATCCCGGTTTTTATCTCTTTGATAGTTACCGTAGGAATAAGCCTTATAAGCCCGCTTCTCATAGAATATGCTATAGACGTACATGTGGCTAATAAGAATATCCGAGGTCTTATAACAATCGCTACTATCATAGTAGCACTTGGCGTTATATACATTCTTTTTGTTAAGCTCAGAATGTATATGATGAACAAGGTTGCAAATAAAGTCCTGCTAGATATCAGGCAGGAGCTGTATGAGCACATCCAGACTTTGTCATTTACATTTTTTGACAACAGGCCGACAGGTAAGATCCTGGCCCGCATAATAGGTGATGTTAACTCCATGAAAGATGTAATGGCCAATACTATTACAAACCTTATTCCGAACTTTATTACGGTATTTGGTGTAGTTATCATTATGTTGATAAAAGACTGGAAGCTTGCTCTTGGATGCTTTGCTTCGCTGCCAATTATGGTTGTCAGCATATTCTGGATCCGTAATGTCAATCATAAGAGATGGCAGGATGTTCGTAAAAAAGCATCAAACATGAATGCCTATGTTCATGAGGATATTGCTGGAATATCGGTAGTTCAGAGTTTTCATGCGGAAAAAGAGACCAAGACAACCTTTAGAGAACTTGCTAATGCTCATAGGGATGCCTATATTTCAGCCTGTAGAGCAGCTGATCTTTTTGGTCCTTCAATAGACATGAGCTGGGCTATCAGCAGTATGATCCTGTATCTTGTTGCCATAAGACTACTTGGTTATACAGCAGCATCTGTTGGTCTTATTACTGCTTTTGCAAGCTATTCGAGTATGTTCTGGAGTCCTATAATGGGACTTTCCAACTACTATAACCAGCTGATAACCAATATTACTGCTGCAGAAAGAGTCTTTGATATCCTTGATACAGAGGCTGAGATTGTAGATAAAGAAGGTGCTAAGGAACTTCCTGAAATAAGTGGAAGTGTTTCTTTTGAAAATGTAGGATTCACCTACGATGAGGGAACCGAAACTCAGACAAGAGTTCTTGAGAATGTTAACTTTGATGTTAAACCGGGTGAGACAATTGCCCTTGTTGGTCCAACTGGAGCTGGCAAGACAACAATTGTTAATCTCATCAGCAGATTCTATGATATCCAGAAAGGTAAGATACTGGTTGATGGCTATGACCTGACTGACGTCACAATAAACAGTCTTCGTAAGCAGATGGGTATCATGACTCAGGATAACTTTATTTTCCACGGAACTGTCCGTGAGAACATAATGTACGGAAATCTTGATGCTACTGAAGAAGAGATGATCGCAGCTGCCAAGGCAGTTAACGCCCATGATTTCATTATGAATCTGGAGAACGGCTATGATACTGAGTTAAAAGAGAGAGGCGCAGGCCTTTCTATTGGTCAGAGACAGCTCCTTGCCTTTGCGAGAACTATGATTTCAATGCCCAAGATACTCATTCTTGATGAGGCTACAAGTAGCATAGATACACACACAGAGATGCTGGTTCAGAAAGGAATTCAGGCACTTTTAAAGGGAAGAACAAGCTTTGTTATAGCTCATCGTCTGTCTACAATCAAGAATGCTGACCGTATATTTGTTATTAACGGTGGCGGTATAATGGAAGCAGGCAATCACGACCAGCTTATGGCCAGAAGAGGTGCTTATTATCAGCTTTATCAGGCACAATTTGCATAAAATCAATATGGTCCGGGAGGCAATGATCCCGGACCTTGATTTGAGCAATTAAAGTGAGAACAATGGGGATTTGAAATAATGGATAATCTGATATTTAGTCTTAATGCGACGTTACCGATTTTTCTTTTGATGGTGCTTGGATATATCTTTAATAAAATTCATATAATAGACGAAAAAGCAGCAACATGGATGAATAAGTTTGTCTTTAAGATTGCGCTACCGGTTCTTTTGTTTGAAGATCTTGCGAAGCAGGATTTTGCAGGGAGCTGGAATGGCAGATTTGTCATATTCTGCTTTTGCGTAACGCTTTGCAGTATTCTGCTGATAACAGCAATATCAAGACTTATCATTAGTAACAAAGTTGAAAGAGGTGAATTCATTCAGGGTTCATACCGCAGTAGTGCAGCTCTTTTGGGAATAGCTTTTATCCATAACATATACGGAAGCGGAAGCAGTGGAATGGCACCACTTATGATAATTGGAAGCGTTCCTCTTTATAACATTTTTGCAGTGATCATTTTGATGACTACAGCACCCAAGTCTGTAGTTATGGGAAGATACACCAGTGAGAGCGATAACTCTGACCAGGTAAGAAAAGAGCTGATAATAAAGACACTTATCGGAATAGTCAAAAATCCCATTCTTATTGGAATATTCATAGGGCTTTTCTGGTCTTTGTTTAAGATACCGATGCCAAAGATACTTGGATCAATGGTGTCAAGTATTGGAGGACTATCAACTCCCCTTGGGCTTATGGCTATGGGAGCAACCTTTGATTATTCCAAGGCGATAAATAAAATTAAGCCCACATTACTTGCAAGTTTCATAAAACTCTTTGCGCTTGTAGGACTGTTTATGCCATTTGCAGTTCTTATGGGCTTTAGAAATGAGCAGATCATAGCTCTACTTGTAATGCTTGGATCAGCGACCACTGTTTCAAGCTTTGTAATGGCCAAAAACATGGGACATGAAGGAACTCTCAGTAGCAGTATTGTAATGATGACGACTTTTGGATGTTCCTTCTCTTTAACACTATGGCTATTTGTATTAAAAACACTGTCACTAATCTGAAGAGGATTAGCGGCAGTGTTTTTGTACTTGATATAAGATTATTCTGATCAGAATTCAAGCTGAGATAAAAAGCTATCTATCTTTGCCCAATAATTTACCGGGTCTCTTACAACTCCCTCAATATGACCTGCACCGAGGATCATACAGTACTGCTTGGGACATTTGGCAGCCTCGTATAATCTTGAGCACATATGAGGATCTATGAAAGTATCATCATCTCCATGCATGAAAAGAGTTGGAGTAGATGAATTCTTAACTGCTTCAATAGGATTAACCTCGTTAATATCATATCCTGCTCTTAAATATATCATCACTCTTGCCAGGAAAAGAGCTATCGGAACAGGAACAAAAGAGCCTTTGAAGGACTTATAGGTGTGAGCAAACTGTTCGCGAAGTGTAGCATAAGCACTGTCTGCTATTGCTGCCTTAACGTTTCTTGGAAGATGCTCTCCTGTTGTCATAAGAGTTGTTGCTGATCCCATGGACATGCCATGAAGGATTATGCGGGCCTCGGGATCTTTTTTGATGATATAGTTGATCCATTCAATAATATCAAGTCTGTCATCATATCCATATCCGATATAATCACCTTCGCTCTTACCAAATCCTCTAAGGTCAGGAAGAAGGCAGTTTATACCTTTTTCGAGGTAATGTCTGGCATAGATGCCGTTAGATTCGTGATTGTCCCAGATACCATGGATTATTATTGCATATCTGTGACTGGATTCCTTACATGGGATATAAGAAGCGTGAAGCTTTAACTTGTCTATGGAATCTATGAACAAGTCCTGTCTGTCAGGATGATTTCTGACAAATTTTCTGCCTTCTGTTATAGCAGGATCAAAATCCCTGTTATCGTCTGCGTCTGTGTGCTGCTTGGGAACAGTAGAAATCTTGTAGATATAATTGCTAAAGGCAAATATTCCTCCAAAAACTGAAGAAAAAATACCAAGTTTAACCAGTGTATTGTTTTTACTCATCAATAACTCCAATCCATATATTGTGCATTAGTAAAAATGCCATTTCTAATAATACCATCTTATCATTATTTTTTATAAATAAATGAGTTTTTTCCATTTCATTTTTATTAAGAATGTATTATATTATTCATGTGACTGTAAATTATTTTAGAGGTATTTAAAATGAAAAAGACAAAAAACGAAAACAAAGTACAGGTTTGTATTGATCGAGACTTTACTATTAGTAAGGTTGATGAGCGTATCTTTGGCTCTTTTATCGAGCATCTTGGACGCGCTGTATATGAAGGAATATACCAGCCGGGCAACAAGTTTGCAGATAAAAACGGCTATCGTAAAGACGTTATGAAGCTCATCCAGGAAATCAACGTTCCTATCGTCAGATATCCGGGTGGAAACTTCGTATCATCTTTTAACTGGGAAGACAGCGTAGGTCCCAAGAAGGACAGACCTCGCAGAATAGAGCTTGCATGGGGAGTTGTAGAGACAAACCAGTTTGGTCTTGATGAGTTCATGGACTGGTGTAAGAAATGCGGTACACAGCCTATGTACGCAGTAAACCTTGGCACAAGAGGAATTGATGATGCCAAGAACGTTGTAGAATACTGCAACAGCAAGGGCGGAACCAAGTACGCAGACATGAGAATCAAGAATGGAGTTAAGGATCCATACGGAATCAAACTCTGGTGCCTTGGCAATGAGATGGATGGTCCATGGCAGACAGGACATCTTACAGCTGAAGAATACGGTCGTAAGGCAGATCTTGCGGGCCAGATCATGAAGCTTGTTGATCCTACAATTGAGACTGTTGCATGCGGTTCATCTAATCTTACTATGCCTACATTTGGTAACTGGGAGAGAACAGTTCTTGAGTGTGCTTATGACAACATCGACTATCTCTCACTCCACCAGTACTATGGTAATGCTGAGCATGACACACCTAACTTCCTTGCAAACAGCGTAGCTATGGATCAGTTCATCAGCCAGGTTGTCAGCATCTGCGATTATGTTAAGGCTGTTAAGAGGAAAAAGAAAGATATTAACCTTTCATTCGATGAGTGGAATGTATGGTATCACTCAAATGAACAGGATAAGAAGCTTGAGAAGTGGGTTGAGCATCCACATCAGCTTGAGGATATTTACAACTTTGAGGATGCACTTCTTGTCGGATCAATGCTGATCACTATGCTCCGTCATGCAGACAGAGTCAAGATTGCATGTCTTGCACAGCTTGTTAACGTTATTGCTCCTATCATGACATCTGATACAGGTGCATGGAGACAGACTATTTTCTATCCATATATGCAGACAAGTGTTTATGGACGTGGAGAAGTTCTCAACACAGTAGTTAAGGTTCCTACTTATGAATCCAAGCATGGCGATGCTCCTTACGTTGACTGTGTAGTAGTTGCAGATGAAGAGAATGAAGCTGTAACACTCTTTGCTGTTAATAAGAATCTTGAAGATGACTTTGAGCTCACATGTGATCTCAGACAGTTCGCAGATTACAAGGTTGTTGAGCACAGCGTACTTACACACAAGGATCTTGAGGCAGTTAATACTGAGGAAAATCCTGATAATGTTAAGCCTGTTGATGCTACCAAGAATTCTAAGGTTACAAAGGGAATACTTACAAGTACACTTCCTGCACGCAGCTGGAATGTAATCCGTCTTGCCAAGTGATCAGGTATAATTAAGATAATAAAAAGGTCTTGAGGGCTATGCTCTCAAGACCTTTTTGAGTGATTATAATTTGTAATTACTGGCAAGAAGCAACGAAATTGTTGATAGCATCCTGAGCGATGATGTAGTTTACAAAGCCAAGACCAAAGATGCTGAGGATAAGGAACAAAATGGATGAACTTCCGTTAGGTGTTCCCTTGATCATATCAACCTTCTCTCCCATCTTGTATGACCAGTAGAAGTAGTAAATACCGCATGTAATAATAGAGAACAGGAATGCAAGACCACCTGATGTTGCCTCTGTCTGGTTTGTAATGTGGTTAGTCTCATCTGTAAGAACTACGAACCAGTAAATTCCGTAAATACCGCAAGTAACGATTGTTAAAATGATTGCGATTGCAAGATCTCTTTTCTGAATACCGCCTGCGTTTAAGCAATAAGGTGCGCCCTGCTGAGGATTACCCTGCTGATAAGTGTTCTGCTGATAAGCGTTGTAATCAAAACCTGTAGGCTGAGCCTGTGGCTGTACATCGTTTACGTTAGCGTTTACATTCTGATCAACTGTTTCACTCTGATTCTTGGCTGCGCTTAAATCTGCACCGCAGTTTGGACAAAACAATACGTCTTCTTTGATTTCTGTTCCACAATTTGGACAAAACATAATTAATCTCCTCCTAAAAACCCATTATTATTAGACTATTAACAATTCTAACACATGAATGTTTGTTTACAACTATATAACAACAGAATATAGATAAATGTTGCAATTAGTTTCTAATTTGGTAACATGATAGAATTGAATTAGAAAAAGTTGTACACTATCGGTTGTGCTTTCATACCGTAAATATGTGGAAACTAAAGGAGTTTTTGTGGAAAAAGCAATAGATAACAAAGTGTTTTATAGAAATCTTACGAGAATAGCTCTCCCTATAGCATTGCAGAGTCTGATGCTTGCGATGGTTGCGGCTGCAGATGCACTGATGCTTGGAAGAGTGACTCAGGAGCAGATGACAGCAGTCTCTCTGGCAACACAGATACAATTTGTTCAGAATATGTTCCTCTTCTCTTCTACTACGGCAGGAGCAATACTTGGAGCACAGTACTGGGGTAAGGGCGATAAAAAGGCACTTGAGAATATATTTAATCTGATGCTCATTTCAAGTGAAGTTGTAGCCATTATCTTTTTTGCCATGTGCGAGCTTATTCCAGGGCAGCTCATGCATATATTTGCTTCTGATCCGCAGCTTATTGCAATTGGAACCAGTTATCTCAGAATTGCCGGCTGGTCTTATCTTATTACCGGTATTTCCCAGAGCTATCTGTCAATAATGAAGGTAACAGAAAATGTTAAAGCGGGTGCTCTTATAAGCACAAGTGCAGTCCTTATGAACATAGGGCTGAATGCTGTTTTTATCTTTGGTTTATTGGGAGCGCCAAGAATGGAGGCAAGAGGAGCGGCTCTTGCTACAACAATTTCCAGAATCATAGAGCTTATCTTGTGCATTACAATTTCTTTTAAGCCAAAATATGTAAGACCTGCACTTGAAAGACTTTTTTCCATACCTATCCAGTTGTACAAGGATTTCATGAGGCAGTATCTGCCACTTCTTGGTGGGTCACTCTGCTGGGGAATCGGATTTACTTCCTATACAGCTATCATGGGACATCTTGGCGTAGATGCTGCCGCAGCCAACTCGATTGCTGCTGTGGTGAGGGATTTGATCTGCTGTCTATGTAACGGAATTGGAAGCGCTGCGGGAATTATTGTTGGAAACGAGCTGGGCGCAGGGAGACTTGAGCTTGGTAAGCAATATGGAATAAAGCTCAAGAACATATCATACGTAATAGGTTTTGTTTCTACAGCGCTGGTTCTTTTGGCTACTCCAATTGTTGTAAACGGCGTAATTCTCACAGATACAGCAAGACACTATCTTGTAGGTATGATGATCATAATGTCTGTATACATGATAGGAAGGGCGGTCAATACAGTAACGATCAACGGAGTTCTTGATGGCGGCGGAGACACGCTTTTTGACATGTACAGTCTTATTGTCACAATGTGGTGTATTGCGATTCCGCTGGCACTTGCCGGAGCTTTTGTATTCCACTGGTCTCCTCTTCTGGTTTATGCCTGCACCTGCCTTGATGAAGTAGGTAAGATTCCGTGGGTAATGTACAGATTCAGGAAATATAAGTGGGTTCAGGACCTTACAAGATAACCTGTAATTTTAAGCGTGTAAAATATAATTTTACAAAATAAATATTTGATAATATAATTTCCTTATAACAATTGTTGTTTTTATGGTAAGGAGATAATTATGGAGTACAGGCAGAATAGAAACGGGGAACCGATATCAATCCTTGGCTATGGATGTATGCGTTTTACTACAAATGGCCTTGGTATAGACATTGATAAGACAGAAAAAGAGATAATGAAAGCCTATGAGATGGGCGTTAATTATTTTGATACTGCTTATGTTTACTCAGGTAGTGAAGCAGCTCTTGGAGAAATCCTTGAACGAAATGGCATCAGAGAAAAGGTAAATATAGCAACCAAGCTTCCTCAGTATCTTGTTGGTAGCAGAGCTGCTCTTGATAAGTATTTTGATGAAGAATTAAAGAGACTTCGTACAACATATGTAGATTATTATCTTATGCACCATATGACAGCCCTGAATCAGTGGGACAAGCTCGAAAGAGTCGGAATCAGAGAATGGGTTGAGGAAAAGAAAAAGAGCGGACAGATCAGGAATATCGGTTTTTCCTATCATGGAAACACAGAGGACTTCATAGGTATCCTTGATTCATACGACTGGGATTTCTGTCAGATTCAGTATAATTACATGGATGAGCATTCTCAGGCAGGTCGTAAGGGACTTGAATATGCAGCCAAGAAGGGAATTCCTGTAGTCATCATGGAGCCTCTTCGCGGAGGTAAGCTTGTTAACCTTCTTCCCAATAAGGCAAAAGAGCTGATAAGAGCGCAGGATACAGGCTATACTCCTGCAGAGTACGGCCTTAGATGGTTATGGAATCAGCCGGAAGTCACATGCGTTTTGTCAGGAATGAACTCAATTGAAATGGTTGAGGAGAATTGCAGGATTGCATCTGATGCAAAGGCAGGCTCTTTTACCCAGGCAGATTTTGAGCTAATAGATCAGGTCAAGAAAATAATATCTGAATCAGAGCTTGTAGGATGTACTGGCTGCAGATATTGTATGCCTTGCCCTAAGGGAGTTGATATTCCTGCATTATTTAGAGTTTACAATATGACTGCCCTTGAGAGTAAATCGGCAGCCAGATTTGAATATGCCCAGACTGTCGGACTTAAGAAAGAGCCGGCATTTGCAACTCAGTGTATAGAATGTGGAAAGTGTGAACAGCATTGTCCTCAGAGCATACCGATCAGGAAGATGATCAAAGAGGCAGACAAGGTCGTACGCCCTCTTCCTTACAAGATTGGAATAGATATAGTCAGAAAGTTCATGCTAAGAGGATAATATCAGACGTCGCCATCCTCAGGTTCGATGCTGATAATATCATCGATAGCAATGACAGACCTGTCCATCAGAATTATAGTGCGGCTTACGGAATCTATTTTCCTGATACTGGCATTTACTGTAACGTAATCACCTCCGGCTTTAAGTGAGTCCGGAACAAAGTAAGTGATCGAAGCTTTTGGATTGGTTGTAATAACTGAATTAAGATTTGACAGTGTTAAGTCGAGCTCAGCCTTTTTTTCTTCGCTGAGCTCGATTTTGTTAACAGTAAGACGGGAAGTTTCATTGACAGCATCGTCATATCCAGTTAGGGCGGCAAAAGGTGCAAACTGCGCAGCCCTGTTTTCAAGAGGCATTGGCGTATGCTTTTTGGAAATTGGCCTGTCCATATATATCATATCTTTGTATTTATCTATACTCATGCCTTGTGTCCACCAATCTGTTTAGCTCTGTCTAGTCCTGTGGCGCCTTCTTCATAGGCAGTTCCACGAACGATCGCAGTCTTTCCGAATTTCTTTTGTATTTCCATAGTAGCCTTCTGAAGCGCCTTGGCCTTGGCATCCTTGGACTCTTTCTCCTTCCTCTCCTGTTCCTTTTTATCATAATCTACAAAAAGAGACAGCTGCTCATAAGAGGATTCTTTTTCCCTGGCTGCATCTGCTTCACTTAGAACATGTGCCGCGACAATATTAATACGTCTTATAAGGAGAGCTTCATTAACCTGTATGTCATAGATCCTAAGAGCACTCTCAATAATGTGACTACTAAGATTTGTAAATTCTTCAAGATTATCACTTCCGTGGGCGTGTACAGGAACAAGACGGCCATAGTAGTCTTTGGCAATTTCTCCGTGATATTTTTTCCTGATCTCAGGGTCATTTAGACTTTCAATGTCATAACCAACAGACAGAACGATCTGGTCTGTAACCTTCTCCTCTTCCATCAGCTGCATTGCAAGGGCTTCAGCCATTTCTTTAACTATTATCCTGCCCTTATCAAAGGTATACGGGCAGTGAAGAACCTGCCCCTGACTGACACTGTTGTTATCGGGTTTGTAGGCCTTGACCATCTCCATTGTGCATGGTTCATAGCCCCAGGCATGGTCAATTAAAAGCTCGGCATTAATACCAAACTGTTTGTAGAGAATATCTTCGTTAAAAAAATCTCTCTCTCCTCCAAGGCTGCATCTAGCGATATCTCCCATGGTTCTGATCCCGAGAGCATTGAGTTTTTTGGTATAACCACGGCCAACTCTCCAAAAGTCAGTAAGAGGTTCATGATCCCACAAAAGCTTTCTGTAGCTGATTTCGTCAAGTTCAGCCATACGCACACCATTTTCATCGGGCATAGTGTGTTTGGCAACAATATCCATAGCTACCTTGGCAAGGTACATATTTGTTCCTATTCCGGCAGTCGCAGTTATCCCGGTTTCTTTCATTACATTTTTGATCATCTCCTGCGCAAGCTCTCTGGGAGTCTTGTTATATATCCCAAGATACTTGGTAACATCCATAAATACTTCGTCAATAGAATAGACATGGATATCCTCAGGAGAAATGTATCTAAGGTAAATTTGATAAATCTGAGTGCTGAGCTCGATATACCTAGACATTCTTGGAACTGCGGCAATGAAGGAAAGCTTAAGAGATGGGTCTTTATCCAGGGCTTCTTCATCATCGGATTCGCCTGTGAACTTATGCCCCGGGGCTTTGCGCAGCCTTTCTGCATTTATCTCTTTAACTCTTTGAGTAACTTCAAATAGCCTTGCTCTTCCGGGAATTCCAAACTTTTTAAGAGATGGAGAAACTGCAAGACAAATAGTCTTTTCAGTTCTGCTCCTGTCAGCAACCACAAGGTTTGTGGTGAGCGGATTGCGGTCTAAATCCTGACATTCAACAGATGCATAAAAAGACTTAAGATCTATTGCAATATAATAATTTTGACGAACATTAGTTTTGTTTTGCATAATTCTATTTTACAACAAGAGGGCTAAAAATTGCATTTCTTTGCGACTTTTTTGATAAAAGAGTATTATTAAGAGGACTGTTAACATATTTGGAGATGAAAAATGAGAAAAATACTAATTACTAATGACGACGGAATTGAGTCAGATGGCATCAGAAGACTGGCAGAGGCGGCCAAAGAGTTTGGTGAAGTCTGGGTTATAGCACCTGAGAGTCAGAGGAGCGCTGCATCACACAGTATTACACTGCGTCATCCGATAGATGTCCATCCTTATAATTTTTCTGTCGCTGGAGTTCATGCTTATTCATGTACAGGAACACCGGCCGATTGTGTAAGAGTCGGACTTTTAAATATTCTTCCGGAGAGACCTGACGTGATAATGTCCGGAATAAATTTTGGCTATAACGTTGCATGTGATATTCAGTATTCAGCAACCGCAGGAGCAGCCTTTGAGGGAGAGTTTCAGGGAGTGCTTTCTATAGCTTTTTCTGAAGGAGCATCATCTGAGCATGGGGCAACAGATAAGTATCTGAGAGATATCATGGCGGAATTAATTGATAAGCCCTATGTTCAGGGACAGATCTGGAATGTGAATTTCCCCAATTGTAATGGAGATGAGTGTAAAGGAATACTCAGAGACAGAAAGGTTTCCAGAAAGTCCTTTTTTACAGACAGATACAGAGAAGTTGAGGAATTTGCAAATGGCGGTGTGAGCCTCGTTGTGGATGGTGTGTTTAATCCACAGAAAGAAGAGGAAACAGATTACGGCGCAGTTCTTGACCAGTATGTATCTATAGGAATTGTCAGAAATGTTGGATAACACGTAACAAAAGATTTGGCTGTTCGTATATATATGATATAGGTGTCAAAAGTTATGAATGTGAAAATGACTTTGGTAATTATATAGATATTGCTATATGAGGAGGGTATTATGAAGAAAAAAGTATTGGCTGTACTTCTGATTGCTGCAATGCTCACAGGTTGTGGAAATGCTGCAAGTGTAGACACTAATTCATCTGAAAGCACATCAGATCAGGAGGCGGAAACAGTTCAGAATGAGAATAAGACTGATTCTGCAAATTCAGGAACAGACATTGTTCCTATTTCTACTAATGAGTCACTTCTTGGAAGTGAAGAAACGATCTATTATGACCAGGGACTTGTTCCGTCAATTCCAGAATATAAGGTAGAGCAAGGACTTACTAATGTTGTGATACATCCGAGTCTCAGGTACAGGCTCGATATATCAGAAGAGAGTGAATATAATCATCCACAGGCTCTTATTGATAAACTGTCAGAGAATAGTTTTGCTATTATTCCCGGGTATGCTGAAGAATTCTTTGATGTTTATGAAGGAAACAGATACGGTCAGATTCCTAACTTTATCACAGTTGATTCTCTGATGCATACATATCACTTATATTTTGCGCATCTCATGAAGACCTCAGAAAAGACATATCTTGCTGATGAGCTGAAGAGCCTTGGAGCAGATATGCTCAGGCTTTCAGAGGAGCAGTTTGAAGCCCTTAAGGGAACTGAATGGGAGAATGCAGCTCGCAGAAATGTAGCATTTTTCTATATTGGAAGTCTTCTTCAGGATGAGGCAACAGAGATTCCAACAGCAGCTTTAGATGATGAGAGTATCTGCAGGGATGAATATGACAAAATAATGGCAGCTGCAGGAATTGATGATTGTGCGCTTACAGGACTTGTCGAGGACTATAGTCAGTACAAGGTACGCGGATATTACGAGGGAGATGAGCAGCTTGAGAAGTATTTCAGAGCCATGATGTGGTATGGCAGGATCGGATTTGCCCTTGATAATGAAGATATGGTAAAGAGCGCGATTCTCCAGACCTGTGCTCTTAGTACGGTTCAGAATAAATGGGATGGAATATATAAGATCACAAGCTTTTTTGCCGGAGCTTCAGATGATCCGGGCTTTATAGAGTTTAATCAGATACTAACAGACGTTTACGGACAGATTTCTGATGTACAAGGTCTGTCAGCTGATAGTGCTTCGTTAAATGAAGTGATGAATAAAGTCAAAGACCTCAAAATGCCTCAGATCAACTCAGTTCCAGTAGAAGATGGAGACAATCCTGTTATTCCAACCTATAGATTTATGGGACAGAGATTTACAGTAGATGCAGCTATCATGCAAAGGCTTGTATACAGCTCGGTAAAAGAAAATTCGAATGGAGAAAAGAGATATCTTCCTGATGTACTCGATACTCCTGCTGCACTTGGCTCAGATGAAGCGCTGAAAATCCTTGAAGAAAAGGGCGCTACAGACTATGAAGGATACACAGATAATCTGACGATCATGTCTGAGCACTTTAACAATGACGATGCGACGCTTTGGAATGCAAGTCTTTATTCAGGATGGCTCAACACCCTTAGACCACTTTTGGAAGAAAAAGGTCAGGGATATCCTTCATATATGCATAGCAGTGAGTGGAACAAAAAGAATCTCGAAACCTTTGCAGGGTCTTACACAGAGCTCAAACATGACACAGTTCTTTATGCTAAACAGATAATGGCAGAAATGGGTGGTGGCGATGAAGAAGTGCTGGATGACAGAGGATATGTTGACCCACAGCCTGTTGTTTACAGCAGATTCAAATTCCTGTCAGAAAAGACCAAAGAAGGTCTTGATGGTTATGGGATGTTAAGTGATTCATCCAGAGAAAATCTCGATAAGCTTTCGGAAATAGCAGGAACTCTTTTGGCAATATCAGAAAAAGAGCTTAAAAATGAAGAACTTAGCGATGACGACTACGAATTTATCAGAAGCTACGGCGGATATATAGAGCATTTCTGGAGAGAAGCTAATCAGGATAACCTTGATGAAGAGCTCTATGACAGTAATCAGGCGCCATGTGAAGTAGTCACAGATATAGCAACTGATCCAAATGGAACAGTTCTGGAAATTGGTACGGGAAGAGTTGACACTATCTACGTAGTATTTCCTATTGATGGGGAGCTCCATGTTGCAGTGGGTGGTGCATACAGCTTCTATCAGTTTGAAGAGAGCATTGACAATCGTCTTACAGATTCCCAGTGGAGAAATATGATGAAGGGCGGATATCTGGATGACAACTGGGATTGGATTACTGTAGAGAACAAATATGAAAGAGCTGACTGGACAAAGAGCTACAGAGTTGGTGAATGATGAAGAGCTTTTTATTTAAAAAAGTTAACTTTAAGAAGCTACTGCTATCCTTTGGGATAGTAGTAGCTTCTTGCGTTGCAATAAGCGCAGTTTTGGGGTGGGAAAGAAACTTTATTCCGAATTGGGTTAGATGGCAGGAAAAAAGCATTGAACTAAAGTTTGATGAAGATAAGGCAAGATATACAACGGAAATAAAGTCAAAACGTCTGGAAGTAAGAAGCGACAAAGGTGAAAGAACTTTTTTAACAGATGAAAAGCTTAAGATCCAGGACGCTTTAACTACGGATATTGACAGTGATGGAAAGCCTGAAATCATTGCAGTTGTCTGGAAGAAGGGACTATTTGGCAGACACAGACCCTTTTGGATACAGTCTGATGAAAAGACATATTCGCAGCATGTATTTATATATGGAGTTGATGAGAAGGGTACAGTAACTCAGAAATGGTTTGCCTCTGAAACCGGAATCCTTATAAACAGAATGAAACTTATGGAAAAGAATAACAGGATTCTTTTATTTGAGGATATCGATGGTAACTGTACCCTCTGGAAATGGGAGAGTTTTGGGCTTAAGAATATAGAGAATAAGGTCAGTTTTGTAGCCTTTGGAGACAATCTGATACACACTCCGATTTATGAATATGCAAACAGAGCCGAAAAGGGAAAATTTGATTTTCTCTATAAGCCTTTTTTAGATGACATAAAAAGCGCTGATATTGCTGCATTTAATGCAGAGTCTGCTTTAGTAGATGATGCCAGAATGATATCAGGATACCCTTCTTTTGGAGCTCCGACCGCCGTTGGTGATGCTATTGTAAATGCCGGCTTTGACATCGCTGTATGTGCCAATAACCATATTCTTGATAAAGGAATAGGAGAACTTGAATATACCAAAAGGTTCTATGAATCAGAAAATCTAATATGTCCGGGAATTCAGGATAGGAAAGATGTTTCTCTTAGGCCCTATGAACTTATTAGTAGAAACGGTATTTCTTTTGCCATATTTTCATATACCTACGGAACAAATGCAGGGGATATATCAGAGAAATTCCCATATGTAGTTCATTATCTTCCAAAGAGTGATGAAGAACGAAATGAGCTACTCTGGAATTTACAAAGAGCACGAGAAGAAGCAGATATTGTAATGGTTTTTGCTCATTGGGGAGATGAATACCAAGAAGCGGCAAATTCCGGACAGAGAGAAATGGCGGCTCTTTTTGCCAAGGGCGGAGCTGATATAGTCATAGGAAGTCATCCGCATGTAATTCAGGAAGTTGAAGAAATCGAAAGACCTGATGGAGAAAAATGCCTTGTATATTACTCGCTGGGCAATTTTGTAGCGGACCAGGGAATGGAAGCCGGCACAAAGGCTGGAGGAGAGGCAGTCATAAGCTTTGAACATACCTATGATGGGGTAAAAGTTACAGGACATGAGCTAAGAGAAATAACGTCATATTGGAAAGATCTGATAAAAACTAAATAAAATCTAAAAACTTTATTAAAAATTGCAAAATGTAACCAGTGAATAGCACTTTTTGGTAAGCATACTATACGAAAATACTAAATAATTATATTTAGTACAATTGTGTTTAGGGGATTTGCACAAAACAAACTAGTAAAACAGGAGGAAAAGTATAGGTATGCACAAAAGATGGTTGGGGATATCATCGTTTGTTATGGCAGGTCTTTTAACTGTAACAAATGTTGGTACCGGTGTAACACAGGTATTTGCTGCAGAAGCAGCAACTGGTAGCTCACTGGTTGCTGAAGTGGAAGAAGCAGCAGTAGAAGAAAGTTCAGCTGAGACAAGTGTAGAAGATGCTGCTGATGAGGCTTCTTCTGAGGCTTCAGTGGCTGAAGAAGCTACAGAGGAGTCTTCAGATGAATCTGCAAAGGAAGCAACAGATGAGGCTTCAGCTGAAACATCAGCAGAGCCAGCTGAAGAAGAAAATAGTCTTGTTTTCTTTAACAGATGGAATCAGAGTGCCAAGACTTCAGGAAAGCTCGTTTTTTCCAAGCAGTATGAGGAGTATTGCTATGATCTTGGAGAGACAGTTCCAGTAGCTAATGTTAAGGCACTTACTGTAAAAGTTTCTAAACAGGATAAGAACGTTGCAATCAAGCTCTATGACGCAGACATGACTGAGAAGTATGCAAATTATGGCTGTGATAAGAATTGTGAATATGTATTTAATCCTACATATGATGGCAATGTTAGATATATTGGTGTTATGTCAATGGCATCAGGAGAAGCTGAGTACCCATATGGCATCACTATTGACGAGGTTGTTGTTGATAAGCAGGAGACAGAAGCTCCTAAGAACGAGGAGACAATTGTTCTTGAGGGAGATGCGCTTAAGTTTACTGAGGCATGGGAAGGTACTGAAGTAGACGGAGCAACTCTTGAGTTTGACAAAGAGTGGCGTGAGTACAGAGTTTCTCTTGGAAAGACACTTCCGGGACCTGATGTTAAGTCAGTAAAGGTTACATTTGCAGAAGCTAATAAGCAGAGCATCTGCATTAAGACATATGGAGGCGGTACAGAGCTCAAGGCTGACTATGGTAAAAATGGCAGCAAGAGCTACACAACATATCCTAATGTTACAGCTGATGTTGATGCAATTGCTATCATGGCAATGAATGAACAGACATATCCATTTAGCGTAACAGTAGAAAAGATTGAAGTTGTTGTAGATACAACTCCTGCAGAGGACAGACCTCAGGCTGGCGTTGAGTATGATATCGTCGACCTCAGAAAGCCTGTAGCAGAGCTTATGGGTGATGATTTCATCATCGGAACAGCAGCAAGCTACGATGAGTTTGGCGATCCACTTGATATGGAGCTTGTTTACAAGCACTTCAATGGAGTAACTCTTGGTAACGAGCTTAAGCCTGATTCAATGCTCAGAAAAGATGCTGAGATAGTTGATTATGAGCTCAATGGTGAGATGGTTCCATTCCCTGTTCTTGATTTCTCAAGACCTGAGGATCGTCTTGACAGATTCGTTAAGTGGAATGAAGAACATCCTGAAAAGAAAATCCAGGTAAGAGGCCATGTTCTTGTTTGGCATTCACAGACTCCTTCATTCTTCTTCCATGAAGATTATGACACATCCAAGCCTTATGTAACTCCTGACGTAATGAATAAGCGTCTTGAGATCTACATCAGAGAAGTTGCTAAGCACTTCACAGCAGAAGACAGCAAGTACAAAGATCTCTTCTATGGATGGGATGTTGTTAACGAAGCAGTAAGTGATGGAACAGGTACTTACAGAAATGCATCTGAGAGATCAGAGTGGTGGGGAGTTTACGGCTCACAGGAGTTCATCACAAACGCATTCGTATATGCTAACAGATATATGCCTGCTGATATCGCTCTTTTCTATAACGATTATAACGAGACAGTAAGCAGCAAGATGGGTGGTATCTGCCAGCTTCTTAGAGATGTTAAGGCAACACCTGGTGCAAGAATTGATGGTATGGGTATGCAGGCTCACTACCAGATTGCATCCAACAATCCTTCAATGGAGCAGTTCAAGACAGCAGCCAAGGCTTATGCAGCTATCGTTGACCAGGTTCAGGTAACTGAGCTTGACTTCAAGGGTGCTACAAGTGCCAAGGATGACAGACTTGCGGAGAGATACAAAGCAGTTTATGACACAATCAGAAGACTTAGAGAAGACGGCGTAAACTTCACAGGTATGACAATCTGGGGAGTAACAGATAAGCATTCATGGCTCCAGTCATCAAACAATAACGGTGGCGGCGCAGACGGAAGCGCAAGACAGTATCCACTTCTCTTTGATGATTACTACAAGGCTAAGGATTGCTTCTGGGCAATTGCAAATGCCGGAGAACTTGAGCCTGAAGTAAAGTCAATAACACTTGTACAGAATGTAAATAATGATTTCTCAGCTGGTAATGTATATGAGTTTGTTGCTGGCAAGTTTATCCCTATGTGGAGTGAGAATGGCATCGACGTTAAAGTTGTAATAAAAGATACAACAACTGGCCAGGATGATTTCTTTACAGTTTATGCAGATGACGGAACAGGAATCAAATCAGTAGTAGTAAAGAGAGAAGAAGCAACAGAAAATGAAAATGGATACGAGGCAGTAGTAAATGTTCCTGTTGACTTTGAAGCTCTTACAGCTAACAAGGTTAAGTTTGATATTGTAGTTAATGACGGTGATTTCCTTGCTGTATTTAACGACACAACATTTAAGCATGCTCAGTCCAGCAAGTTCTTTGCTGAAACAGTAATTAAGCCACTTGCAGTAGTTAAGAAGGGCACACCTGTTATTGATGGTGAGTTTGATGATGAAGCCTGGAAGACAGCAGATGAGCTTCCTGTAGCTATCAAAGTTGGTGCTAAGGCATCTGCAAGCGCCAAGATCCTTTGGGATGATGAATACCTCTATGTACTTGCTGATGTTAAAGATTCAGTTCTCAACAAGGCATCTTCAGATGCATGGGAGCAGGATTCAGTTGAAATCTTTGTAGATGAGAATAACAACAAGACAAGTACTTATGAAGCAGATGACAAGCAGTACAGAATCAACTTCGAGAATACACACAGCTTTAATGGTACAAAGTGTGTAGAAGAAAACATCAAGTCTGAAGTAGTTGTTACAGAAGATGGCTACAAGATTGAAGCAGCACTTAAGTGGACAGACATAGCTCCTGTAGAAGGTGCTAAGGTAGGCCTTGATATTCAGGTTAACGATGCAGACAACTCAGGCAAGAGAGTAGGAACACTTAACTGGGCTGACAAGACTGGTAATGGCTGGTCATCAACAGAAGTATTTGGAACAATTCTTCTTGCAGATGGATCAGATGTTCCTACACCAGAAGTTCCTACACCAGAGACACCAGAAGAACCTGAAGGAACACTTGTTACCAAGTATGGCAAGACATATGTAGTTACAGCAAATGGCGAGAAACTGACAGGTCTTCAGAAAGTAGATGGCAACATGTACTATTGCAAGGCTGATGGTAAGGTTTCAAAGAATGCATTATTTACATTTGAGGGTGCAGTTTACTGCGCAGGTGCTGATGGTGTTCTTGCAAGAAATGTTAAGCTTGAGAAATATCATAACGAATATTTCTTCGGCGATGATTGCAAGGCGAAGACTGGCTTTGTGACATATGATGGACAGGATTACTTCTGTAAGGACAATGGAAGAGTTGCCAAGGACTATATGATCACAGTTGGTGACAAAAAGTACTACGCAAAGAAAGACGGAACACTTGCTAAGAATGAGCAGATTGTTAAACTGTTCCGCAGATACACATTTGACGAGAACGGTGTTCTTATCAAGACAGAAAAAGGTATTTTCTAATCGTTTTATTTATAGTAAAAATTAATCCCCAGAGGGAGGCAGAGCTTCTGCCTTCCTCTTTTTAAGTCTGTGGTTTTACACTAAACAACGAATTTGTTATACTCTTCATGATGTTTATTAGATGGAGAAATATATGGGCTTTAATTCCTTTACGTTTTTACTTATATTCCTTCCGATTCTTCTTATTGGATGGAACATTTTAAATAAGATAGAGAAATATGCAGTGGCAGATGTATTCCTTATTGGTATGTCACTGTATTTCTATTACACTTTTGGAGCAGGATTTTTACTGGTCCTACTGATCAGCACTTCGGTTAATTACCTGTTAAGCGGCATTTTGGCTTGGAAAGAGCAAAAAGAAATAGCGCCTTACTTTAGAACAGTAATAAAAGTCATTGGAGTTTTGTTTAACCTTGCGCTTTTGTTTTACCTTAAGTATCTCGGCTTTTTTGTTGAGAATCTCGATGCACTTACAGGAGCAACTTTTACGGCAAAAGAAATTCTTATGCCGATAGGAATCAGCTTTTTTACCTTCGGGCAGATATCTTTTATTGTAGACAGGGCAAATGGCAAGGCTCCGCATTACAATATTATTGAGTATCTGATGTACACTACATATTTTCCCAAGCTAATTCAGGGACCTATTGCTTTCCACAAGGAAATGACAGATCAGTTCAGGGACAAGAGCCTTAGAAAGACAGATCCTGATAAATTGGCCAGAGGAATAATGTCTTTTATCATAGGACTATCCAAGAAGGTTCTCCTTGCAGACAATCTTGCCAAGGCGGTAAACTACGGCTTTCACTATACATATTATCTGGATACCATAACTGTAATTCTGGTTATGCTCGCTTACACTTTCGAAATCTATCTAGATTTTTCGGGATATTGTGACATGGCAAACGGTGTGAGTCTGATGCTGGGATTTGAACTTCCGGATAACTTTAATTCGCCTTATAAGGCAGCAACTTCAAGAGAGCTTTGGCAGCGCTGGCATATGACTCTTTCAAGGTTCTTTATCAAATATGTTTATATCCCACTTGGAGGAAGCAGGAAAGGCAAGCTTCGCACAGTAATAAATGTACTTATAGTATTTGTACTAAGTGGCCTATGGCACGGCGCAGGCTGGACATACGTGTGCTGGGGACTCATGCAGGGACTTTTGGTTGTATGGGATAACCTTGGAATAACAGGAGTTACAGAGCCGGAAAAAGCTAATAAGAAAACACGCTATCTTTTGAGAGAAAAGCCACTTTTTGTGGTTCCGAGAGCAGTTGGAAATGCTGTAACATTTACGATGTTTGTTATTTCCCTCATATTCTTTGGATCTCAGAATCTTGAATATGTTGGTGCCATGTTTAGAAGACTCTTTGTGTGGACATATCCGGGATTTTTATACAAGACTGCAGAAAATCTGGCTATTCCGGAGAACTATATTTTCAGACAGCTCTTTACACAGATGGGTAAGCCTGAAATGGTGAATATTGTATATGTTGCAACTTTTGTGCTCCTGATAGTTATAAGTGCATTTGTCATGACGAGGAAGAACACAAAAGAAATCGTTACGGAAACCAGATTTGATAAAAAGACAATTGCTGGACTTGTAGTGTTATTTATATGGTCCTTCATTTCACTGTCAAATGTCAGCACTTTTATTTACTTCCAGTTCTAGTAATAATTAGAAAGAAACAGTTTTATGAACCAAAATAATAATTCAGTTAAATTCATAAAAAGACTTATAGTATCTATCCTGGCAGTAGCTTTACTGGTTGGTGGTATGGTTTATGTTTTTGATCCTTTTTACCACTATCATAAGCCATGGTTTGGGCTTAAGGCGGTTCTGAGTGATAAAGAATATCAGTGTATCGGAACACTTAGGAATTTTGATTATGATGCGCTTCTGGTCGGGTCATCAGTTATGGAGAATAATGACAATGCCTGGTATGACAGTGCTTATGGCGTAAAATCCATTAAGGCTATCAGAAGTTATGGAGCAACAGCAGACTTGTGTTATCTGATGGATGAGGCATTTGCAGATCACGATATCAAAATGGTTTTTTATAATATTGATCCGTCAGCTCTTTCCGGTTCAACTGAGACAACTTATGAATCCACCGGTTGTCCAATGTATTTATATGACAGAAATCCATTTAATGATGTGAGATATCTTTTTAATAAAGATGTATTGTTTGAGAAGATTCCTTATGAAATTGCCAATTCTTTTATCGGCGATTACGATGAAGGATTATCCTATAACTGGGCTAAATGGAAGAGCTTTAATTCTGATATGGCGCTTGGCCTTTATCACAGATCAAACGAAGTGGTGCCTATGATGGATGAGACTGTATATAGCAGTGAACTTGCCGGAAACATAGCTCTTTTGACAAGTCAGGTTAAGGCACATCCTGAGACAGAATTTATATTCTTTTATCCTGTATACTCTATGCTCTGGTGGGATGGAGTTGTAAGGTCTGGTGAAAGAGATGCATATATTTATAATGAAATCCAGATGACAGGTGAGCTTTTAAAATATAACAATGTTAAAGTGTTCTGTTTCCAGGCTCAGGAAGAGGTTGCAACTAACCTTGAGCTGTACATGGATTCAATACATTTTGCACCTGAGATCAATAAGCTTATGCTTGATGAGATAATAGCAGGTGATTATGAGCTGACACCTGAAAACTATGAGGATAAACTCATGGAAGTGAAAGCTTTTTCTGACAGAGTAGTTAACGACTACATTCTGGAATACGAAGAAAAGGGGCTTTTGACCTATCAAACTGTTGCGGAACAGTAAGATGTGATATACTATACTCCGAATTACACGTAAGTGAGTTAGGAGTATAGTTTTTTTATGGTATATAAGACAAAAGGAACCTGCTCAACACAGATAGATATAGAAGTTGAGGAAGGAATAATCAGACACGTAGAATTTACAAATGGATGCAATGGCAATCTTCAGGGTATATCCAAACTTGTTGAAGGTATGAAGTGTGAGGATGCTATTGGCAAGCTTCGTGGCATCAAGTGCGGCTTTAAGAATACATCATGCCCGGATCAGTTATCATATGCAATTGAGCAGGCTATGCAGGCTTGATATAGCAATCTGAAAGAAGGTTATAGAATTGAGCGAAAATGCTAATAAGAGAATCGTCCTTACAGGAGGCGGAAGTGCAGGTCATGTAACACCTAATATTGCACTTATTCCTGCACTTAAGAAAGCTGGATATGAAATATTCTATATCGGCTCATATGAAGGAATTGAGAAAAAGCTTATCGAAGACTATAACATTCCATATTTCGGAATAGCTACAGGTAAGCTTAGGAGATATTTTGATCCCAAGAATTTTTCAGATCCGTTCAGGGTTATGAAGGGATTCACTGAATCAATTACACTTCTTAAGAGGATCAACCCCGATATTATCTTTTCGAAGGGCGGATTTGTAAGCGTTCCTGTTGTCAGGGCAGCTAAAGTTCTGGGAATACCATACATTGTTCACGAATCTGATATCACACCGGGACTTGCCAATAAGCTCAGTATGAAGGGAGCAAGGAAGATTTGTTGCAATTTCCCTGAGACAATGAGACTTTTACCAGCGGATAAAGCTATTTTAACCGGAACACCTATAAGAGAAGAACTCGGAAATGGATCAAGGGAAGAAGGCAGAAAGATTTGCGGCTTTACAGATGATAAGCCTGTTCTTATGGTAATCGGCGGAAGCCTTGGTGCTCAGTCAGTCAATGAGACAGTAAGATTTGCACTTCCAAGACTACTTCCACAGTTCAATGTAGTTCATATCTGTGGCAAAGAGAAGATGGACAATCTTAAACTCTCTGTTCCAGGCTACAAGCAGTTTGAGTATGTTAAGAATGAGTTAAAAGACTTGTTCGCCATGGCAGACATAGTTGTTTCAAGAGCGGGAGCAAACTCAATATGTGAGCTTCTTGCACTCAAGAAACCCAATATTCTTATTCCTCTTTCTACCAAGTCCAGCAGAGGAGATCAGATGCTCAATGCCAAATCATTTGAGCAGCAGGGATTCTCACTTGTGATTGATAATGATGAACTTGATGAGGATATTCTAGTAGAAACAATTGAGGACCTTTATGAGAATAGAGATAAATTCCTCGCTAATATGAATAAGAGCAGTCTTCAGTCAGCAACAGATGCTATTGTGAAGATTCTTAATGAAGAAATCCAGTAATTATACAAAAAAAGAGCTCTACTCCCGGTTGTTGATATGAGTAGAGCTTAATTTATCTTATGGATTAACCAAAGTATCTCTTAAGAAGACCTGCAAAAGCTTTACCATGTCTTGCTTCATCTCTTCCAATCTCATGAACAGCATCATGAATAGCGTCAAGGTCAAGCTGTTTAGCCTTCTTGGCAAGATCAGCGCGTCCCTGAGTTGCGCCATATTCAGCGTCAGCACGGAGTTCAAGATTCTTCTTAGTAGAATCTGTAATTACTTCTCCAAGGAGCTCTGCGAAATGAGCTGCGTGCTCTGCCTCTTCCCATGCTGCTTTTTCAAAGAAAGCACCGATTTCAGGATAACCTTCGCGGATAGCTACTCTACCCATAGCAAGGTACATACCAACCTCAGTACATTCTCCATTAAACATTTCACGTAATCCATTTTTGATTTCATCAGGAGCAGATGAAGCTACACCCACAACATGCTCGCAAGCCCAAACTTTGTCGCCTTCCTGCTTGGTGAATTTCTCAGCAGGTGCCTTACATACAGGACAAGCCTCCGGTGGCTGATCTCCTTCATGAACATAACCACATACCTGACATACCCATTTCATAATCTAGTCTCCTTTCTTGCGCCTCCGCAAAAGTGCATGTTTGCACTATTATTTCTAAAAATCCCTACCTCTAAAGCATAGCACAAAAGGGAATTAAATTGTGCACTATTTATAAAGATTTTATAGATACTTTTCAAAACTTTGAAAATTTATTTCGTTATTGAAATAATTATTAATGTATACTAAATATGTGAAGTTTTGAACATTGTTTGACGGTTTAATAATTGTTTTTGATCCGCCATTGTAGATGAAATACAGGAGAATACTCATGAATATTGTCAGTGAAAAAATCAAGAGTTGCTATGATACTTTACCGGCAGCGGAGAAGATGGTTGCAGACTTTGTCCTTGAGAGGAAGGATGATCTTTTCCAATACCCGATAAAAGAACTGGCAAGGTTATCAGGAACTACGCAGGCCGCATGGACCAGATTTGCACAGGCAATCGGTTATAGCGGACTTAAAGACCTGAAAAACGCCTATTATTCTGAAGCAAATGTTTCTCTTAAGCAGGCAGACAAGGGACCTAAGATTGCATTTAAGGACGTTAACGAGTATACTTCATTACAGTCGATTGCTGATAATATTTGTGCAACCAGCGTGCAGGCTATTCAGACAACCTACAGATTGTTTGACACTGGCAGCTTTAGCGAGGTTGTAAATAAGATTGTTACAGCCAAACAGATACAGGTATTCGGCGTAGGTACTGCAAGTGTCGCTGCCTATGACCTTTACTGTAAGCTTCTTAGAATCCACTACAACGTTATTTTCAATCAGGATCACCACATGAATCTGATGACTGTATCTCAGATATCTCCTGAAGATGTTGCAATTTTCTTCGTGGACAATCCTAAGAACAAAGAAGTAATGCAGCTCTATAACATTGCAACCCAGAAGGGTGCTATTACAATAGCCATTACAAAACTTGGCAATAACACTCTTACAACCGGTTGTAACCATGTTCTTTTTACAACTTCTCCTGAAATTGATAAAAAGAGTGGTATAACAAGCTCCAGATTTGCACAGCTCTTTATGGTTGATACACTGTATACAGCAATCTGTAATCGCGACTATAATAATATTCGTGAGTACCTGATCGATTCTTACGAGGTATTCAACGAACCGCCTAAGGAGTAAATAATCACTATGGAAAAAATAGCAAGCTTTACCGTCAATCATCTTGACCTTGAGCCTGGAATCTATGTATCCAGAAAAGATAAGGTTGGCCAGGAAACTATTACTACATTTGACCTCAGAATGACAGCCCCTAACAAGGAGCCTGTTATGAACACTGCAGAAGTTCACACAATGGAGCATCTTGGCGCTACATTCCTTCGAAATGATCCAGAATATAAGGATAGAACAATCTACTTTGGACCTATGGGATGCAGAACAGGATTCTATGTTGTCCTTGCAGGAGACCTTTCTTCAAAAGAGATTGTTCCTCTTATCACAAGAATGTATGAATTCATGAGAGATTTCGAGGGCGAGGTGCCTGGAGCAAGCGCAAGAGATTGCGGAAACTATCTCGATATGAATCTTGGAATGGCCAAATTCCTTGCCAAAAGATATCTTGATAACACTCTTTATAACATTGATGACAAACACCTTGTTTACCCAGAATAATCGAAAGAGAGAATCAACATGAAAATAGGAATAATCGGTGCTATGGAAGTTGAGGTAGAAACCCTCAAGAGTAAGATGACAGTTAAGAATACTGTTACAAAAGCTTCTATGGAGTTTTATGAGGGAAGCCTCGGAAATACAGAAGTTGTTGTAGTCAGAAGTGGTATCTGCAAGGTAAATGCAGGTATTTGCGTTCAGATTCTTGTAGATACATTTGGAGTAACCCATGTGATAAATACAGGAGCAGCAGGTTCACTTGATGCGCGTATCAATATTGGTGACATAGTTCTTTCAACAGATGCTTGTTACCACGATGTAGATGCAACAGTGTTCGGATATCAGAAGGGAGAAATCCCTCAGCTTGACACAGCTACATTTACAGCTGATGCTACTCTTAGAGAAAAAGCTAAGGCAGCGATCAAGGTTGCAGCGCCTGACCTTGGAATCTTCGAAGGAAGAATTTGCAGTGGTGATCAGTTTATCTGCGATAAAGAGGTCAAGGATGCCATTGTAAGAGATTTTGGTGGTATCTGTTGTGAGATGGAAGGCTGCGGAATTGCTCAGGCCTGCTATCTAAACAATGTTCCTTTCCTTATCATCCGCGCTATTTCTGATAAAGCTGATGGAAGCGAGATCATGGATTATCCAGAATTTGAAGCTAAGGCAGCAAGAGACTGCGCAGCAGCGACATTAGAGTTATTACAGACACTTTAATCTATAATAATAAATGATAAAGAGCCCCATTCCTGTTAATAGGAGTGGGGCTCTATTTCTTGTCATTAAAAGATATATCAGATATTCAGAAGTTTGCTGTACTCAGCAAGTGCTCCATCTGTCTCATGTGCAAGAACCTTCTTGGCAAGAACCTTACCAAGCTGAACACCTTCCTGGTCGAAGGAGTTGATGTTCCATACAAAGCCCTGGAACATTACTTTATTCTCGAAGTGAGCAAGGAGTGCACCTAGAGACTTAGGATTAAGCTCATCACCAATTATAATGCTTGATGGACGTCCGCCTTCGAAGTTCTTGTTGGCATTGTCATCCTTTTTACCACATGCGAAAGCAACAATCTGAGCTGCTACATTTGCGCAGAGCTTCTGCTGGCTTGTGCTGTCCTGAATGTTAACGTCGTTCTGAAGCTGGCTGTTCTTAAAGCCAATGAACTGAAGTGGAATGATGTCTGTTCCCTGGTGAAGGAGCTGATAGAATGAATGCTGTCCATTAGTTCCAGGCTCACCAAAGATAACAGGACCTGTTACATAGTTGATTGGTTCGCCGAAACGGTTAACACTCTTACCATTTGACTCCATATCGAGCTGCTGAAGATGTGCAGGGAAACGGCTAAGGCCCTGTGAGTAAGGAAGTACAGCTGTGCTGTCATAGCCAAGGATGTTTCTCTCATATACACCAATCATAGCATCAAGCATTGCAGGATTCTTAAGGAAATCCTTGTTAGTTGCAAGCTTGTCTTCTTCTGCAGCGCCATCAAGGAACTGAGCAAATACATCAGGACCAAAAGCAAGAGAAAGAACTGCTCCGCCAACACCTGATGTTGAAGAATAACGGCCGCCAATATAATCGTCCATGAAGAAAGCTTCAAGGTAGTTATCACTCTTAGCAAGAGGAGATGTCTCAGATGTAACAGCAATCATATGCTTGCTTGCATCAAGACCTGCCTTCTTAAGTGCATCTGTAACGAATGATTCGTTAGTAAGTGTCTCAAGTGTTGTACCTGACTTGGAAACAAGGATAAAGATTGAATGAGCAACATCTACAGAATTAAGTACTGCGCTAGCATCATCAGGATCTACGTTGCTGATGAATTTAGCTTCCATCTTGAAGTTGCCTGTTCTCTTAGCCCAGTTCTCAAGAGCAAGATACATAGCTCTAGGACCAAGGTCTGATCCGCCGATACCAATCTGAACTACTGTTGTGAACTTCTCGCCCTTTGCATTTGCAATTTCACCTGAGTGAACCTTGTTTGCAAAATCAGCGATTCTCTTCTGCTCTTTAACATAGAATTCACGCTTGTTAACACCGTCAGCTACTACATCTTTACCAAGCTGACCACGAGTAAGCTGATGAAGAACCATCCTCTTCTCACCGGTATTTATAACTTCACCATTATAGAGAGCTTCGTATTTGTCGGTAAGCTGAGCCTCATCAGCAAGAGCAGCAAGAGCAGATAAGATATTGTCATCAACCTCTTTTGCTGCGTAGTTGTAATTAAGGCCTGCAGCCATGGGAACAGAATACTTTTTGACTCTCTCGGCGCCATTTGCACCTGTCATAGCTTCTACAAGATTAACAGAAGCTGCATTCTTAAGCTCGTTGTAAGATTTAAGTGTATCAAGATTATTCCAATTGATCATTGTAAAAATCCCTCCTATAGGAATACGTAAGGAAAACGTTTTTGTTATCCGTCTAAAAGTGTAACAGAGAAAAATTAGCTAATCAATAATCAAGCTGTAAAATATTAGTGAACTTTACTTGATTATAGTTATGCATTATAAATTCTTGATTTTTTTAAGCTGAAAATATAATATTTTAGATAAAGCTAAAAATATGATCATTGGAGGATTTATGGGAGCTTTTTTATTTGTACATTTTAAAGAAAAGTTCACACCTGATGGGGAACAGGTATACTTTGGAGTATCAAAAGACGGCTTTAACTGGGAACAGGTTAATGGCGGAAATCCAATTTTAGAGAGTAAGCTTGGTGAAAAGGGCGTAAGAGATTTTACAATTACAAGGAAAAAAGACAATACATTTGTAATTCTCGCAACAGATCTTTCACTTGCCAATAATTTTGCTACCAAGTATAAGAGTAACTGGAATATTGTTAACAGAGAAGGCAGCAAGTATCTGTCTAAATGGGAATCAGAGGATCTTGTTCACTGGTCTGAGCAGGAGCTTGTCAGAGTAGTTGATGATAATTATGGCTGTGCATGGGCTCCGGATATTATTTATGATGAAGAAGCCGGCGATTATATGGTTCACTGGTCATCAAGATATCCAGCCCAGTCTGACAATGAGATGGCAATTTACTATGCCAAGACCGCAGATTTTATAAATTTTACAGCCCCAGTAATGCTGTGCAAGAAATCAGATACAGGGATTATTGATTCCAATATTGTTTATGAGGACGGATACTACTACAGATTTGTAAAGAGTGATTTCAATCCGGAACATATCATACTTGAAAGAGGCAAAACTCTTACAGGAACTTACGAGAGAATGCCTGCATTTGACGAGGAAATGGATAAGCTTGAGGCAGGACAGTATGAAGCGCCTACATGCTACAAGCTTCCTGATGGCAGTTGGTGCCTGATGCTTGATTTCTACGGATGCGAGAAATCCAAACAGGGATATGTTCCATTTGTGGCAAAAGATATTTCGACAGGCAGATTTGTTCGCTCAGATAAGGAGTTTAGCTTCCCTTATGGCTTTAAACACGGTACAGTTCTTCCTATAACCGATGAAGAATATGATAGGATCATTAAAGCTTATAAATGAAATTTTCATAAAGATAAATAATATATTACTAAATAGGGAATAGGATGTTAACAATCATAAACGTTTTTATGATATAATTTTGGTAGGTGCATAGATATAGGTTGCCGGGGGTGCAGGATGCGTTTTCGAACAAAACTCTTAATCACGTCAGTGGCGATAGTTATTATACCTATAATCTTGGCAATCGGTACATTTTTTGCAATAGGCAGATATCTTGTTTATGAACAGAAGCTTGACGATATTACGAACGGATTTGATTACAGCATGGTATCTGATCCAAGTGAAGCCTTTTCTGACATGACAGATGAAGTTACACATGATATAGCGCTTGCACTAATTGTTAACCCATTTATTCTGGAAGACAAATCTTTTCTTGAGAGTGTAGATAGCAAGATTGCATCTAAATATTCTTTTCTACTGGTTAAGCGGGATGAGGATATCTATTATGTGGCAAATATGGATCGTGCCAAGGATGTAGTAGATGAGCTGCCGGGTTATGGAACAGATGTAAAGGGCATTTATTACACTGCTTCCAAGCATTTAGTTAAACAGATAGATTTCAGGTTTTCTACAGGGGATCAGGGAAGTCTTTATATTATCTCAGGTATCAGAACTGCGTTGACAGCGTCATTACTTATTTATATGGGCATAGCAATCATTCTGATACTGCTTCTCACAAGTGTTCTTCTAACAATGTGGATAGGCAATAGCTTCTTCAAGCCTATTGATGAGCTCAATGTTGCGATGCAGCATATTCAGGACGGTAATTTCGATTACATTCTTCCTACTGATATTAAGGAAAAAGGCGAGATTGGCGCCATGTACCGTAACTATGAGGACATGCGACTAAGGCTCAAGGAGTCTGCAGAGGAGAAGATACTAAGAGAGAAACAGAATAAAGAGTTGATCAGTAATATTTCCCATGACCTCAAGACACCTATCACAGCAATTAAGGGCTATTCACAGGGACTATTGGAAGGCGTAGCCGACAACCCTGAGAAGCAGATGAAATACATAAGGATCATCAACAATAAGGCGAATGACATGAATAACCTTATTAACGAGCTGACCTTGTATTCCAGTATTGATAATAACAGGATTCCATATAATTTCATCAGGCTTAATGTAGGTGAATATTTTGGAGACTGTATTGAGGAAATCGGAGCTGATCTTGAGAGTAAGTCAATCAAACTTAATTACTCCAATCTCACAACTCCTGATACTCAGATAGTAGCTGATCCTGAGCAGATAAAGCGAGTGATCAATAATGTAGTCAGCAACAGTGTCAAATATCTCGACAGGGATGATGGCACGGGACAGATTGACATAAGGATTCTTGATGAAATTGATTCCATCAGGGTAGAGCTTGAGGATAATGGTAAGGGAATTGCTCAGAGAGATATTCCTAATATTTTCGACAGGTTCTACAGAACAGATGCTTCCAGAAACTCCAAACAGGGTGGAAGCGGAATTGGATTATCAATAGTTAAAAAAATCATTGAAGATCATGGCGGCTATATATGGGCCACAAGCCATGAAGGAGAAGGAACCTGCATGCATTTTGTACTGCGTAAATACGTAGAGTATGCAGACAATCAGGAAACAGTTACAGTAGATCATGAAACACAATAAAAAGAAAGGCGAGATAAGTGTATGAGTAGAATTCTTATTGTTGAGGATGAAGAGGCCATTGCTGATCTTGAGAAAGATTATCTTGAGCTTAGTGATTTTGAAGTAAAAATTGAGAATACGGGGGATGCTGGTCTTGAGACCGCTCTTGCAGAAGAGTTTGATCTGATAATCCTTGATCTTATGCTTCCGGGAATGGATGGATTTGAGGTTTGTAAGCACATCAGGGAAAAGAAAGATGTGCCGATCCTCATGGTTTCAGCCAAGAAGGATGATATCGATAAAATCAGAGGTTTGGGACTTGGTGCGGACGACTATATTACCAAACCATTCAGCCCTTCAGAGCTTGTTGCCCGTGTTAAGGCGCATATGGCAAGATATTCAAGACTTGTGGGATCCGGTCATGAGAACAACGATTTCGTTGAAATCAGAGGTCTCAAGATTGACAAGACTGCCAGAAGAGTATATGTAGATGATGAAGAGAAGAGCTTCACAACCAAGGAATTTGATCTTCTTACATTCCTTGCAGAAAATCCTAATCATGTATTTACCAAGGAAGAGCTCTTTAGAAAGATCTGGAATATGGATTCTATCGGAGATATCGCAACTGTTACAGTTCATATCAAGAAAATCCGTGAAAAGATTGAGTATGATACCTCTAATCCACAGTACATCGAAACTATTTGGGGCGTAGGTTACAGATTTAAGGTATAATAATAACTCCTATCTGGTTTATCCGGATAGGAGTATTTTTAAGTTTGCGCACTTGCGCGATAGGAATTATATGAAGGATATTAAGTATATTTACGAAGACAATGATATTCTGGTATGCCACAAGCCATCAGGAGTAGCTACAGAGGGTGCAAGAACCTATAACATGGATGTTGTGAGCGCCGCCAGAAATTATATAGGCCGACAGAACAGAGAAAAGACTTCAGACAGAAAGCCTCCATATGTGGCAACAGTCCACAGACTGGATCAGCCCGTTGAAGGTGTGCTGATCCTTGCCAAGACAAAAAAGGCAGCAACAAAGCTTGCTGCGCAGATTAAGGACAGAACTACAGAGAAGTATTATTATGCCCTTTGCAAGGGAAACTTCGCTGATAAAAAAGGCAGACTTGAGAACTACCTTGTCAGGAAAGAAGATGGCTTGGCTGCTGTAGTAACTGAAGAAGAGAGCAAAAAAATAAATGATAATGTTATTACACGTAGTAATGGCGAGACTATAAGGATAATTGGTGGAGAGGCCAAAAAAGCTATTCTTGAGTACGAAGTTATAGCAGAAAACGAAGAAACCACGCTTGTCAGAGTTAAGCTGCTAACAGGACGTTTCCATCAGATACGTGTGCAGATGGCAAATGTTGACCATCCGATAATTGGAGATCAGAAATACGGGACGGAAGAATCAAGGACACTTACAGACAAGATAGGCGCCAGAGATGTTTGCCTTGTCAGCTATAAATATATAATCAAACATCCATCAACAGGAAAGAAGATGGAATTTGAAATTAAGCCTGATAATCCACAGATAAGAGAAATGCTTGAAAAATCTTTATGACAGGGACATAAACAGATGCAGATTCTTTATACAATATATCTGATACTCCTGTGCGGAGTTTTACCTATATATATGAAGGATGGTTATTACGAACTTGGGGAAGCCAAGTCTCTTTGCTATCTTTTGATCAGTGCACCATTTGCTGCGCTTATACTTTTTAATATACTTTTTGCAAAAAGGGGTCAATCCGACATTGCGGTAGATGAAGAACTTCATGCTAAAAGTAAGGTCTTGGCTTCAGAGTTTTTTCTTTATGGAAACGCTTTTTCTGTTCTGATAACATTTATCTTTTCTTCATTTAAAAGAACAGCATTTTTTGGTATAGAAGGCTGGCGAAACGGTGTTCTTACTTTAAGTATAGCTATCGCATTCTGCATTATATTTAGCTTAAACAAGTATAAAACAGGTGAAAAGATACTTGTCATACTTATGATAGTTCCTTTTTTGGAAATGATCCTTTCTATATTGAACAGATTTTCCATTTATCCTATTGATATAAATGGACAGAATACATCTTTCCTTTCAACAGTTGGAAATATTAACTGGTTTTCAGGGTACCTGGCTATATGGGTTCCGCTTGGAATAAGCTTAATGTTTCTATCCAAAGCTTTTTCAAAAAGATTTATGTTTAGCGGATTATATACGGTTGTAGGACTGATAGCACTTTTTTTACAGGGAAGTGATGGTGCGACGCTGATATTGATAGCATGTTATGTTTTCATGTTATTCTGGTCGCTTTCAGACAGAAATCTATTCAGAAAATTTCTGATACAGGCTGTAGTTCTGGGAATATCGATGACAATCGTAGATATGCTAATAGCATTTTGGGGAAGTTATTATAATTACGAGCAGACAATTCTTTTGACCATATGTAAGTCTCATATTGGGATAATCCTTGTAGCAGCCGCATTCTTTTTATATAGACTTGGAAGGCTCTTTGAAGAGATCAATATGCCCTTTAGAGTAAATGTGTATAAGTGGGTATGCGGTGTATGCTTGTCAGTGCTTGCTATCTGCTGCGCAGCCTGGCTGATTTCATCTTTTGATGACAGCTTTGGAAACGGACGTGGAATTATCTATCGTATGTGCCTTGATATGTTTATGGGCCTGTCTTCATGGCAAAAGCTTGTGGGGATTGGGCAGGACTGCATATATCCATACGCTATGGCAGATAGTATGTGGAGCAGCTCTTTTAGAAATGTGTTCGGTGATCTGGTATTAACTAATGCACATTGTGAGTTTATGACAACACTCATAGAGAGAGGACTGTTAGGAGCCTTTCTTTACATAGGTTTGTTTATTTCTGTAATTTATCAGCTGATAAAGATAAAAGAAAAGGAGCCCCAAGCCTTAGCTTTTGGACTCCCTATAATTTCATATTTAGTTTATGAACAGATTTCTTTTTCCCAGGTAATGTCAATGCCCTACGCCTACATTCTGGTAGGTATGGGAATTGGATTATGTAAGGTCGGGAATAGGGATTGAGTCATCGAGCTCGTGGAAAAAGGTCCTTGTTTCAACTATTCCATAGAGAGCTTCCTTATATTCCCATAGAAATCTTTCATTAATATTTTCTTTTCCATACATCATAACTCGGCCGGTGTAGGCGTTTAAGATCGAAACATAGCGCTTATCCTGGTCGAATTTTTTGAGGATTTCGTCTTTTCTGCGCCTATGGTGCTTGGCTGCAAACTTCCTGATGTCAATTTGCAGATCTACAGGCAGCGGCTTTTCTCTTTCCTGAACGGCGTGCAGATACTTATCATATGTCTCATCATCTATCTTTTCAAAATGATCAACAAATTCAAGACAACATGCCCCATCCGGTAATAATAACCTTACCCTGTCTTCTCCGTAAACGTCTTCTACTTCGGCAACGACCTGGGGAACTAGTGGCTTGCCATTGTAGTCTAAAATGATAACTTTGTCACCTTTTTTGTACATGTGTAACCTCCCCTATGTTGATGTCTAGTAATACATTAATTATATCATGAATAGTTTATTTTCGTTTTAAGTTATTTTTAGGTTGCCCTTCTAGAATGACCTCATAAGATAACAAAACCGAGCAGAAAAATATAAGAAAGAGGACAGGCAATGGGCGGATTTAAAGATGTATTTGAAAGAATAGAGACTAAATTTCTGTTGGATGATATGCAGTACACCGAGCTTATGAAGAGACTGGAAAATATGGCAGCCATCGACAGCTATGGGAAAACATCCATCTTAAACATATATTTTGACACACCGGATTATAAGCTTATAGAGAGATCGTTGGAAAAACCCGTGTATAAAGAAAAGTTAAGACTTCGAACATATGGAATTGCAAATGATGAGACCAACGCTTTTATCGAGATCAAGAAAAAATATAAAGGCGTCGTATACAAAAGAAGAATTTCAATGCCATATGCCAAGGCGGTCGATTATCTGGTAAATGGTAAAGAAATAGAAAAAAGATCACAGATTTCGGACGAGATAGATTATTTTCTGCAGTTCTATAAAGGAATAAGACCTGCAATGGCAATATCCTATGACAGAATTGCAATGGCAGGAATCCATGATCCGGAGCTTAGGATCACCTTTGATACTAATATCAGGTGGAGAACAGATAAGCTCTCTTTGACTGAAGGAAACGTAGGAAAAGATATTCTTTTACCGGGTCAGCACCTGATGGAGCTAAAAATTGCAGGTGCTATGTCAGTAGAAATGGCGAGAATCCTCGATGAGCTTAATATAAGACAGACCTCTTTTTCCAAATATGGAAGAGGCTATCAGGACTTGATGAGTGAAAAATACATGGAATCGCAGGAAAAAGAGTCAAATATTGCCTTGTTTCGTAAGGCAGTGTAAAAGCATTTGATTTCAAAATACAGATTTAGAAGAAAAAGGAGAAAACGAAAATGACTACAGATATGATCTTTGGAAGCATTATGGCAAATGGAACAATTACAGGAGCAACATTTCTGATCGCAACACTTTGCTCACTTGCTATTGGCGTATTTATCGCATTTATGTACACAATCAAAAATAACTATTCTAAGAGCTATATTGTTACGCTGGCTCTTCTCCCTGCGATAGTTCAGGTTGTTATCATGCTGGTAAATGGCAATATCGGAGCGGGTGTTGCGGTAGCAGGAGCATTTTCACTTGTAAGATTCCGTTCAGCACCCGGTACAGGTAAAGAAATCACAAGTATCTTCCTTGCTATGGCAGTAGGACTTGCAACAGGTATGGGATACATCGGAATAGCAGCACTTTTTGCAATAATCATTACACTTGCTAACCTTATTCTTTCTAATTGTGGATTTGGCGATGCTCTTGCAGAAGAAAAGACCCTTAAAGTAACAGTTCCCGAAGGCCTTGATTTTGAAGGAATTTTTGATGATATCTTTGGAAGGTATACAACAAAGGCAGAACTTGAAGAAGTAAAGACATCAGGAATGGGCAGCTTATATAAGCTGACATACAAGATTGTTCTTAGACAGAAAGCATCTACAAAGGGTATGATGGATGAGATGAGACAGAGAAATGGAAATCTTGAGATCAGCTGTTCAAGACCTGTTATGGTAAAGAGTGAAGAACTTTAATATAGAGTTATATAATAAGAGACCGTTATCAGAGACAATAATACTTCTGATAACGGCCTTTTTTCTGGCTTATTTTTTATTTTTGGGAAGCTGCCCGGGGAGGGTGACGATAAATCTGATTATTTTATCACCATCTCTTACAGCCTCTATGTTTCCTCCATGCGAGACTGAAATGGCTCTTGCAACAGATAGTCCTATTCCGTAGCCGCCACTTTCACGGCTTCTTGATGAATCAGCGCGATAGAACCTGTCAAAGAGTCTGTCCAGATTGCCGCTTGGAATATTATCGCATGTATTTGCTACTTCAAAAACTATATTTTTGTTTTTGGACAGAATGACATGAATGCTTCCACTCTCAGAGGAATACTTGATCGCGTTATCAAGAAGGAGCGATGCAAGCTGATTTATAGCATTCTTATCGCCTGTAATATGTATTCCGTCTGCGATATCAATCTGATACTTTTTGCCCTTGGACTCTGCCACGGTCTGAAAAGAAGTGGCTGCTTCGCGTATTGTCTGACTGAGATCAAAATCTGAAAATACAACGTTTATCCGCTCTTCGTCCATTCTGGAGAGAGTCAGCATATTTTTAACAAGGCTGTTCATTCTCTTGGTCTGGTTGCGAATACTGCTGGTCCACTCGCTCTTTCCTGCTTCAAGTTCCAGAACATCAACGTTCGCCGAGATAATGGCAAGAGGGGTTTTGAGCTCGTGACCAGCATCTGTTATAAATCTCTTTTGCTTATCAAGTGATTCAACAACAGGAGCTACAGCCTGACTTGAAAATATGAAAACGAGAATGAACATGGCGACTAGGGCAAGTGCTCCAATAATAAGTGACTGGATCAGGAGCTTGAATGAATTGAAAAGAGAAGCGCTTAGGTCGATGAAAACAATGAGTGATGAACCATCATCATTTTCTTTCTTTTTATATCTGTAGGAATGGTACATTCCTTTACTCTTACCTGAAGAGTTAATGCTTGCAGCTATCTCTTTGGCATCATCCTCCGTAATTGCGGCGATGTGGAGAAGATCAGTCTCTGTTACATTCCCCGATGAGTCATATTTGACTACAAAATATCTGGACTGATAAGGCATTTCAGCGGATCGCGTGATGTTAAGCCTGGCAAAAGAAAAAGGCGCATCCGGAGCAAAGCGCTCATTAGGAGGAACAGGCGTCTCTAGGGATGACGAAGATGAGGAAGAATTATCCTGTTCGAAGTGTTTTTTGAAGGCTTCGTTATTCATACCAGGGAAACGTCCATCGTTAGTTGTCAGAATAGAGAGCAGATTGTCTGCATCCTGATACACGCTGTAGAGATTTACAGCATTTATGACGCCAATCATAACAACAAGGATCAGTAAAAGAGATAACATAGCCGTTATCACAAATTTTTTCCTAAGCTTTTTAACCATTGTTAAGCCTCATGATCAGAAAATAGAGAAAATGGAAGAATAAGTTACAGATCAGGTTTCGCTTATAGAGTAGCCAAGACCACGTGAGGCCTTGATTTCGCATGTTGCATCAAGAGAAGCCAGTTTCTTGCGAAGATTTGATACATAGACCCAGACAACATTAACGTCAGCTTCTCCGTCAGCCCATATGCGGTCCATAAAGTTATCAACTGAAATAATTCTTCCGGGAGATGTCATGAGAAGTTCCATCATCTGGAATTCCCTGCCTGAGAGACGGATCTTGTCATGCCCGGGAGTAGATAATTCATAACCTGCCCTGTCAAGAGTAAGGTTACCACAGGTGAGATTTGGCTGAGAAAAATCTGCTTTGCGCCTTAGCATTGCGCGCACTCTGGCCAGAAGCTCTCCCATGTCAAAGGGCTTGGGAAGATAGTCATCAGCACCAAGGTCAAGACCTCGAATTCTGTCGTCGACTTCCGTTTTGGCAGTAAGGAATAAAACCGGAGTAGAGAGGCCTTTTTCACGAATTTTCTTGAGAACCTCAGTTCCGTCCATTCCGGGCATCATGATATCAAGAATGATGCCGTCATAGTCACCCGCTAGGGCATAATCCAAAGCATCTGTTCCATTATATACAGCATCAACTGTGTAATTACTGTGTTTGAGAATGGCAACCAAAGCATTTACCAGCTCGGTTTCATCATCTGCGATTAATAATTTCATGTGTCCATCCATTTCTACAAAATATTTAGCTACTCATTAATTCTATCAAATTGGTTTTGTGATTTCTACTTTTGAAATATATGTATAAAGTATGAACAGATTTGAGCGTTTTTGTCATTTGGAGTACATATTTGAATAGTAAAATAAAACATACCAAAATAATTCGGGAGGGGTTTCAATGAAGAAAGGGAGAAGTTCTTTTTCTTTACCTATTATCATAGTTATTTTGTTATGCGTACTCTTTAATTTGGCTGCATGGAAAAGTGCGGCTTTTTCTGACTTCTATGTCACATATGTTTTTCCGGTAATTACAAGTGCATATGGCAGGATTACAAGTCTGGTGGGATTTTCTGTTGGAGAAAAAATGCTTGTGGCGGTAGTTCTGTATCTGGCTGTAGTGGTGGTATTTATTGTTTTTCACACAATCCTTATGGCTATTGGCAAGCTTAGGAATAATAATGGAAAAAGATATCTCTTAATTAGAAAAAAGAGCGATGCATTTTCTAATATTCTATACAGAGTTACACCTGTTCTTCTTGCAATTACCACTGTGGTGATGAGTCTTAACTGCTTTGTTCTGTATCATTGCTCCAAGCTTGAGGTTGCTGGATTACCAAGAGAAGACGAATATAATCTGGCTGAACTGACTGAGCTAAGGGACTTTATAGTGCGCAAGTGTAATGAATTATCCAAACAGGTTCCCCATGATGAGAATGGCAATGTGAAGTTTGAAGGGGATATGGCTCAGACAGCAATCGACGCCATGCAGAACATTTCGGGCGATTATCCCAGACTTTCAGGGTATTACGTTAAGCCCAAAGCACTTTTCTTTTCTGACTTCATGTGTCAGCAGTTTATGCAGGGGTATTACTTCCCGTTTTCAATGGAAGCTAATTACAATGACACGATGAATATGCTCAACAAGCCATTTACTATGTGCCATGAGCTTGCCCATACTCACGGATATATATATGAAGATGAAGCAAACTTCTTTGGATTCCTGGCTTGTATAAGTTCAGATAACATTGTATTCCAGTACAGCGGATACCTTGGAGTACTCAATTACGTTAATAATGATTTCTATAAGGCTGTCAGTGAAAAAGAGTATAAGTCCCATGTGAAGATATCTGACAGGGTTAAATATGACAATCAGTTTTTGTCTCAGGAAGGCTGGCAGGAAGTAGAGAAAAAGGCTGTGATAAAGACAGCTACTGTAAAAAAGGCAGCAGATGCATTTATTGATACTAACCTTAAAGTAAATGGAGTAGAGTCGGGAAAAGTAAGCTACGCGCATGTTGTTGGCCTTATCATGGATTACTACTACGATAATTCTGTTTTGGCATCAGCGGGTTAAGGGTTATAATAGGACTATCTGATTTTTATGAAATGGAGATTAATATGAGTAAAAGAAGATCGGTTCTATTAACTACGATACTTATGTGTTTTCTTTTGGTGGGGTGCAAGCCATCTGAGGATAAACTTACAGAAGCAGAAGGAGCAAGAGATCAGCTTCTTGCGGCAAGAGATGCTGCGGAGGAGACCTACCTTGATATTGCTGATACATCGATGAGATCAGAGCTTGATGAGCTTGGTGTACAGGTAGCAGAGATAGAGGCAATTGACTTCACTAATATGAGTGATAAAAAAATAAATGAAGTATTGCCAACAATTACAGAACTATCTGAGAAGTATACAACAGTTCAGTCCAAACTGACAGGAACATATCAGGAAGAAACAGCTGTAAAAGAGGAGCTCGCCAAGAATGTTCAGATAGACTCGTATATCATCAATAAAATGGGAGCAGATCTTTCGAGCATTGTACTTCATGATATTACGGCAGATTCTTATTCTGATAATCTTATTGCCGGGGATGAGCAGTCACTTATTTCCGGATATACACTTATGGGTGTCAAGCTTGAAGTATATAAGGACAGCTCTGAGTGGGAGTTTGTTGTAACGGATACAGCCGGCAATAGTTACAATATTCCGTGTGAAGACCTTAGAAATGTTTCGGAAAAAGGTGTCTCTTTAACATTTGAGTATGATAAAGAAACCGATTCAGCGACAGTTTCTTGCGGTGGATACTTCTAAAAACTTGATTTATTTTAAGATTTTTGTTAAATATGAACAAAATCTTAAAAGAATCTTAAGATATTATGCACATGTTTATTCGTGACAATATTTTTTTTCGAGTATATAATCATATTTCGTACTGAAGCAATTGGCTTGCAATGTAATTGCAAAGTATAAGGTAAGAAGAGGAGATTATATATTATGAAGAAGAATATCGTAACATTACTTTCAGCATTAACACTTTCTGCAGCAGTACTTGCTGGTTGTGGAGAGGCTACAGTAGAGACAGCTGTTGAGGAGACATCTGTAGAGGCTTCTGTTGAGGCTACTTCAGTTGTTGAAGAGGCTGTTGAGGCTGCATCAGAGGCATCTTCAGTAGAAGAGGCTGTTGAGGCTGCATCAGATGCTTCATCAGTAGAAGAGGCAGTTGAGGCTGCATCAGACGCTTCATCAGTAGAAGAGGCAGTTGAGGCTGCTTCAGAAGCTACATCAGAGGCATCAAACAACTAATTCAATTAGATTTTTTACACCAGGTATTATAACTAGTTAATAATCAATTGCTTTAGCCAGTACATGGAAGAAGAGCCATCACATTCATTTGAGTGTGATGGCTCTTTTTCAGTGCACATAACGGCGTACGTTTCTAATATTTTTTACTTACAATCATTACAATAGCCGTATACTTCAAGGTTATGTCCGGTTATCTCAAAGCCGGGAATAGAATGCTCTATTTCGTGGCTGATCTCATGGAGCGGACAAGTGCCAAGAGGTATTTTTTTGTGACATTTGAGACAGACTGCGTAATGTCTGTGCTTACCATTATTGAGTTCATAAACAGCATTTTCTTCAGTAGATAAAATGGTTTTGGATATTACTCCTGCTTTTTCAAAGGCTATGAGATTCCTATAAATAGTTGAAAAAGCATACATCTCCTTGGGATGTTCATTATTGAGAAGAGAGTATATCTCCGCTGCTGAAAGAGGTTCGTGATTTGAGTATAGTATCTTGTAGATATCTATTCTCTGCTTGGTCTTCTTAAATCCTTCAGGCCAGTTTCTCTCTATTATCTCATCGTACGATTCGGGGTGTATCTTACAGCTCATAAGTGACCTCTTTTACCATATCATTGATCAAATTGTGATTCCCAGTAAATCAATGAGAAGTCCAACAACAGTTCCTATAGCAAATAGCAAAATAGCAATGTTAATGTTCTCTTTTTTGTCATCATTAACTCTAAATAAAACCAAAAGACCGATACCGGCGCCAACAAGGAGACCTGACATCATGGTTCCGAGAGTGATCATCTGATCAAGGTACAGCTCAGTTATGATAACAGAAGCTGCGCAATTAGGAATAAGTCCAACAATTCCGGCAAGGATATGGCTGATAACAGGGCTGGTCTTGAGAAGAAGCGCTACATTATCTGATCCTATGAGTTCAATCACAAGATTGAGAATAAGTGAAAGAGCAAGCACAAATAAGAATATGTGGATAGTGTGAACTAAAGCTGACTTTGCAATGCCAAGAAATCCGGTGTCCTCCTCATCATCGCAGTGGCAATGCTCTTTCTCGCAGAGAGCTTCTATACGTACAGGATCATTTGCAGATTTGCTGTGAGCTTTGTGATATGCGTGAACAATAAAATCAATTATGAATCCTGCAATTATACCGATGAGAGCCTTGATAGCCAAAATCTTGATCATAGTAGGAATTGGCACCTGCTCGGAAATAAAAAGAGGAACCATCTCATCTGAAGTAGATAGATATATTGCTATCAGAGTGCCAAGTGTAATGACTCTTCCTGCATAAAGGTTTGAAGCTGCAGCAGAGAATCCACACTGAGGGAAGACTCCAATAAGTCCGCCCCAAAGAGGGCCAAAGTACTCAGTCTTCTCTACAATACCTGAAGTAAACTCGGCAGTCTTGTGCTCAAGATATTCCATAATAAGATATGTAATAAATAAGAAAGGAAGGATCTTGAGTGAATCTATAAGTGCATCTAGTACTACGTCTAAAATAAGTTCCATTTTGTCTCCTTTACTAAATGTGAATCGACGTTGATGCAAATGCAAACCATTTGCATTTTGAAAAATTGCAAAAAAAAGAGCAAGAAGCGGGTGATGGGAATCGAACCCACGTATCCAGCTTGGAAGGCTGGTGTTCTACCATTGAACTACACCCGCAAGGTGCTGACAAGAATGTATTGTACTAACTTTTATATAGTGTGTCAAGTTTTTTTGTGATAAACTATCTTTGTTTGTCATTTGACATAGTGTTTTGCTGGTGTTAATATAAATCCTACTAAGTTAGTAGGAAATGGTTTTGCGTATAAACGAAAGGAACTATTGTTATGTCAGAACAGTCTTTATTACAGGTCAAGGATTTATCAGTATCAATAGATAATGAACTTCCTATACTTCATAATATCAACCTGGATATCAAGCCGGGCGAGACTCACGTGCTCATGGGACCAAACGGAGCAGGTAAGTCAACTCTTGGATTTACTCTAATGGGTAACCCACATTATAACGTAACTAATGGTAGCATCACATTTGAGGGACAGGACATCACAGATGCTTCTTCTGATAAGAGAGCCAAGGCTGGAATGTTCCTTTCATTCCAGAATCCATATGAGGTTCCCGGAATATCTCTTAGCAGCTTTATCAGAAATGCATATCATGCTCAGACAGGTGCTCCTGTTAAGCTTCTTGCATTCCAGAAATCACTTAAGGCAGCCATGGAGATACTTTCTATGGATGAATCTTATGCAGACAGAGATCTTAATGTAGGATTTTCAGGTGGTGAGAAAAAGAAGGCTGAGATTCTGCAGCTTCTTATGCTCAACCCTAAGTTTGCAATACTTGATGAGACTGATTCAGGTCTTGATGTAGATGCTGTTCGTACAGTATCCAAGGGTATTGAAGAATATCAGAAAAAGAAGGATGGAGCTCTTCTTATAATTACACACAGTACTAAGATTTTGGAATCTCTCCATGTTGATTATACACATGTACTCGTTAAGGGTAACATTGTTCATACCGGCGACGGTTCACTTGTTGATGAGATCAATGCAAACGGATTTGAGAGATTTGTATAAAGAGGTTTGATATGAGCGATAACAAACAGATTGTGGCCGATATCGACCGCAGTTTATATGATTTTAAGGATGTGGAGTCAGAAAAAGACTTCTATCGTATGGCAGAAGGTCTCACAAAAGAAACAGTTCTCAAGGTATCTGAGGAGAAGAACGATCCTGAATGGATGCGCGATTTCAGACTTAAATGTCTTGAGCTGTATGAACAGATCAAGATGCCAAATTGGGGCCCTAGCATAGAGGGACTTGATATGGACAGAATATCTTCTTATGTACGACATAAGTCAGACATGAAGGGTAAGTGGGAAGATGTTCCTGAGGATATCAAGAACACATTTGAGAAACTTGGAATTCCACAGGCAGAGAGAGAATCTCTTGCAGGTGTTGGTGCTCAGTATGACTCAGAGCTTGTTTATCACAATGTCAAAGATGAAGTAGCTGCTCAGGGCGTTATTTATACTGACCTTGAGAGCGCCATTCACGGCGAATATGCTGACATGATCAAGGAACACTTCATGAAACTTGTGCCTCCTACAGATCACAAGTTTGCAGCACTTCATGGAGCTGTTTGGTCAGGCGGATCTTTTGTTTATGTTCCTAAGGGAGTTAAGGTAGAAATACCACTTCAGTCATATTTTAGACTGAATGCTGCCGGAGCAGGACAGTTTGAGCACACACTTATTATAGTTGATGAGGGAGCTGATCTTCACTTTATCGAAGGTTGTTCAGCACCTAAGTATAATGTAGCCAATCTCCATGCCGGCTGTGTAGAGCTTTTTGTCGGCAAGGGGGCGAGACTTCGTTACTCAACAATTGAGAACTGGTCCAAAAATATGTATAACCTTAATACCAAGAGAGCTGTTGTTGAGGAAAACGGAATAATGGAGTGGGTATCAGGATCCTTTGGTTCTCACACATCTTACCTGTATCCTATGACTATCCTCAAAGGAAATGGTTCCAAGATGGAATTTACAGGTATCACTTTTGCAGGTAAGGGACAGAATCTTGATACAGGAGCCAAGGTTGTTCATGTAGGAGAGAGAACTTCTTCTGTTATTTCTACCAAGTCAATTTCCAAGGACGGTGGAATTGGTACTTACAGGAGTAGCGTAACTATCCAGAAGACAGCCAAGAAAGCGAAGGCATCAGTATCATGTGATTCCCTGATGCTTGATAGTATTTCACGAGCAGATACAGTCCCTGCAATGGATATTCGTACTAATGACGCTGATGTAGGACACGAGGCCAAGATAGGAAGAATCAGTGATGAAGCGATTTTCTATCTTATGTCACGAGGAATCAGTGAGGAGGATGCCAAGGCTATGATCGTAAGCGGCTTTGCTAATCCGGTTTCCAAAGAGCTGCCTCTTGAATATGCTGTTGAGATGAACAATCTGATCAAGCTTGAAATGAGCGGTCACTGATCAGACATGATAGAGGTTGTTTCTTAGTTTAAGATTTGGGAGCATAACATGAATACAGATTTGAATATGAAGGTTAATGTACTTCCGGTTTATACCTACAATTTTCTCAAGGTTAACGATAGTACAATTGATGCTTCAGACATAAAAATAGATACAGTAGATTGCCCTAAGCCGGACGCAGTTCCTCAGGGCGTTACACTTAATAGCGGCGTCGCATTTGAGGAGGCAGGCGAAATCTTTAGGGCTAATAAAGACAAGATCCTTGTTTCTACAGGAGTTCCCGGAGAGCCAAATGGTGATACTTCTGCTAGAGATTCCGAGCAGGTTATCAGAACAGGAATGGGAGTAGATGTTGATAAGCTCTTTATTTCAGCTGGAGCTACATGTGATGTCTACACAGTAGATGAAGGTGCTATTGTTGAGCAGCCTGTAGTTATTCGTTTTGATATGAAAGATGGACAGGGATGCCTTGCATCTAATGTCATACATGCCAGAAAGAATTCTGAAGTAACAGTTATTATGGACTATGCTTCAGGAGAAGATAAAGAAGCGTCCGGATTCCTTGGCGTTAGCACCAGAGTTTTGGTAGAAGAGGGGGCAAGAGTTAATCTTGTTAAGACTCAGATGCTTGGAAATGGATACCTTCATTTTGATGATCTTGGCGGTGTGTGTTTTGAGAAGGGTGCTATCAGACTTGTAGGATTAGAGCTTGGAGCCAAGAAGGTTTGGAATGGGAGCTACATTAACCTGGCAACAAAAGAGTCAGATTTTACCAGTGATATAGGATTTCTTGGAAGAGATGATCATCAGATCGACATAAATTATGTTGCTGATCACAGGGGAAAAAAGACCAATGCTCTTATGCAGTTTAAGGGTGTGTTGATGGATGAAGCCCAGAAAACTCTGAGATTTACTATTGATTTTAAAAATGGAAGTGCCGGCTCTGTAGGTGATGAGCAGGAAGATGTACTTCTTTTGGGAGAAGATGTAATTAACCGTACAATGCCAATTATTCTCTGTCAGGAAGAAGATGTTGACGGAAGACATGGAGCTACGATTGGTCAGCTTGGCGAAGATCTTTTGTTCTATATGCAGTCAAGAGGTATAGATGAAGAAGAGGCTAAGAGGATCATGATCAGGCAAGACTTGACAGTGTTGCAAGGCTTATCCCGGATGCGGCTCTTATGCAGAGAGTTCAGTATTATATTCAGGAAATAATATGATCATAAGAATTGCTCCATGACTTTATTCATGGAGCAAAAATACTATATTCTAATAGATTATCGAGGAGAAATACCCATGGGTAGTTTGCAGGATTATCGCAAGGACTTTGATATTTTGAATTCCGGCGATTACGTATATTTTGATAACGCAGCAACATCTCAGAGACCAAGACAGGTACTAGATGCTGTCACTAATTTCTATAAGACAGCTAATGCCAATCCTCTCAGAGGATTATATGATTGGAGCGTTGCAGCTACAGATGCATACGAAAATGCCAGATGCACAGTTGCTGATTTTATCGGTGCCAAAAGAGCGGAAGAAATTATTTTTACAAGAAATACTACAGAGTCACTTAATCTTGTGGCCTACAGTTATGGACTTGAAAATGTTCATGAAGAAGATGAGATTGTTGTTTCTGTAATGGAACATCACAGTAATCTTCTCCCATGGCAGATGGTAGCACGTAAGAATGGTGCTAAGCTTGTTTTTCTCGAGCCTGATGAAGAAGGCATTATTTCCAAAGAGGAATATGAATCCAAGATTACTGACAAGACCAAGATAGTTGCAATTGGCCATGTTTCTAATGTAATGGGAATTACTAATCCGGTTAAAGAAATAGCAGAATATGCTCATTCTAAGGGAGCAATAGTAGTTGTTGACGGAGCACAGTCAACTCCACATATGCCTGTGAACGTGCAGGAAATTGGAGCTGATTTCTTTGCACTTTCAGGACACAAGATGCTTGCACCAATGGGAATCGGTGCTCTTTATGGAAGATATGAGCTTCTTGAGAAAATGCAGCCATTTTTGACTGGTGGCGAGATGATCGAATATGTTACCAGAACAGATGCTACCTATGCTGAAATTCCTCATAAATTTGAAGCAGGTACAGTGAATGCAGGTGATGCTGTAGGACTTGCTGCTGCAATAGAGTATATTAAAAACGTAGGATTTGATACAATAGAAGAGCAAGAATTAAAACTTACCAAAAAGCTTATGGAAGGCCTTGCTAAAATGCCTTATATCAAGGTATATGGCTCTAAGGATTACAGAAAGCACTGTGGAATTGTGACATTTACCATGGAAGGAGTTCATCCTCATGATATGTCTTCTGTTCTAAACGATGATCATGTATGTATCAGAGCAGGACATCACTGTGCACAGCCTCTTATGCAGTTTATAGGAGCGGGATCCACTGCTAGAGCCAGTGTATATTTTTATAATACAGAAGAGGAAGTAGATATCTTCCTTGATAAGCTATCCAAGGTTAGAGAGGTTATGGGATATGGAGCTTAAGCAGTTATACCGTGAAATAGTCAATGAACACAATCTTCACCCTGTTAATAAGGGCAAAATTGAGAACCCGGATCTTGTCCTTAGAGGTGTTAATCCAAGCTGTGGAGATGATATTACACTATATCTTAAACTTGATGGAGATACTATTAAAGAGGCTTCTTACGATGGAAACGGGTGCGCGATTTCACAGGCATCAGTTGACATGATGGTTGATCAGATACTTGGCAAGAACAAGGAAGAAGCTATTAAACTTGCAGGAACATTTATGGGAATGATCAAGGGTGAGATTACAGACGAAGAGAGTATAGAGGCTTTGGATGAAGCAGCTGCCCTTCAGGATGTAGCTCATATGCCTGCAAGAGTTAAATGTGCAGTACTTGGCTGGCATACAATGCAGGAGATGCTGGAGCACCCTGAGAAAGCTCAGGAGAATTTGTAAAATAATAGTGACAGATAATAAGACTCAGGACGTTTTCAGGCGTTCTGAGTCTTATTTATTATATGGGGCTTGCATGGGCCTGGCTTTATTCCCGAACGAAAAAGGCTTAAGATATTTATATGCAGAACATAGAACTAATTAGAAGTAATAGAAAAACAATAGCTATAGAAGTGACCAAGGATTTAAGGGTTATAGTCAGAGCGCCACTAAAGGTATCTATTAAAGAAATAAACCGTTTTGTTGGGGAGAAGTCCGACTGGATAGAAAAAAGCCTTAAAAAGATGCAGGAAAGGGCAAATGAGGCACCAAAGGGGAAAGCATTATCAGAACAGGATATAAAGCTTCTTGTGACAAGGGCGAAAAGGATCTTGCCGCCTAAGGTTGATAAATATGCCAAGATAATTGGAGTTGACTATAACCATATTACCATCAGACTTCAGAAGAGCAGATGGGGAAGTTGTTCGGGGAAAGGCAATCTGAATTTTAACTGCCTTTTGATGCGAGCACCGGAAGAAATAATTGATTATGTCGTAGTACATGAATTGTGTCATAGATTAGAAATGAATCATTCTGACAGATTCTGGGCACATGTTGAGAGAGTAATTCCTGATTATAAAGAAAGAAGGAAATGGCTCAAAGAGCATGGGAGTGAGCTTAGTTATATGTGAGACACTGCAAGATTCGAAATGCTAAGGGAATGAGCCATACCGACAGACTCGGAACGAAGTTCCTCGTTGTCGCGGCTTTTAAAAGATGTGAAGCACTGCAAGATTCGAAATGCTAAGGGAATTGAGCCATACCGACAGACTCGGAACAAAGTTCCTCGTTGTCGCGGCTTTTATGGTATACAGCAAGATTCGAAATGCTCCGCATTTCTCATTTACGCGGCATTCGCCGCATAAATTTCCATAAATCCAAAAAATTCTTTAGTTGAGCAAGCTCCACACAGAAATTTTTGGATTCATGGAATCTTGCGTGGCTCATTTTAACACGAAAAAAAGTACCATCCCCATGAGATATACCCACGAAAACAGTACTCGGCGTGCACCGCCAGGGTCTCGAACCCTGGACAACCTGATTAAGAGTCAGGTGCTCTACCAACTGAGCTAGCGGTGCTTATTATGTTTGCTTGGCTTGTGTGGCCATGTCTTAACGACAAGTGATATATTACTACGGCAAATTATAAAATGCAAGCACTTTTTTGAAAAAAATTTAAAAAAATTTTGGAATGCAGTATTTATGCGGTTTTCACAGCAAAATTTTTGTGATAAATTATATGAAGCAGGTCTAAAAAGTAAGTTTTTTAGAAAAAAGATGTGTTTTTTGGAGGAAAAATGATTTTTGATACGCATGCTCATTACGATGATGAGCAATTTGATATAGACAGAGAATCCCTGATTGGCTCTTTTAAGGATGCAGGGATCGGAAATGTAGTTGATATTGGAGCAAGCCTTGAAACTTCGCAGAAGGCAATAGATATAGCACATGAGTATGATTTCTTTTACGCGGCTGTGGGTGTTCATCCTTCGGAAGTAGAAGAGCTTAATGAAGATAACATCAAAAAGCTCTACGAATGGAGCAGAGATGATAAATGTGTGGCGATTGGAGAAATAGGGCTTGATTACCACTGGCCTGATCCGGCACCTGAGCTTCAGAAGAAATGGTTTAAAGCTCAGCTTGATATAGCAAGAGAGGTAGAGCTTCCGGTAGTCATTCACTCAAGAGATGCGGCGGCAGATACTTTGGATATTTTGAAGAGCGAGCGCGTAGGAGAGATTGGCGGAGTCGTTCACTGTTTTTCATATTCCAGAGAAGTTGCCAAGCAGTGTGTAGATATGGGATTATATATAGGTATCGGTGGTGTTCTTACATTCAAGAATGGCAGGAAAATGGTGGAGGTCGTAGAGCAGACTCCAATGGACAGGATATTACTTGAGACAGATTGTCCATATCTTGCCCCTGAGCCATTTAGAGGAAAAAGAAATAACTCTACCTATCTTCCTTATGTTGTCAGCAAGATGGCTGAGATAAAGGGTATTAGTGAGGAAGAGGTAATTAGGATCACTGAAGAAAACGCAAAGAGAATGTACAAGCTGTGAATAAGCTTTTTAACGACCATAAGAGATTTGAATTGGAGGAAATATGGCATATTTAGGAAATCCGGCAAGGACCAAAGAAGTACTGGCAAAGTTTGGTATGAGTGCCAAGAAGAAATTTGGGCAGAACTTTTTAATAGATAGTGGTGTTCTTGATGGGATAGTTAGCGCGGCTGGAGTGACCAAAGATGACTGCGTACTGGAAATCGGACCGGGAATAGGAAGTCTTACCCAGTATCTTGCTGAGTCTGCGGGTAAAGTGGTTGCTGTTGAAATCGATAAGACGCTCATTCCTGTTCTTGCAGATACTTTATCAGAGTATGACAATGTAACTGTAATAAATGAGGATGTTCTCAAAGTAGATATAGAAGCAATTGTTAAAGAGTATAATGGCGGCAATCCTATTAAGGTTGTTGCAAATCTTCCCTACTATATTACAACTCCAATCATCATGAAGCTCTTTGAAAGTGGCGCTCCTATAGAGAGCATCACAGTAATGGTGCAGAAAGAAGTTGCTGATCGTATGGCTATGGGACCTGGCAACAAGGACTATGGATCTCTTTCTCTTGCTGTGGGATATTATGCCAAGGCTAGCGAAGTTATGGACGTTCCGCCCAGCAGTTTTATTCCTCAGCCAGGAGTAGGTTCTGCTGTTGTTAAACTCACAAGATACAGCGAGCCTGCTGTTTGTGTGCAGGATGAAAAATACATGTTTGAGATCATCAGGACTTCTTTTAACCAAAGAAGAAAAACCTTGTCTAATTCTCTTGCAAATAATCCTGCACTGAGGGTTTCAAGAGATCAGGTCCAGGCGGCCTTAGCAGAAATGGGAATTGACGAAAAAGCACGTGGGGAAATTCTAAGTTTAGAGCAGTTTGCAAGGCTTTCTGATATTTTACAAAGAAGTAGTGCTATGATAAACTAGGTTTGTATGTAGTTTTGTTGGTACCAAAGGGGAAAAGTTTTGGATAAAGTGGAGTATAAGATCAGGGCGGATGAGATTAAGGCTCTGATTGGAGAAGGCAGATATGCCGAAGCAGTGAGAATTGCTGATACAATAGACTGGAAGCGTGTCAAGAGCGTGTCTATGCTCTGCACTATCAGTGACTTATATAAGATCAATCGTCGTTTTGAGGAGAGCAGAGATGTTCTTCTCATGGCATATGACAAGCATCCTACAGGAAGGCCGATCGTATATTCATTGTGCGAACTGGCCATTAAAATGGGTGAATTTGTACAGGCGGTTGAATACTATAAAGAATTTGTCAGGATCGCGCCAAGAGATACTGGCAGATATATCTTACAGTACAAGCTCTATGAGGCTCAGGAAGTAAGTCTTGAAGAGCGAATTGCTGTCCTTGAAGAATTCAAAAAACATGACTATAGAGAGAGATGGGCATATGAGCTGGCTTACCTGTATCACAGGGTAGGTCTTACTACTGAGTGCGTCGAAGAGTGCGATGAGATGTTTCTGTGGTTTGGTGAGGGCAGATATGTCATGAAAGCCCTTGAACTTAAGGCCCTTCATGAACCTCTTTCTCCTGAACAGCAGGATAGATATAACAGATACAAGATTAAGAACGGTATCATGACTGAGTCAGCTACGATACCTGATGCTCCTGCGGCTACTCAGGCAGATACAGCAGAGATACCTGCGCCTTCAGCAGAGTATGTTCCTGATGGTAAACAGCCTACTAAAGAGATGCCACCGGTAACAGATGAAGTGATAAGAGAATACACCATGTCTCGCAATATACCTCAGGAACCGGTACAGGACACAGTTGTTTATGAGGGACAGGAGCCTTCAGAAGTTCAGGAAACAGCTGAACCTGTCCAGAATGCATCTCCTGACACAATAGTTTATCCGCATATCAATGAGATTAAAGAGCCATCTGTTGATGTAAGTGCATATAATACCATGAATCTTCAGGAAACACTTGCAGCAGGGCTTAAAGAGATTTATGCATCTGAGAATGATGCACAAACTCAGGAGTCTGTACAGACAGGCAATATGCAGGAAGTCTTTTTTGATACTCAGACAGTGGATATTCCTACTGCTCCGCAGATGGGAATTGATATTAAATATGGCGGCAATGGCCCTATTCTGGGACAGGCCAAGGAATACGAGCAGGAATCATCACAGACAGGACCTCTTTACAGAACACCTGTATATGAGGAGAAACCACTAGAGGATGAAGTTCCGGGAGCTGTTATACATCCTAATGCAAGTTACCAGATGCCTTCTCACTTAGAGAATATGCTGGCACAGGAATCAGATGGACAGATCAGCATGGCAGTCCAGCCACAGCCTGAAGTAGAGAAACAGATAACAGGTCAGATCAGTATTGAAGAGTATCTTGGAAACTGGGAGAAATTCAAAAAAGACCAGCAAGAGAAGCAGTTTGCAGCAGTTAAGAAAAGAGTTGCAGACGAAACAGGCAATATGTTTGCTGATTTTGATGAGCAGACAAGAGAAGGCCTTCAGGAGAAGATTGAGAAGGCTATCACAGATGCTCTTAAAAAGGAACAGTACGAAAAGGCTTCCGGAAGAGGCGACTGGTCTGTTAACAAAGAAGATGTCATTAACGCAGCAGTTGATGAAGTAATAGATGAAGCTGAACAAGAGGAACTTCCGATATCAGATTCTGCAGAACTTGATAAAATTCCTGAGGAAACACCTGAGGAGGTTGATGCAGACAGAGATACAGTCGAGCAGGAACTTGCAGCTGTAGCCAGGGATGAGCAGGAAAAAGAAGCTGAAAACGAACAGACATCAGATGAGACAGAAGCTGATGCAGGCACAGTTGATTCAGATGATGTTGACAGCGACGATCAGGATGAAGCCGATGAGTCAGATTCTGATACAGAAGAACAGGATTCTGAAGAAGAATCAGATAATGAGCCTGCAGAGGAATCTCAAACAGGTCCTCTTCCTAAGGTTGATAAGACGCAGAAATCGGCTAATGAAGATAAGGCTGAGAATTCCAAGACCGATACAGAATCAGGCAAGAAGCATCTTGGTAATAGAGAAATTGAAGAGCGTGTCAGGACAATGACTCCTGAGGAAAAAGAGCTCTTTGGACCATACATCCATCACAAGAAATCCAGAAGACAGATTATTAATGCAATTGATAATCTCAGCATGGATGCGTTTACAGGAAATGCTATCGTCACAGGCGAAGAGGGGGCAGGAACTGTTAACCTTGCCAAGGGACTTATTAAGGCAGTACAGGCTTCTGATTCCAATTTCAGTGGCAAGGTTGCCAAGATCACAGCCAATACTCTTAACAAGAAGAGTACCAGCAGCATTTTTGACAAGCTGGCAAATGGTGCGTTGATCATTCAGAGAGCTGCAGATCTTAACCAGGAAACAGTCAATGAACTTCTTGGAATTCTTCAGGAAGAGAACAAGGGGCTCATTATTATTATGGAAGATACCAAGGAAGATATGGACAGATTCCTTGATAAGAATCCATCACTTAAGCAGAGCTTTAATGTCAGAGTTGATATTCAGGCTCTTGATGATGATTCGCTTGTTGCTTATGCAAGGCAGTACGCTTATGAAAAAGAGTATGCTATTGATAATCTTGGTATACTTGCTCTTCATACCAGAATTTCAGAGAGGCAGACGCTTGACCATGAGGTGACAGTTGCAGAGGTCAAGGATATTGTGGATGATGCTATCTACTACGCAGAGAAGCGCTCAGTTGCTCACTTTGTGGATGTTCTTGTCAACAAGAGATATGATGAGAATGACATGGTCATCTTAAGAGAAAAAGATTTTATGCGCTAAGGAATAAGTAACAAATAAACTGAGGGGGTTATTTATGAGTCAAAAGGTTTTTATATCTGAGGACGACGAGTACTTATTTGGACAGGGCACACATTACGATATTTATGATAAATTGGGAGCTCATCCATCAGAAGAAAAGGGCAAAAAAGGATTCTTTTTTGCAGTATGGGCACCAAATGCTGCAGATGTGCATGTAGTAGGTGACTTTAATGGTTGGGATGAAAATGCCCATCAAATGAAGAGGAGCAAAACAGGTAACATCTGGACTTTGTTCATTCCGGGAGTAGCAATAGGAGCTTTATACAAATTCCTCATTACAGCTCAGGATGGAAGAAAGCTTTACAAGGCTGATCCTTATGCGAATTATGCAGAACTTAGGCCGGGTAATGCTTCCAGAACAACAGATCTTTCAGGCTTTAAGTGGTCAGATTCCAAGTGGTATGAATCACTTAAGGGTAAAGATATGAACCGTCAGCCTATAGCCATCTATGAATGCCATATAGGCTCATGGATGAAACATCCTGATGGCACAGAGGACGGTTTCTATACATATAGACAATTCGCTGACAGAATTGTGGAATACCTCAAGGAGATGAAGTATACACATATAGAGCTGATTGGAATAGCTGAGCATCCTTTTGATGGATCCTGGGGCTATCAGGTTACTGGCTACTATGCACCTACAGCCAGATATGGCGAGCCAACAGACTTTATGTATCTGATCAACCAGCTCCACAAGCATGGAATCGGCGTAATTCTCGATTGGGTTCCGGCCCATTTCTGTCCGGATGAATTTGGTCTTGCATGCTTTGACGGAACATGTATTTATGAAGATCCGGATCCTCGCAAGGGAGAACATCCTGACTGGGGAACCAAGATATTCAATCTGGCCAAGCCGGAAGTCAAGAACTTCCTTATCGCCAATGCTTTATACTGGATCCGCAAGTTCCATATTGATGGACTTAGGGTAGATGCAGTTGCTTCAATGCTCTATCTTGATTATGGCAAAAAAGATGGACAGTGGGTTCCAAATAAATATGGAGATAACAAGAACCTCGATGCTATCGAGTTCTTTAAACATTTTAACAGCGTAGTAAGGGGAACATACCCTAATATTCTCACTATAGCTGAGGAGTCTACAGCGTGGCCCAAGGTTACTGCTCCGCCAGAGGAGGATGGTCTTGGTTTTGCGTTCAAGTGGAACATGGGATGGATGCATGACTTCTGCGAATACATGAAGCTTGATCCATACTTTAGACAGGGTGCTCATTACATGATGACTTTTGCAATGAGCTACAATGATTCAGAGAATTACATTTTGCCATTGTCTCACGACGAGGTCGTACACCTTAAGTGCTCAATGGTAGAGAAGATGCCAGGATACAAGGTTGATAAATATGCTAACCTAAGAGTTGGTTATACCTACATGTTTGGTCACTCAGGTAAAAAGCTCCTCTTTATGGGACAGGATTTTGGTCAGGAAAGAGAATGGAGCGAGAAGAGAGAACTTGACTGGTTCCTCTTGGAGAACGACCTTAACAGAGGAATGAAGGACTATGTAGGTAAACTTCTGGAAATATACAGAAAATATCCTGCTCTCTATGAAGTAGATAATGACTGGGGCGGCTTTGAGTGGATAAATGCCGACGACAAGGAGCGCAGCACCTATAGTTTCTACCGTAGGGCATCTAATGGCAAGGACAATATTCTCTTTGTTCTTAATATGACACCAATGGAGAGAAAGGGCTTTAAGGTAGGTGTTCCATTTGATGGAACCTATACAAAGATTCTCGACAGTGCCAAGGAGTGCTATGGCGGCAGTGGCAGTAGCGTTCCCGATAAGATCAAGGCAGTAAAAGGTCTGTGTGATTACAAGGATTACAGCATAGAATTTGATCTTCCGCCTTACGGCGCAGAAGTATTTGTTTTTCAGACGAAGAAAACAAAGAATTAAAGATTTTAAAAACTAAGCCGAAATAAATGGTGATGGACAATATGTTCATCACCATTTTTGTTAATGAGGAAAAAAGATGAATATAAACTTTCAGGCAATTACCGGCCACGGCAAGGACGAGAGTTTGTATATCCTTGGGATGGAACCAAAGGAGACTTTCGCTTCCAAAGCCGGCGGATCAAGATCTGTAATTACTGAACCTGTAAGTATACAGCTTGATTCAAGCATTTTCAGTAATAATGCTTATGCCTGTCAGGCCAAAAACGCTGAGAATATCAGTGAAATGGCTGAAAACACGGACGTTTTGACACAGCATAACTATATGGCTCTTTTATCAAATACCATGTCTGAGGAGGATTATGCAAAAGCTTCTCGGGATGGATTTGATATTAAAAATATGGACAGTACTGAAACTGTGACCATTCTTGATAAGATCAAGAGTGTTCTTTTGGAGTCCGGCAGAGAAATTGTAGGCTTTAACGACAATATGAGCCTCGATAAACTGGCAAGGATCACAGGCAGCATGTCTTTTGCACAGGAACTTCAAAAGAGCTTTCATGAAAATGACATCCCGGTTACATACGAAAATATAAAAGCAGCAAGCGTAGCTTACTCAGAAGTCTCTGATATACAGGGACTTGATGACGCTGCAGTTAAATATCTGGTACACAATAACATGAGAAGCAGCATTGAGAATATCTATCTTGCTTCTCACAGTACCAATGGCCAGAATGCGGCCGCAAGAGGATTCTATGCGCAGGATGCAGGTGGTTATTATGCTCAGAAAGCAGAAAACTACGATTGGGAACAGCTCGATGGGCAGATAGATAAGATAATTGAAGAGGCGGGACTTGATAAAGATAGCGAGCTGGTCAGAGAGGAAGCAAAGTGGACAATAAGACAGGGGATACCGCTTACACCTGAAACGCTTAATTGTGCACATAAGGTAAAAGAAATCTCTTTTCCTATTTCAGAAGAAACTGCCGCGAAGGCAATTGCCTCGGCGATTGCTGACGGACACAAGGCTACATCAGCAGATATTGCAGATCCAAGAAGCCTTTATTCCAAAGCAATTGATCTTAAAAATGAAACAAAAAATATAACTGATGATGGAATCAGAACAGGAATACAATCGGGAAAAGAGATAAATCTCTTTAATCTGATAAACGAGTCAGGAAAATGCGGTGCAGATCCTGCATATGCAGAGGGCTGTAACGTAGGTACCGAAGATCCGCGCTTTATCCAGGCCAGAATGCAGCTTGAAGAAGTTAGACTGCGGATGACTGTTGAAGCTAACAGACAGCTTCTTTCAAGTGGATTTTCCATAGATACAGCGCCGATGGAGCAGCTTATTGAAAAGCTTCATAATCTCCTTGGTGATCTTGCCTGCGAAACAGCAGGAGTTGCAATAGACAAGATCACTAATGTTACACCGCAGAATAAGAGCTATCTCCTGAGCGCGACAATCAGTAGTGTAAGAATTATTAGTAATGGTCCTGCCGACATTTCAGGCGCAATGCTTGGAGAGATGGATACAGCAACACTCTGGGGGATCAGCGATGCTTCCAGGAAGTTGCAGATGCGCTATCAGGAAGCTCAAAAAGGCTATGAGCCTATGATGACTGCACCCAGAGCAGACCTTGGAGATAGCATTAAAAAGGCATTTAGAAATGTGGATGAAATCCTCAAAGATATGGATCAGGAAATCAGCGAGGAGAACAGAAGGGCTGTCAGGATCCTAGGATACAACACCATGGAAATGACCAAAGAGAATTTTGAGAAGGTAAGATCCTGGGATCAGATGCTAAAGTCCACATTAGAAAGGCTTAAGCCGGGTGCTGTGCTTGATATTATCAGAGAGGGAAGAAATCCTCTTGGCATGACGATTGAGGAACTATCGGAGCACCTTGATAAAAATTTTGAGGGCGATTCTTCTGACAGGGGCGGCTCTAAGTCTGATGAGAAATATGCCAAGTTCCTATATAAGCTTGAGCACCAAAATGATATTACAGAAGCAGAGAAAGAATCCTTTATAGGAATTTACAGACTGTTCCATACGATCAAAACAGGAGACTACCAGGCGATAGGTTCTGTGCTTAAGACCGGCGGCAGAATGACACTGGGAAATCTTTTAACAGCTACTAGAACTCAGAAGTCATCAAAGCGAGGACTTGATTATGTAGTTGATGATGATTTTGGAGGCATTAGTGCATCAGATGGAACAGGGCAATTAAAAATTGATGAACAAATCAGTTCGGCCTTTAGGTTTTATCGTTCACAGGCCGATATAGTATATGAGAATCTTGAGCCCGAGAAACTTCAAAAGGCTAAGCCTGATGAGAATACTCTTTTACCAAAACTTGCGAAGGACCTGCAAGAGGCTGGGGTATCAGAGGAACTCGAAAAGGAATATGCTGGCGAAGTTGTCAGGCAGATAAGGGAGACCACGCAGGTCAAGGATGCGGATAATTCGTTTGAAGAGCTTAAGAATCTTCAGATCGAAGCAAATTTCAGTAACCTGGAAGCAATGATCTCCAATAGAAGAGACCGCAAGAACGGAACAATATGGCAGAAATCGGAAGAGCTGTTAAAAGAGATGGCCACCAAAGAGCAGAATTTGCTGGTGGACGCTCTTGGTGGGCAGAATTATGAAGACGTTTATAAGAATGCTCTTTTGAACATTTCTGATGGCTTGGAAGAACTGCTTATGGATGAGGATGACAATTATATTGACGTAAGGGCAATAAACCTCATGCAGAGACGACTTACCGTTATGAGCGCAGGCTCCGAAAGGGGCACCTTCGATGTACCTGTCGAGATTGAAGGGCAAAAGATTTCCATGCATATTACCCTAAAGAATGACGAAAGCATGGATTCACGGATGGAAGCCAGTATTCAGACTTATTCCTATGGCCTGATCACAGCCACTTTATATGAAAAGAATGGTATAGTCAGTGGAATGATCACCACGACTTATGGTCAGAGCACGGAAGAAGTAGAATATCTGGAAAGCGTTAGATCTAAAATGTGCGTTAAATTGGCTGAGAAACTAAGGGATTCTGGCGTAAGTCAGGAAAAAATAGCAATCCTTTACCATGCGCAGACACAGCCTATCTCAGTAGGAACAGCTAATGCAAATGCCACGGATGGCAATCAAAAGAATATTACAGACACTAGTACTTTACTGTCTATGGCAAAAGCATTTATAGAGGCTCTCTAAGGAGGTAGAAATGAAAATCAATTATAATGTGTCAGCGATGATCGCTAATAATGCGCTTCAGCGTAATGATACTCTTTTATCTGAATCACTGGAGAGATTATCCAGCGGTTTGAAAATCGCCAACGCCAAGGATAATCCTTCAGGTCTTGCGATGTCCAGAAGAATGAATTCACAGATTGAAGGACTCGGTGTTGCCGGTGATACCTCCAATGATGGTATTTCAATTGTTCAGGTTGCAGATGGATCTCTTTCCGAGATTCAGGAAATTCTCCAGAGAATGAATCAACTTGCGGTTCAGGCAAGTAATGGAACTCTTACAAATTCTGATAGGGAAGCAATCCAGGAGGAAGCATCTCTTTTAAAAGAAGAAATTGAAAGGATGGCTCAAACAACTCAGTTCAATGGTCAGAGTATCCTTGATGGAACCTTCGATTTAAAGGGGTATGCAACTATTGGTGATACCTTTGCAGGATCTCAGACTGATGCATCAGTCAAGGTTGTTAATTATTCGGATGTTGTAGAAGCCGGAGTTTACAAAATTACAGGAATAGACGTTTCCTACCTGCATCTTACAGGAACAACAGGTGTAGATAAACAGGGAATATTCTTTGAAAATGATAGTGACAAGGCTATTAAGATCGAGAGAGTTAATGACGATGGCACCACAACCTCATATATGAATAATGGTATGATCGCATCCGTCAATGAGGATGTATTGACTCTTCGTGACAGTACAGGAAAGAAAATTGATATCCAGATTGACAGATCGTTAAGCGATACATTATTTGTTGATCTTACCGCAAGCGGTGCAATGACAATGCAGGTTGGAGCAAACGAGGGACAGACACTCGATATCAGAATTCCTAAGGTTAATCTCACAACACTTGGCATTTATAATCTTGATATGGCGAACCCTGAAGGTGCTCTTGAAGCAATTGAGGAAGTAAAAGGGGCCCTTGCCAATATCAGCTCAATCCGAAGCAGACTGGGCTCTTATCAGAACAGACTTGAGCATACCTCCAGCAGTCTGGATATTACAGTTGAAAACATGACAGCTGCTTATTCCAGAATTATGGATGTCGATATGGCTGAGGAAATGACTGTTTATTCAACGCAGCAGGTTCTTTCCCAGGCTGGTATTTCAATGATGGCACAGGCCAATGAAAGACCTTCTCAGGTTTTACAGCTGCTTCAGTAATTGACTATGTATACGAAGGTGAGGATAGGCTATGACTCAGGAAAAAAAGCAGGAATATACACTTAAGATCACTCAGGCTAACAAGACGCAGATGATCACAATATTGTATGAGATGGTGATTGACTATATAAGCGACGCTGAGGAAGCAATGGACCTAGGAAAAAGAGATTTGACAGAACGAAACCTTCAGTATGCCCAGAGCGTGATCGATGAGCTTATCAGGTCAGTGAATCGCAGAATTGAGCTTGGCAGAATGCTTCATAAACTCTATATCTTTTTTAAGACAGAGCTGACAGCGGCAGGTGTTCATAACAGCAGAGGAAGACTTGATAAAGTAAAGCAGAATTTTAAACTGCTTCATGCAGCATACAAAGAGATTGAGGCTCTTGATGTCAGCGAGCCGACAATGGGAAATACACAGACAGTTTATGCTGGTCTTACCTATGGCAAATATAGCTTAAATGAAGACGTTACTGCTTCTTCAATGAACCGAGGCTACAGAGCTTAAGAAAATCTTAAGAATATTAATTTTACAGCTTGTATTAATAATAAATAGAGTAGAATAATACGTTATTCAAAAGAGCGGAAAGAGAAGGATACTTGAAAAAAAGCATCTGATCCCGCTCTTTTTCTGTGCTGGCATTAAATGTAAAAGTGTTCGATTCCAATCGAACAAAAAATTAATGCTAGTTCATAAACACGAAATTTGCAGGGGTTTACAAAAAAATACTATGGTGCTAAATTCTTAAATCGCGAGCTCGACAAATACTTTGAAAGGAGTGGATAAAGATTAGAGCGGTTTTGCTTTTGTTTTTGTCAGGAGCAGTCATTACTGATCTGTACAAAGACAAGATTTATAATGTTTGGGTAGTGCCTGGTCTTCTTACAGGCCTGATCGCTGCTTTGATACAAGGCGGCGGGAGATTCGCGGAAGCACTTATGGCGACTTTAACAGCATTTTTGGTATTGATGCCAATTTACTGGTTAAAAGGCATTGCTGCCGGCGACGTAAAATTATTACTATCTACAGCATCTTTTTTGTCATTTCAGGAATTATATTCCTGTATCTTATTTTCTTTCCTGATTGCAGGAGCAATTTCATTGGTGATCATCATATTTAAGAGGGAAAAGAAAACCTTGCACTTTGCGGTTCCCGTCTTTGCCAGCACTATTCTTGTCCTGGGAGGAATTGTATGAACAGATTGAAACTTGTGATTTGCGATGAAGACGAAATTTATTGCAGGAGGTTGGATGAGTTTTTAAGGAGTAACCTGGGACTTGGTTTTGATATCTTTTCTTTTACTGATTGCGACTTGATGGAAAAGTTCATAAATAAGACAAAGGCATCTCTTTTGATGATTGCAGAGAGTGCTCTTGAAGGTATTGATGAACGCAGATTATATGGTCATGTGCGGAATATGATAGTTCTTGACGAAGGCTTTGGCGGAAGCAGCATAGTAATGGATCAGGGTGGAAATGATATAAATAAAAAGTTTGTCAGTAAGTATCAGCCTGCATCGATGATCTCCAAGGAAATCGTGAGCTTTTGCGCTGATGATGCTGAAGAGTTTTCCGGCCTTGGAATAGAGGCATCTCCGGGAAAAGGCAAAGTTCTAAGTCTTTATTCACCTTTGTCGAAGTGCGGTCAGACAACGCTTGCAGTCAATATCTCTGAGAAACTGGCACAGGGCGCAAAAGTTATTTTTCTGAGCTTTGAGAGTTTTTCCACATTGCCACAGATTCTGGGGGTTACAAGTGATGAAGATATTACAGATCTCATGTACTATGCGGATCTGGAACCGGAGAAATTTGGCCTTCATCTTCAGAAAATTAAAAAGACAAAAAACGGAGTTGATTATGTCATGCCTGCCAGAACTGCGATGCAGATCAAAGAAATCGATTGTTTCAAGGTTAAGCAGCTCTACAACCTTTTGGCAAACGAATGTGGTTATGACTATATAGTAGTAGACCTCACAGAGCATCCCGGTGACTTTTTTGATATAGCAGCTCTTAGTAACAGGCTTATAACTATTACCAGACAATACAGTGCGGATCAGTATAAAATAAAGCTTTTTGAAGATCTTCTTCTTCAAGGCGAAATGGAAGAGCTCAGGGAAAAACTTGTTAAGTGCAGGGTGCCGGATATCAGAGATAGAAGCGAATATAACGACTTTATAGAAGGGCTTCTTATAAGTGAGGGAATAACAGATGGATCAGAAGCTTGAGAGCCTGAAAAGAAGCCTTCGGCAGGAGATTATAAGCTCTATTGACTATTCCAGAGACATTTCCGACGAAGAAATGTATGGACTTGTAGATCAGAGACTATCCGAAAGATTACGCCATCTGGCTGTTTCTGTTGAGGACAGAAAGCGCCTTAGAATGCAGATTTTCAATTCCATAAGGAAACTTGATGTTTTGCAGCAACTGGTGGATGATCCGCAAGTCACGGAAATCATGGTCAATGGTACTGACAATATCTTTATTGAGAAAAACGGATCTCTATCAAGATTTAACGGAAAGTTTGAGTCAGGAGAAAAACTTGAAGATGTTATCCAGCAGATAGTTGCCTCTTGCAACAGAGTTGTCAATCAGTCTCAGCCCATAGTTGATGCAAGATTATCAAACGGTAGCCGCGTAAACATTGTGCTGGATCCGGTAGCCCTTAATGGACCAATCATAACAATAAGACGATTTCCGGATAAGCCTATAGATATTGAGAGACTTATATCTTTAGGATCAATATCACCATATTTGTGCGAATACCTGGGCATTCTTGTAAAGTCAGGTTACAACATCTTTATTTCAGGTGGTACAGGCTCAGGCAAGACCACCTTTCTAAATGCATTGTCGGATTTTATCCCCAAGGATTTAAGAGTGTTGACAATAGAAGATTCTGCGGAGCTACAGATAATGGGAGTTCCCAATCTGGTACGTCTTGAAGCAAGAAATGCCAATGTGGAAGGCTGCGCGCCTATCACAATAAGAGACTTGATCAAATCATCTCTTAGAATGCGCCCGGACTGGGTTATTGTTGGGGAAGTCAGAGGCGGAGAATGCGTTGATATGTTGCAGGCTATGAATACCGGCCATATGTCAATGAGTACGGGACATGCCAACAGCGCTTACGATATGCTGTATAGACTTGAGACCATGAGCCTGATGGGGATGGGGGAACTACCGCTAACTGCTGTCAGAGGACAGATCGCTGCCGGAATTGATATCATCGTTCACCTTGGCAGACTTCGCGACAGGTCAAGAAAAGTTCTTGAAATCAGTGAGGTGGAAAAAGAGCTTGATGGGGCCGGTAGGATCAGATTAAATCCACTGTTTAGATTTGTGGAGAGCAATAATAATTCGAATGAGAAGGTTAAGGGAGAGTGGAGGAAACTAGGTGAAATTAAAAATACTGAAAAGCTTGTGGCAGCAGGCTTTGAACTTCCGTCCTCATAGGGGGGATATTATCTATCTGTTGCAGGGACTGCTAATTGCTATCATGTTTGGCCGATTGTTTTTTGACTCATGGATTGCTGTGGGGATTATTTCTCCGATAGCTATTCCATGGACTCTTATGCAGAGGAAAAATCAGAAAAATAAAAAGTGCAGACTGATTGGAATACAGTTTAAAGATGCGATTTTCTCAGTGCTTACCAGCTTAAAAGCAGGTTTTTCAATTGAGAATGCATTTATGGAAGCAAGGAGAGACATGGATCTGTTGTATGGAAAAAATAGCGATATATCTTTTTATCTGTCAAGGATCAGTAAGGGGCTTAGAAACAATGTTCCTTTAGAAAAACTGATCTTTGGTATGGGAAAAGAAACAACTAATACTGATATACAGGATTTTGCTCTTGTGTTTTCAGTTGCTAAGAGAAATGGCGGAAATATGACGGAAATCATTGATAGAACTATCAGTGTGATTTCGGGAAAGCTGGAAGTGGAAAAAGAGATTGAGGTCCTGATAAGTGCTAAAAGGCTGGAAGCCAGAATAATGAACATGGTGCCTTTTTTTATTATTTTCTATATCAGTATTACAAGTCCCGGATTCTTTGATGCGCTTTACCACAATGTTTTGGGAATATGTCTAATGGCAGTTTGTATGGTTATCTACTGCATCTCGTATTATCTTTCTGAGAAAATCGTAAATATTTCCATTTAAAAAGGGGATAAGAATGATAGTAATAGTTTATTTGATAATTCCTGCGGTTGTACTGGCCCTTGGAATAATGTCCCAAAAGACAAAGATTCCATGGGAAATAAACGAAACAGGTATTTCCAAGGTCTTTTACAGGATATCACTTTATGTTTACGGAATACTTAAGAACAGGAAAAAAATTTACAGTGCCCGGAAAGTCAGGACGCAGTTAACAACACTTAATAAAGAACAGGCGGCAGATAAACTTGAAGCTGATTACTATGCGCAAAAGATCAGTGTAGTTCTGATATTGTCTCTTTGCGGAAGCTTACTTGCAATACTGCTGCACTTTCAAACAGTCTTTGGAGGAGTGATACACGACGGGAATCTGATAGATAGAAAGGCTCCTGGAGAAGGCGCACTTGCAACAACTCTGATTGCCAATGACGAAAATGGTGACGTGCTTGGCGAGTTTAATGTGACAATAGATGAAAAGCTATACACCAAAGAGGAAGCGCAGAACTTGTTTGAAGAAGCCAGCGCAAAGCTGGAGACCACTATACTTGGACAGAATGAGTCTTTGGAGAAAGTTACTGAGAATCTTAACCTTATCAGGAAAGTTGAAGGGTATCCATTTGATATTTCATGGAAAATAGATGACCAGGATGTTTGCAAGTACGATGGAGAAATCGATTGGGACTACGTGCCGGAAAAAGGCAAAGTCATAACACTGACTGCAACCTATAAATACAACGGTAATACCTGGGAACAGGTGCTATATGCCAATGTCGTTCATAGGAAGCTTACGGCAGTAGAGATTGTTCAGAAAGAGATAAAAACACTGATTGAAAGAAGCAACAATAAGTCTCGTTATGATGATCAGATGGCGCTGCCACTTGAGTACGATAATAGCAGGATTACATGGAAGGAAAAAGAAGAAGATAACAGCATCACACTTCTTTTTATACTCCTGATAGCAGGCGCTGCCAGTTTTGTGCTCAAAGACAAAGAGCTTGCCAAGCAAATTGAGAAAAGAAACGAGGGGCTTTTAAAGGATTATCCTGGACTTGTCTCTCAAATGGTTCTATATCTTGGTGCGGGAATGACTATGAGAAATATTATCGGTAAGCTCTCTGAGAATTATGTTGCCAAACTAAAAGCTGGGCAGGAAAAGAGCTTTGCTTATGAAGAGCTTCTTAGAACCACAAGAGAACTAGCTGCAGGCAAATCAGAAAGTGATGCCTATGAGGAATTTGGCTATAGATGCGGAGGACAGCAGTATACAAGACTAAGTACGCTGCTATCTCAGAATCTTAGGAAAGGAAACAGTGAACTGCTGCGCCTGTTAAACGAAGAGGCAAGGAAGTCACAGGAAGATAGGCTGGACAGGGCAAGAAAAGCCGGAGAAGAAGCGGGAACTAAGCTTCTTTTGCCAATGATGTTAATGCTGATGATCGTAATGATAATAATCATGATCCCGGCATATATGACATTCTAAAGAAGAAAATGTAAATGCAATAAAAGACAAACACATAAGAAAAGAGGAGAAAAAATGAAGGAATTACAGAATAAAGCAAGAAGTATTGGAAACAGGATCACAGGAGGTATCAAGGCATTCTGGAATGATGAAGCCGGAATGGGAACTGTAGAGGTTATTCTGATAATCGTAGTATTGATCGGACTTGTAATTGTATTTAAGAAGCAGATTTCAGGAATTGTAGAAGATGTCTTTAAGACCATCAGGGAAGAAACTCGTGAAATCACAAATTAAAGGATATATAACAGTTTTTCTGTCATTGTCGATCATGATAATACTGTCACTGGTACTGGCTCTTTTTCAGGGAGCCAGGATCGGTGCGGTCCGCATGAAAACGGAATGTGTAGCAGATATTTCATTAAATTCCGTGTTGTCTGAGTATAGCAGAGCGCTATATGAGCAATATGGACTTCTTATGGTAGATGCTTCCTATGGAACAGGGAATCACTCTATAACAAATGTTCAGGAGCATCTTAGAAATTATGCACAGAAGAATTTTGACAGGAGCAGGGCTGGAGGCCTTATGAATGCACAGACGATGACCGCTATGTACTGCAAAGATGCAAGGATCTCAGGATATTCGGTGGCGACAGATAATAATATGGCTGTGCTGTCAAGGCAGATAATGGCTTACATGGAAGGAGAGCCCATAGGGAACCTTATGAGCAGCGTCCTTGAAAATGTAGGAAGCCTTCAGAGTGGTGAACTGGACACTATAGATGTGGATGAACTAGCCAGAGAAAACCAGGAACTTATAGATTCTTATGAGCTTCCGGTCATAGAAAAAGAGAATGGCGAAAAAGAGATAATATCCATAGGTAATCCTGCTGATGTTGTAAACTCCCAAAGAGGAATTGGTGCGCTAAATCTCGCTATTAAAGATAAGTCATCAATATCGACAGTAAGAGTGAATTTGCAGGACTATGCCTCTCACAGAGATCTTAACAGGGGAACAGGGCTTGATGAATCAGGGATAAGCGGCGGACAAAACCTGATTTTTGATCAGTACTATTATGAGAAATGTAGTAGATACGGAGCAGAATTTGAGAAATCGCTTCTTAAGTATCAGCTTGAATATTTGGCATATGGTCAGGATAGTGATTATGCAAACCTTGAGAAGATGGCCAGAACTCTGCTCTTTTGGAGGCAGGCATCGAATATGCTGTATTTATTTGGATGCGAAGCCAAGGTAAGCGAGGCTGAACTTCTGGCGAGCGCACTTTCAATAATACTGTTTTTGCCGGAATTAAAAGACCCTATCAAATATTCAATTCTTTTTGCATGGACTTTTGCTGAGTCTATATCTGATCTTCATATCCTCTTTTCGGGAGGAAGAGTTCCACTTTTTAAATCTGATTCAACATGGAAATTGAGCCTTACTAATATGTTCTCCTTTAGAGATCACTTGGGGAGTGATTGTGGGGAAGGACTTTATTATCAGGATTATCTCAGGATGAAACTGTTTTTGACTGATGCAGGGACGAAGCTAAGGAGAATGGCGGATGTAATAGAGATGGATGTAAGGCGAACGGATGGAAATAGCTCATTTAAGCTGGATTACTGCGTAGACATAATAAGGGCTGAGCTTGAAATAGGAACTAGATACGGATATGAAGCAAGTATAGAAAGGATATATGGGTATGAGAGGTAAAAGAGGCGACAGATGTCAGAAGGAGGTCGTGGATGGAATTAAGGGCACTTCCGATAAAAAAATAATAAAAGCAAGATATTTACTCCAGACAATCAGATTCCTTAAGGAAGTGTCTTTATCTGCGTCCATGACCCTTGAGGCATCTATCGCACTTCCACTCTTTATCTTTTTCTTTGTGAATATCATCGGAGCAATAGAAATTATCAGGGTTCAGTCAGAAATGGAAGGCGTTCTTCATCAGATCGGTAATGAAGTAACTATTATGGCCTACGACATCAGGGAGGGTGAGGATCTGATAGGTGTTAATAACGGCGGAGCCGCTGAGGTAGGGGCTCTTAGCGGTTATGCAATATATCAGGTAAAGAGAAGGCTTGAAGATAAACTTACCGGAAACCCTGTAATGGATGGAATAAATGGTCTTAATATGCTCTCCTCAGCGATAATGACCGGAGGGGATATAGTGGATATCGTGGTTGATTACAGGGTTCATCCGATTATTCCGCTTATTGGTTTTAAGGATTTCATGGTGGAATCAAGATATTACGGACATGCCTGGACTGGTTATGATGTAGCGGGCGGAAGTGACTTAAGTGACATTCAGGAAGAGATGGTATATGTCACAGAACATGGGGAAGTTTACCATAGGGATGTGGGCTGCAGATATCTTAAGCCAAGTGTCAAAAGTGTGACCTATTCCCAGGTTGGTTCGCTTAGAAATAAGGACAGATCCAAATATTATCCATGTGAGTATTGTGGCGGAAATGTTGCTGGAGGGAATGTTTTCATAACAGATTACGGAGAAAAGTTTCATACAAATGTAAGTTGTCCGGGACTCAAGAGAAAGATATACACAATTCCGATTTCAGAAGTAGGAGGTAGAGGCCCCTGTAGCGGGTGCGGATGAAAAAATGCAAATGATAATACAGATACTTGTGATGTTCATAATGCTAATAGCATCAATTTCAGATATTAAAAAGATGGAAATACCAGTCTTTTTGCTCGGAGGCACCGGAGTATTAGCCTTTCTGAATATGCTACTTGCCATAGTTTTCGGCTCTTTTGCAGCAGAAGATGTAATGTCGCTTATGCCTGGAGCATTGATGATTCTTATAAGCATTATTTCAAGAGGAGAACTTGGCCTTGCTGACGGCATAATGATGATGAGTTTAGGCCCGGTGTTTGGACTTGATAGAGCTGTGCTGGGATTGATGACTGCGCTGTTTTTCAGCTGCATCTACTCGATAGGAATATTAGTGCTCAAAAAGGGAAACAGGAAAACCAGACTGCCATTCATCCCTTTTTTGACAGCCGGAACGGGGGTGGCTTTTATATGCGTAAATTGCCTGGCTATATGACGGTTGAAGCCTCTTTTATAGTTCCAATGGTCATTTGTGTTTTTGCCTTGATAATATATTTTACAAATCACGTTTATGCAAGGTGCGTTCTGACTCAGGATAGCTATATTCTCGCTTTCAGAGCATCTATGGATAAAGAAACAGAGCCCTCCGCAGTAGTTGCTCAGAAGAAAAACCTTGTTGCCGGTAAAAAGTATTATGGCAACACTTATCCACAATTTGAATGCAGCACTTCAGGAAAAGAGATAGAAGTTTCCGGAAGTACAAAGACAAGACATGGTGCTATGGGGAACTATTTTTTGAAACCAAAAGGAAGTTGGATGCTGGAGGCCAGAGAGTATGCCAAGCAGAGAGATTATCCGGGGCATATAAGGACGGTCAAACGAATCAGGGATATAGGAACTAAGGAGTAATAATGGAATACAGATATTATAGAGAACTTAAACATAATTATTTGATAATCAGAAATGAGGCGCCTGAACTGGAAAAGGGTGTGCACTACCAGATCAGAATGCTTGAGAGAGGGAATCTAAAGGGATTTATCCCTTGTGATCTCAGAAATATAAATAACGAGAACTACCTTTACTACGAGATAAACTCAATGCAGAGCCTGAGGGACAGATATGCAGTAAATGGAATGAATGCAGATGAGCTTAGAAATCTATTGAGCTCTTTTAAAAATGCACTGGAAGGTCTGTCTGAATATCTGCTTGGAATGGAGAATGTAATTCTTGATGGGAAAAGCGTGTATGTTGACCTTTCAACTAACGAGTACAAATTCATGTATTGCCCGTTTAAGACAGAGCAGGCGGATTTTGGAAGCTTTGCGGATGAGCTCTTTGAGCTGGTGGACCATGATGATGAGGCAGCAGTCGAAATGATATATTCATGTTCTGAGAAAATGTCTGCTGAAAATGCACTTGTAATGGACTGCCTGGAGCAGGTGTTAAATGGAGCGGCACCGGACATAAGTAATCAGGAACAGAATCCTGTCAGGAAGACTCAAATGCAGACAGATACACAGGAACTGGAGGATTACAGCGACGACTTATATGGTGATGATTTAGATGATATTGAAGATAACGCTGCTTTAGGCGATAAAACAAAAAGAACCGGAATAGATGGGAAAATTCAGCTGATTTTTGGGCTTTTGTTCATGGGCCTGTTGTGCGCCATGATGTATATCAGAATGAATTATATACTTTCAAAGGGAGAGGACATTCTTTCTATAGTTGTGATCGTCTTGTCTATGATCACAGGACTTATAGGTATTTTAATGGGGGTAAAAGACATTACTGCCAATGGCTTTCATGGATTTAAAAAGAAAGAGAAGGAGATACTTGATGAAGTAGATAAGGACTATTTAGATTATGGAGAAGATAGTTCTTTTGCCAATGATTATATAAATGAAGAGTATTTGAACGAGGAAAGCTATGGGAATCAGGTTCACGTAACATCGGCAGCCTCATCTGCAGTGCGAAACAGGCCGCAATGCGGGGAGACAATTGTGCTGTCTGATGATGAAGATTGCGATAAAGATATTATTTTATATAGTAGAAACGCATCCAAAACAATAAGGATTGCACTTGATAAACTCCCGATTACTATTGGAAAAATGGAAGGCTGTGTAGATAAGGTGATAAATGATATTAGTGTATCAAGAATGCACTGCAGATTTATAAGAGACAGCCAGGGAAGAGTATCTGTTGTTGATCTTGGTTCTACGAACGGAACCTTCAGAAATGGCCTTAGACTTAATCCACAGGAAAAATGCTATATAGAAGAGGGAGATGAAATCAGAATCGGAAAAATATGCTTTGACTGCAGGTAAAAAACGCTGTGCATTGGCGCTCCTTAGTATTTAACAAGCCGGAATTATGGTATAATACCCTTAACTGGTTGGAGGGGGTATCCATGAAGATTAATATCTATTACGGTGGCAGAGGCATAATTGATGACCCTACGCTATACGTTATCTCGCAGATCACAGCTATTTTACAGGAATTAAATGTTAAAGTTCAGCAGTATAATCTGTATGAACAGCGAAATGGTATAACTGCGCTTCCCAATACACTTAAGGATGCAGATGGAATTATTCTGGCATCAACGGTAGAGTGGTATGGCGTTGGCGGCTATCTCATGCAGTTTTTGGATGCATGCTGGCTATATGGAGACAAAGACCATATAAAAGAAATATATATGGCACCAGTAGTTATGTCCACAACTCATGGCGAGCGCGAGGGAATGATGAGTCTGGCGGCCGCCTGGGAAATGCTTGGGGGACTTCCATGTGATGGAATGTGCGGTTATATAGCTGATACGACCAAGCTTGAGAATAGTAGCGAATATACCAAGATCATAGAGAAAAAGACAGAGAATATTTATCGTACGATCAATCAGAAAATGCCTGTTTTTCCCGCAAGCAATCAGGCAGTGATCAATAAAGTTGCAGTTGCTAAGGGCATAGATCTGACACCTCAGGAATCAGAACAATTATCAGAGTATGCTTCAGACGATAATTATGTTCGTACACAGAAAGAGGACCTTCAGGAGCTTGCGAGCATATTCAGAGATAAGATGGGACAGGATGATACTGCTGTTGGAAATGTTGACGAATATGTTAAACTACTTAACAAGAAGTTTACGCCTGTTACTGGAATCAGAGCCAAATACAAGATAACAATACAGGACAGCCCTAAGTCCAAGCCAATCATCATTGATGTGGATAACAGTAAGTGCAATTGCTATGTTGGAGACGAGGATGGATGTGATGTCATGATTTCTACAGATCAGCACATCCTTGAGGATGTCCTCGAAGGCAGGATGACATTCCAGAGAGCATTTATGGCAGGCAGTATCAAGATGAAGGGAGACTTTAAGCTTTTGAGGAGCATGGATCAGCTGTTTGATCTTATGGCTTAAGAGGGCTTAATGCGTATAAATGCCGGATAGTTCAGATTATAAGAATCAAGAATTTATAGAGAAGCAGAAAAAAATATACAAGTCATCATATGTAACGATAGCCCTTGTGATAATTAATGCTGTAATATTTGTGCTTGGAAGCATGTTTTTTCCGTTCATCTATACGATAGGGGTAATGTATACTCCCTCAGTATTACAGGATGGCGAATATCACAGGCTTGTAACAGCAATGTTTTTACATCAGGATATAAACCATTTGTTTAATAATATGATGATTCTGCTATTGGTTGGAGCAATCATAGAAAATTACCTGGGGCATGTTGCGTATGGAATAATGTATATGGCAGCAGGAATCTTTGGTAATCTGTTATCAATGGCTTATGAAGTCAGAAATGAAGTTACCTGGGTATCGCTTGGAGCAAGCGGTGCAGTGATGGGAATTGTAGGATTTCTTGTTGTGTGGCTTGTAATTAACCGCAAGAGCCTGGCACAGGATAAATCAATGCTGGTAAGACTGCTATTTCTACTACTCTTTGTGGTTGAAGCCTGTTTTTTTCAGCAAGGAGCTAACACAATTGCCCATTTAGGCGGATTTATAGCGGGTTTCATATTTGGAATAATCAATATTATCTTATTTAACAATAGAAAAGACATGGAGGGAATTGCGTGATGAGTGATTGTATTTTTTGTAAGATAGCAAATGGGGAGATACCTTCTAATACCATTTATGAGAATTCTGAGTTTAGAGTTATTCTTGATAATGGCCCTGCAACAAAAGGGCATGCACTTGTGCTCCCTAAGGCGCACTATGCAGATCTTTTTGAAATTCCGGAGGAAACAGTTGCAGGTGCTGCAAAAGTGGCAAAAGAGGTTGCTTCTAAAATCAAAGAGAAACTCGGATGCGACGGACTTAATCTTGTACAGAATAACGGACCGGTTGCAGGACAGACTGTTATGCATTTTCACCTGCATATCATTCCTAGATACAGTAATGATGGACAGCATATTCTATGGAAACCAACTCAGCCTTCAGCTGAAGAGCTTGTAGAAATCAGAAAAACAATAGTTGGAGAGTGAGGATGTTTCATGCGTGACGTTGACGTTTCAGAAGTCACAAAAGTAGTCAGACAGATGTGCATAGATGCAAACTATGAGCTGTCTGGTGATATGCAGAAAGCATTGAATGATGCCCGTGATAAAGAGGAGTCTGAGCTGGGAAGACAGATTTTTTCTCAGTTGCAGAAAAACCTTGATATTGCCAGAGAAGATCAGATTCCGATCTGTCAGGATACAGGCATGGCAGTTTTCTTTGTTAAAGTAGGTCAGGAAGTGCACTTTGTAGGTGGCAATATCACAGATGCAATTAACGAGGGAGTCAGACAGGGATATACAGAGGGATATCTCAGAAAGTCAGTAGTGGGAGATCCTCTTATCAGAAAGAATACAGGAGATAATACACCTGCAGTGATCCATTACGATATTGTCCCTGGTAACAGTATAACTATCACATGCGCACCCAAGGGCTTTGGTAGCGAGAATATGAGCCGTGTCTTCATGCTCAAGCCTGCAGACGGAGAGGACGGCGTTAAAAATGCTATAGTTCAGGCCGTTAAGGATGCAGGACCTAACGCCTGTCCACCAATGGTTATTGGTGTAGGTATTGGCGGAACATTTGAAAAATGTGCAGAGATGGCAAAGGAAGCTCTTACCAGACCTGTCGGAGAACATTCAGATATTGAGTATATCCGAAAAATGGAAGAGGAAGTTCTTGATATGATAAATGCTACAGGAATTGGTCCCGCAGGCCTTGGAGGCAGGATTACGGCGCTTGCAGTAAATATTAATACTTATGCTACTCATATAGCAGGTCTTCCTGTTGCGGTTAATATATGCTGTCATGTGAACAGACATGTGACCAGAGAAATATGATAACGTACGGAGCACTTTTTATTATGGAATTAAACATTCATGCACCACTTGATAAAGAGGTAGTCAAAAAACTTAAGATAGGCGACATGGTATATATAACCGGAACTATTTATACAGCCAGAGACGCTGCTCATAAGAGAATGGCTGAAATACTCGCCAAGGGCGGAGAATTACCTATAGATATAAAAGACAATATCATATATTATATGGGACCATCTCCGGCGAGAGAAGGAAGGCCAATCGGGTCTGCCGGTCCTACTACAGCAAGCAGGATGGATAAGTATACTCCGGATCTTTTGGATCTTGGACTTGGCGGAATGATTGGTAAGGGAAAAAGGTCGGCAGAAGTAAAGGAAGCCATAGTCAGAAATAGCTCAGTGTATTTTGCTGCTATAGGAGGAGCGGGTGCTCTTCTTTCAAAGGCTATAGTACAATCTGAAGTGGTTGCTTATGATGACTTGGGAACAGAAGCTATCAGGCGATTGAAAGTTAAAGATTTTCCGGCGATTGTTGTTATAGATTCAGAGGGCAATGATCTGTATAACAAATCACAGAGTTGAACAAAGACTATTGATCAATTGTCATTACCTTGTATGAGTGACCAATATACCAAAAAGATACAGATAAAATAATACAAACTGATTGACAAAGGCATTACACCTTTGTATAATTACACTTGCGTCTTGATTATTGCAGGCGCAAGAATTCAAACCACATATTGGTAGAGGAATTCAGGCATGGAGAAATACTCAAGTGGCTGAAGAGGCGCCCCTGCTAAGGGTGTAGACCGTTCGCGCGGTGCGCGGGTTCAAATCCCGCTTTCTCCGTTTAGCTCATAGCTCCTAAGGACAATAGTTCTTAGGAGTTTTTTTATTCGATAGGAAGATTGCCAGAGTAGAAATTCATTCGTATAAAACAACATGAAAGCAATCTGAATGATTTAAATACAACACTATAATTAGGATGAAATATCAGCTAAAGCGTCTATATCTAGTGAGTTTATAACTTTTTTAATAAATCTTAAAAAAGGTGTTGCATTTATAAAATCGCTTTGCTATAATAGCTCTTGCCCGTTGCGGAAGGGCAGTTACTTATAGAAAGAGGCTTTGACCCGGTAACTGTTTTCGAAAAGGGCAGAAACAAAATTTAAAAAGTTGTTGACAAGAACTTGAAGCTGTGTTATTCTAAATGAGTTGCAGCCGAGAGCTACAACAAAGTTCCTTGACAAATAAACAGTAATGCAACCCTGAAAAATTCCAAGAGAATTATTCAGAACAAAGAATTAGTAAATAACGGACAGAACAAAAGCCAAGCTTAGTTCTAGCCTGATCAAACTTTTAAACGTGAGAGTTCGATCCTGGCTCAGGATGAACGCTGGCGGCGTGCCTAACACATGCAAGTCGAACGGAGATATAACGCTGCAGAGACTTCGGTCAAAGCTTGTTGTATCTTAGTGGCGGACGGGTGAGTAACGCGTGGGCAACCTGCCTCATACTGGGGGATAACAGTTGGAAACGGCTGTTAATACCGCATAAGCGCACAGAGTCGCATGACTCAGTGTGAAAAACTCCGGTGGTATGAGATGGGCCCGCGTCAGATTAGCCAGTTGGCGGGGTAACGGCCCACCAAAGCAACGATCTGTAGCCGGACTGAGAGGTCGGACGGCCACATTGGGACTGAGACACGGCCCAAACTCCTACGGGAGGCAGCAGTGGGGGATATTGCACAATGGAGGAAACTCTGATGCAGCGACGCCGCGTGAGTGAAGAAGTATTTCGGTATGTAAAGCTCTATCAGCAGGGAAGAAAGGCTCGAAAGAGAGATGACGGTACCTGACTAAGAAGCCCCGGCTAACTACGTGCCAGCAGCCGCGGTAATACGTAGGGGGCAAGCGTTATCCGGATTTACTGGGTGTAAAGGGAGCGCAGACGGTCAAGCAAGTCTGAAGTGAAACCCCACGGCTCAACCGTGGGCTTGCTTTGGAAACTGTTTGACTAGAGTACTGGAGAGGTAAGCGGAATTCCTAGTGTAGCGGTGAAATGCGTAGATATTAGGAGGAACATCGGTGGCGAAGGCGGCTTACTGGACAGCAACTGACGTTGAGGCTCGAAGGCGTGGGGAGCAAACAGGATTAGATACCCTGGTAGTCCACGCGGTAAACGATGAATACTAGGTGTTGGGTGCCATAGGCATTCAGTGCCGTCGCTAACGCAGTAAGTATTCCACCTGGGGAGTACGTTCGCAAGAATGAAACTCAAAGGAATTGACGGGGACCCGCACAAGCGGTGGAGCATGTGGTTTAATTCGAAGCAACGCGAAGAACCTTACCAGATCTTGAGATCCAGATGAATAAGTGGTAATGCATTTAGTCCTTCGGGACATCTGAGACAGGTGGTGCATGGTTGTCGTCAGCTCGTGTCGTGAGATGTTGGGTTAAGTCCCGCAACGAGCGCAACCCTTGTCCATAGTAGCCAGCAGTAAGATGGGCACTCTATGGAGACTGCCAGGGATAACCTGGAGGAAGGTGGGGATGACGTCAAATCATCATGCCCCTTATGATCTGGGCCACACACGTGCTACAATGTCGTAACAAAGGGAAGCGAAGGAGCGATCCGGAGCAAATCTCAAAAATAACGACCCAGTTCGGACTGTAGGCTGCAACTCGCCTGCACGAAGCTGGAATCGCTAGTAATCGCAGATCAGCATGCTGCGGTGAATACGTTCCCGGGTCTTGTACACACCGCCCGTCACACCATGGGAGTCGGAAATGCCCGAAGCCGGTGACTTAACCGTAAGGAGAGAGCCGTCGAAGGCAGGTCGGATAACTGGGGTGAAGTCGTAACAAGGTAGCCGTAGGAGAACCTGCGGCTGGATCACCTCCTTTCTAAGGAAAAGAGAAGGAATGAAGTAGGGAGTTGTATTACTGTTTAGATGCCGAGGGCATCAAGAAATTTCCGGTGGCGATGCGCCCATGGGAAACACCCGTTCCCATCCCGAACACGACGGTTAAGACGTGGGCGGCCGAAAGTACTATACTGGCAACGGTATGGGAGGATAGGTGGCTGCCGGATCAATAAAAAAGCTTTAACAATGATCAGAGATCAGAAAGCTTTTGGTCTCTGATGACTGCTAAAGCGGTCAGAAGTTTGTACCTTGAAAACCGAATACTGAGAAATATTTTAATCCAGATATAATCTACGATTAAAAGACATCGAAAATCCAAAACAAGAAAAAATAAATCATTCTTATGAGTAACGCTATACATCATAAGAAATGAGAACTAAGATTATCGAAAGATAATGGACAGTTCCTATAAGCTGACTGAAAATGGTTAAGCTGTATAGGGCGCAGGGCGGATGCCTTGGCACCAAGAGCCGATGAAAGACGTGATAAGCTGCGAAAAGCTGCGGTTAGATGCAAATAATCCTTGATCCGCAGATATCTGAATGGGGCAACCCGGCAGAGAAGACCTCTGTCATCCTTAACTGAATCCATAGGTTAAGGAAGGGAACCCGGTGAACTGAAACATCTAAGTAGCCGGAGGAAGAGAAAACAAAAGTGATTCCGTAAGTAGCGGCGAGCGAACGCGGAAGAGCCCAAACCAGGGAGCTTGCTTCCTGGGGTTAGGACTGTAAAATCGATGGAGACTGCTAGAAGAATGGCATGGAAAGGCCAGCCAGAGAGAGTGAAAGCCTCGTATCCGAAAGCGGTCAAAGCGAGACAGTATCCAGAGTAGGACGAGACACGTGAAACCTTGTCTGAACACGCGGGGACCACCCCGTAAGGCTAAATACTACTTGGTGACCGATAGTGAAACAGTACCGTGAGGGAAAGGTGAAAAGAACCCCGGGAGGGGAGTGAAAGAGAACCTGAAACCCTGTGCCTGCAAGCTGCGAAAGCCCCATACGAGGGTGATCGCGTACTTTTTGTAGAACGGTCCGGCGAGTTATGTGGAGAGGCGAGGTTAAGTACTTAAGGTAAATAGCCGAAGGGAGACCGAGTCTGAATAGGGCGATAAGTCACTTCACATAGACCCGAAACCGGGTGATCTATCCATGGACAGGATGAAGCGGCCGTAAAAGGCTGTGGAGGTCCGAACACACATCCGTTGAAAAGGGTGGTGATGAGCTGTGGATAGGGGAGAAATTCCAATCGAACTCGGAGATAGCTGGTTCTCCCCGAAATAGCTTTAGGGCTAGCCCTGTAGCATGCCTAATGGAGGTAGAGCACTGAATATCCGCGGGGGCTTCACCGCTTACCAAAGATTATCAAACTCCGAATGCCATATAGGCTGAGCGCAGGAGTCAGACTACACGAGATAAGTTGGGTAGTCAAAAGGGAAAGAGCCCAGATCTACGGCTAAGGTCCCAAAGTGCGTGTTAAGTGGAAAAGGATGTGGGATTTCATAGACAGCTAGGATGTTGGCTCAGAAGCAGCCACACATTCAAAGAGTGCGTAATAGCTCACTAGCCGAGAGGTCCTGCGCCGAAAATTACCGGGGCTGAAACACGACACCGAAGCCTAGGGATTGGATGTATCTACGGGTACATCTGATCGGTAGGGGAGCATTCTGTACTGCATAGAAACTGTACCGAAAGGAGCAGCGGAGTGTATAGAAGAGAGAATGCCGGAATGAGTAGCGAGATGGAGGTGAGAATCCTCCAGGCCGAATATCCAAGGATTCCAGGGTAAAGCTGATCTGCCCTGGGGAAGTCGGGACCTAAGCTGAGGCCGAAGAGGCGTAGGCGATGGACAGCAGGTTGATATTCCTGCACTTATGTATATCAGAACTGTGGGGACGCAGGCAAAAGGGTCGAGCCGGGGAAGGAAGAACCGGTCCCGCAAGGGGGAACGAAAATAAGTAGAGAAGCGACAGATATGACTGCCAAGAAAAGCCACTATAGCGTATACATAACCCGTACCGTAAACCGACACAGGTGGATGAGGAGAGAATCCTAAGGCCGACGGGAGAAGCATTGTTAAGGAACTCGGCAAAATGTCCCCGTAACTTCGGGATAAGGGGAGCCTGAGAAATCAGGCCGCAGAGAAGAGGCTCAAGCAACTGTTTAGCAAAAACACAGGTCTATGCGAAACCGAAAGGTGAGGTATATGGGCTGACGCCTGCCCGGTGCTGGAAGGTTAAGAGGAGAGGTTAGAGCAATCGAAGCTTTGAATTTAAGCCCCAGTAAACGGCGGCCGTAACTATAACGGTCCTAAGGTAGCGAAATTCCTTGTCGGGTAAGTTCCGACCCGCACGAAAGGCGTAATGATTTGAGCACTGTCTCGGCAATGCACCCGGTGAAATTGAAGTACCAGTGAAGATGCTGGTTACCCGCGCCAGGACGGAAAGACCCCATGGAGCTTTACTCCAGGTTGATACTGGGGTCCGGTACCATATGTACAGGATAGGTGGGAGACTATGAAGCAGTGACGTCAGTTGCTGCGGAGTCGCTGTTGGGATACCACCCTTATGATGCTGGGCTTCTAACCAAGGATCTTGAAACAGGTCCGGGGACAATGTCTGCCGGGGAGTTTGACTGGGGCGGTCGCCTCCGAAAGGGTATCGGAGGCGCTCAAAGGTTCCTTCAGAATGGACGGAAACCATTCGAAGAGTGTAAAGGCATAAGGGAGCCTGACTGTGACACCGACGGGTGGAACAGATACGAAAGTAGGACTTAGTGATCCGGTGGTATGAAAGTGGGATTGCCATCGCTCAACGGATAAAAGCTACCCTGGGGATAACAGGCTTATCACTCCCAAGAGTTCACATCGACGGAGTGGTTTGGCACCTCGATGTCGGCTCATCGCATCCTGGGGCTGTAGCAGGTCCCAAGGGTTGGGCTGTTCGCCCATTAAAGCGGTACGCGAGCTGGGTTCAGAACGTCGTGAGACAGTTCGGTCCCTATCCGGCGCGGGCGTAGGATATCTGAGAGGAGCTGTCCTTAGTACGAGAGGACCGGGATGGACGGACCGCTGGTGTATCAGCTGCATCGCCAGATGCATAAGGCTGGGTAGCCACGTCCGGAAGGGATAAACGCTGAAGGCATCTAAGCGTGAAGCCCCCCTCAAGATGAGATATCCCTGCTTCGGCAGTAAGACCCCTTAGAGAGTATGAGGTTAGATAGGCACAAGGTGTAAGCATGGTAACGTGTTCAGCTGATGTGTACTAATAGGTCGAGGGCTTATCCAAAGAAGGTTAGGAACAAGAAAGAGGTTAGGATTTAGATTATCAGTGTTCGGTTTTGAAGGTACAAATACTTCATAAATGGCCCGGTGGCTCAGCTGGTTAGAGCGCCGCCCTGTCACGGCGGAGGTCAGGGGTTCGAACCCCCTTCGGGTCGCTTAACTTCATAATTTTGGCTATTTTGTTTGTACGGGGTCTTAGCTCAGCTGGGAGAGCATCTGCCTTACAAGCAGAGGGTCACAGGTTCGAGCCCTGTAGGCCCCACTCAAAAACAAAAACACAATTCGTGTGTAAGCCGATGTGGCTCAATTGGCAGAGCAGCTGATTTGTAATCAGCAGGTTAACGGTTCGAGTCCGCTCATCGGCTCTATATGGATGGCTTCCCGAGTGGCCAAAGGGGACAGACTGTAAATCTGCTGCAAATTGCTTCGGTGGTTCGAATCCACCGCCATCCATTTATTTTTTTGTCTTAGACAAAGAAAATTAACATACAATTCGTACGAGGTGCGGATTTATAATGACGCGGGGTGGAGCAGTCTGGAAGCTCGTCGGGCTCATAACCCGAAGGTCATAGGTTCAAATCCTGTCCCCGCTACTATATGCCTAGATAGCTCAGTTGGTAGAGCAGAGGACTGAAAATCCTCGTGTCGTTGGTTCGATTCCGACTCTAGGCATCTTTTTTATTTTCTAAATTCTTTTTTCCCTTTTTATTGATAAAAATAATTCTTAATCCTCTTTTTTCAGGTTTTTTATCCTTTTCTCCGATATTAATGTTAAGATAAAACAATCAGAGTAGAGAGGGCGAGGTAGTAAGTATGCATCATATGCTTACGAATGAAGATAGACAAGCAATTAGGAAGCTTTTGGATGTTAAGGATTATGATCCTGATACATTTAATCCGGAAGTCTTAGACCAATTAGAGGCTAATGAAGAATACAAGAGTATTATAATCAAACATGGATCAGATATTCTTGGTTCTTATGAATATTTAAGACTTAAGGAATTTGTTCAACATGGTAATGTAACAGTTTATGAGCATTGCCTGCATGTAGCTCTTTGTGCTATCAAACTTGGAAGAGCTTTAGGCGTTCATTGTAAGGAAAGAGAGCTTGTTAGAGGCGCTCTGCTACATGACTATTTCTTGTATGATTGGCACAATGCGGATTCTCCGGGAAATCTTCATCCTAAGCTTCACGGTTTTTATCATCCGGGAATTGCACTTAGGAATGCGACAAGAGATTTTGTTTTATCTGAGAGAGAGAAAGATATTATATACAAGCACATGTGGCCTCTTACAGTAAGCCATCTTCCCAGATGCAGAGAGGCTTGGATAGTATGTCTTGCAGATAAGTATTCTTCAGTATTGGAAACACTCAAGCTTAGAAAAGGAAAGATAAGAGTTAATTATGCCTGATTTGTACCAGGAACTGATCAAGCTGGCTGATTCGGAAATGTATCCGCTTCATATGCCAGGACATAAGCGAAACTTAGAGAGCACCCCGATGAAGGGTGCTTTTCGTTGTGATATAACAGAAATTGATGGATTTGATAATCTTCATGACGAATCAGGAATAATACTTGATGCAGAGAATAGAGCTAATGAATTATATGGGAGTGATAAGACATACTTTTTGGTAAATGGAAGTACCAGTGGTGTTCTATCAGCAGTATCAGCTGCTTTAAATGAGGGAGAGACAATTCTGGCAGCGAGAGGAAGCCACAAGTCTTTTTATAATGCAGTCTATTTGAGGCATCTAAAGGTTAAGTATCTTCCTTACTATATAGACTCTGTTTATGGTATACCCGATAGTTATTCATTAGAAGATGTAGTACCTAATATTACTGATGATATCAGAGCTGTATTTATAACATCACCAACATATGAAGGTAAGTGTTCAGATATAGAGAAAATAGCCAAGGCTTGTCATGAAAGAAATATACCGCTTATTGTCGATGCAGCGCACGGTGCGCATTTAGGCTTTGTTGGGGCTAAAACATATAGTGATGAAGAATATGGCTGTCTGCCTAAGAATGCAATACAAATGGGTGCAGATATTGTGATCCATAGTGTTCATAAAACACTGCCATCAATGACGCAGACTGCCCTTTTACATGTACAGGGAAATCTTATAGACAGGGGCAGGTTAAAACGGTTTTTGCGTATTTATCAAACGAGCAGCCCTTCATATGTACTTATGTCATCTATAGATTTATGTATCAAAGAAATGCGGGAAAATGGTAATAAATATGTAGACAGGTTACTTGAATTAAGAAACCGGATTCAAAATGACACAAGAAAATGCCGATTTTTAAAGGTTTTGGGGAAAAGTGCAATAGATGATGCCTCAAAAGTCGTGATTTATGTTGTGAATGGCACAATGACAGGACAGTCGTTATATGATATACTTCGTGAGGAATATAATCTTCAGTTGGAAATGGCCGGAGATAAATATGCTCTAGCTATTATTTCTGGATGGGATACTGATGAGGGAATTAATAGACTCATTAGTGCAGTCTTGGAAATAGATGCCAGATTGGCACGAGAATCTGATAATAAATTCAACGACGATAAATTAAACACGACTTTGGAAACGGATGAGAATGATACATGCTCCAGAGTGGAGTATGCACTTCCGCAGGTGGCGGTTAGTTTGGGCGAGGCCTGGGACTCTGATACGGAGATTGTTTGTTTGGTTAATGCGGAAGGCAGAGTTTCGGCTGAATTTATCAATCTATATCCACCGGGAATACCACTTATAGCACCGGGAGAAGTCTTTTCCGGGAAGATTATTCATGAAATAAGGCATTACCTTGATCAGGGGATGAATGTGCAGGGACTTGCTGACATATGCACAGATGATAGGAATCAGGGTATGGAGTATAGAAAGGGATTTATATGCGTAAGACAAAAATAATTTGCACAATCGGACCTGCCAGTGAAAGTGAGGAGAAGCTCCGCGAGATAATGCTCGCAGGAATGAATGTTGCTCGTTTCAATTTTTCTCATGGATCTCATGAGGAGCACAAGAGAAAATATGACAGGATCAAGAAACTGAGAGATGAACTTGAACTTCCTATCGCAGTTATGCTTGATACCAAGGGACCTGAGATTCGACTCAAGGATTTTGAGAATGGCAAGGAAGAACTTGTTACAGGCCAGAGATTTACTCTCACTTCAAGAGATATCATGGGCACTAAGGATGAAGTTGCTATCACATATAAAGAGCTTACAAATGATTGTAAGGAAGGCATGACAATTCTTCTTGATGATGGACTTATTGAACTCAGAGTTGATGAAGTAACAGATACAGATATTATCTGTACAGTAATTAACGGAGGACCAGTTTCAGATAAAAAAGGTGTGAATGTACCTGGCGCAGAGCTTACAATGCCATACCTCAGTGAACAGGATAAGAGCGATATTATCTTTGGATGCGAGCAGGGATTTGACTTTGTTGCTGCTTCTTTTGTAAGAACTAAGGATGATGTTCTAGCTATCAGAGAAATTCTTAAAGAGAAGAACAGTCAGATGAAGATTATTGCCAAGATTGAGAGCACACAGGGTATTAACAATCTTGAGTCAATCCTTCAGGAAGCTGATGGAATCATGGTTGCCAGAGGTGACATGGGTGTAGAAGTTCCATTTGAGGATGTTCCTGTTGTTCAGAAGGAAATGATCAAGATGGCAGAAGCTGAAGGCAAATATGTTATTACAGCTACACAGATGCTTGATTCTATGATACATCATCCACGTCCAACAAGAGCTGAGGTTACAGACGTTGCCAATGCTATTTACGACGGAACAACAGCAATCATGCTCTCTGGTGAGACAGCATCAGGAGATTATCCGGTTGAAGCTGTTAAGACTATGGCTAGAATTGCTGAGAGAACGGAGGCCGATATTGATTATGTAGGAAGACTCCGTAAAAGAGATTACGCTCCCGGAGATTCTACAACAGCAATTTCACATGCTACATGTAATATTGCTGCAGAAGTTAATGCAGATGCTATCCTTACAGTCACAATGTCCGGCTTTACAGCAAGTATGGTTTCAAGATATAAACCAAATTGCCAGATAATCGCTTGTACGATCAACCCTACTGTATGCAGACAGGCAAACCTCATGTGGGGTGTTGCTCCACTTCACATCAGACAGGAAGATACAGCAGATGAATTGTTCAAGGAAGCTATCAATGCTGCCAAGAATGCAGGCTATCTCAAGGCAGGAGATAAGGTAGTTCTGACAGCAGGTGTACCACTTGGTATTCCAGGCAGAACAAATATGATTCGTGTAGAAGAACTGTGATAAAATAAATAGAACTGATTAGAATTAAATGCACAATATGATATGAATATTGTGCTTAATTCTTTTTATGGAATAAATAGTAGAAAACGGTAACAGACAATGGGGAAGATTTTTCTTTTGATGGGAAAGAGCACATCAGGCAAGGATACAATTTACAAGTATCTTATTCAGGATGAAGAGCTCGGTTTAAAAAAGATAGTGCCTTACACAACTCGTCCTATGAGGGATGGCGAGAAAGATGGGGCAGAGTATTATTTTAAAAATGAACAGGAGTATCAGCAACTTAAAGATGCTGAAAAGATCATCGAGGAGAGAACGTACCACACCAAGTATGGTGAGTGGAGATACTTTACAGTAGATGACGGACAGATAGACCTTGCAAAAGGAGACTATCTCGTTATAGGTACTCTGGAGTCATATTGTTCCTTTAGAGATTATTTTGGCCAGGAAATAGTAGCACCGGTTCTGATAAATGTTGATACTAAGATCAGGCTTCATAGGGCTTTGGACAGAGAAGATAAGCAGGAAAATCCCAAGTATGATGAGATGTGCAGAAGATTTCTTGCTGACGAAGAGGATTTTAGCGAGGACAAGATTTCTGAGGCAGGAGTTACAAGACGTTTTAATAATAATGATGATGTACAGAGCTGTATCTCAGAGATAAGATCTTTTATTCAGGATAATAAGTAATCATAGTAGAACTAACTATTCAAAATAGAAATGCCTGATATAAATATTTAATACAGAAAAGCGAATGTATTATAATTGAAATATAGAACACATTGCTGGTAAAAAGAAGTGATTAATCTAAAAGCTATTGTAAGTATGGTCATAGGCAAGATGTAATTCTTTTTGAGTACAGGAGGGCACAGCATGGATATTAAGATAAATAATATCACGCAGCCGCAACAGGCACCGGCACCTGAACAGGTTCAGGAGGCAGGTGGGGATTTTAAGTTTGTGCTCACCAGTAAGCTTGAAGATTCATCTCTCGCAGAACGCCTGAATTTGATGATGCAGGATATTGTTCAGCAAGGTGAGAGGATTTCCAAGAAGAATGATATTAAGGACATGCAGAGATACCGCATCCTTATCAAAGACTTCATGAATGAAGTAGTTACAAGGTCTCATGTCTTTTCCAGAGAGAATTTCCTTGATAGAAAAGGAAGGCACAGGGTTTACGGTATTATCAGACAGGTGGACGACGAGCTTGATGAGCTTGCAAGAGAACTTGTTAAGGATGAGAAGGATAATATTGCGATTCTTGCAAAAATCGGGCAGATTCAGGGTCTTTTGCTTGATATATTCACCTGAACGTTGATAGAAATCAGCCACTTAATAATCGGAATAAGCTATTACAGCCAAGAGAGATAGTATTCTAAATACCGCATTGTAGAGATAATTGGGGATAAGGGGATATAAAATGGCAGATTTTGCCGACATAATAGACCAGAATCAGATGAAAGAGCACATGCAGAATGCGCTTAGTACAGGCAAGGTTTCTCATGCATATATTATTTCGGGAGAGAATGGCTCCGGAAAAGAGTATATTGCCAGGATATTTGCCAAAGCACTGCAGTGTGAGCACAGAGAGAATAAGAACGAATATATAGAAGCCTGCAACGAATGTCATTCATGCGTGCAGGCTTTAAGTGATAATCATCCGGACATAATTACCATCACTCATGAGAAGCCCAATAGTATTGGTGTAGATGACATCAGGGAGAAGCTTCGTGATGATGTAGTTATCAAGCCGTACGAAAGTGAGTATAAAATTTACATTATACCTGAAGGCGAGAAAATGACTCAGGCAGCGCAGAATGCACTTCTTAAAACACTTGAGGAACCGCCTTCATATATTGTTATCATTATCCTCACTAACAATATCAATGCCTTTTTACAGACGATCATCAGTAGATGCATAGTTCTTCCAATGAAACCTGTTAAGGATGATTCTATCAGGAAATACCTGATGGAAGAGTGCCATGTGGTTGACTATAAGGCGGTATTATGTGCTTCTTTTGCGAGAGGAAATGTCGGAAAGGCACTCGAACTTGCTTCAAATGAAAGATTTGATGAGCTCAAAAATGGAACTATTGAGTTAGTAAGTAAATTAAAAGGGCTTGAAATCCATGATATGATGGACAGAGTTCATGAACTTCTTGCTCCTTCTGAGGAAGATGACAAGAACAGTAAGAAAGGCATAGATACCAAGGCACTTGAGGACTTTATGGACGTCCTTTTGTTTCTCTTTAGGGATATGCTGGTGTATAAGGCTACAGAAGAAGATAATCACTTGATTTTCACTGATAAGATATCGTATATTAGAGATGCTACACGCAGTTGTACATATGATGGAATTAATCGTATTATTAAGAATATGGAAACAGCGAAGAATCGCATTAATTCCAATGTTAATATAGATATAGCTTTGGAGCTGATGCTCCTTGGCATTAAGGAGAACTTATGACAAAAGTTATCGGCGTAAGATTTAGAACAGCCGGCAAGATATATTACTTTTCACCAGGTAAATACGAAATCAAAAAGGGTGACCATGTAATTGTTGAGACTGCAAGAGGAATTGAGTACGGAACAGTAGTAGCTGCTCCCAAGGATATTGAAGATGAAGAGGTGGTTAAACCTCTCAAGACTGTCCTTAGAACTGCAAGTACCAAGGATGACGAGCAGGAGAAGGCTAACAGGGAAAAAGAAAAGGAAGCTTTCAAGGTGTGTCTTGAGAAGATCAAAAAGCACAACCTTGATATGAAGCTTATTGATGCAGAATACACATTTGATAATAACAAGATTCTCTTTTACTTTACTGCCGATGGAAGAATTGACTTCAGAGAATTAGTTAAGGATCTGGCAGCGGTTTTCAAGACCAGAATTGAGCTTCGCCAGATAGGCGTTCGTGATGAGACCAAGATTATAGGTGGTTACGGCATTTGTGGAAGACCACTTTGTTGCCACTCCTACCTTTCTGATTTTGTACCTGTATCTATCAAGATGGCCAAGGAACAGAGTCTGTCCCTTAACCCAACCAAGATATCAGGTGTTTGCGGAAGACTTATGTGCTGCCTCAAGAATGAAGAGGATGTTTACGAAGAACTCAACAGGAAAATGCCGGGTGTGGGCGATTTCTGCAGAGCCAATGACGGACTTGAGGGAGAAGTTTCAAGCGTCAATATTCTTAGACAGACAGTTAAGATTCTCGTTGATGTAGATGATGAGAAAGAGGTTCACGAGTACAAGCTCGAGGAACTTGAATTTATCAAAAAGAAGCAAAAGAAAAAGAACAATAATAAAAAGAATTCTCAGGAAGACGAAGAGATCAAAGAGCTTGAGGCTCTTGAGAAGAAAGAGAAACAGGAAGGGAAGTCTAAACTTGGGGACAATTGATTTAAAGCCTAATGAAAGGCTGGATGACCTGCAGAGAAATGGCTACAGGATCATACAAGATCCCGATAAATTCTGTTTTGGGATGGATGCAGTTCTTTTGTCCGGATTTGCAAATGCTCCTGAGGGGGGAAGATGTCTTGATCTGGGAACAGGCACAGGAATCATCCCGATCCTTATGGCAGCCAAGACAAATGCCAGAGAACTGATTGGTCTTGAGATCCAGGAAGCTTCTGCAGAAATGGCGAATAGGAGCGTTCTTCTTAATGACCTTGAGGCCAGGGTGAAAATTGTACAAGGAGACATTAAGGAGGCAGATCAATTATTTGAGGCTGCCTCTTTTGATGTTGTAACAAGCAACCCACCTTATATGATAGGCGGACATGGACTGCAGAATCCGGATGGACCTAAGGCTATTGCGAGACATGAAATCAAATGTGATCTTGAGGATGTAATAAAGGCAGCAGCCAGATGTCTTAAAAGTGGCGGTAAGTTTTATATGGTCCACAGGCCATTTAGACTGACTGAAATAATGGTTCTAATGCATGAGTACAAGGTAGAGCCTAAGCGAATGAGGCTTGTGTATCCCTTTGTGGATAAGGAACCAAGTATGGTGCTGATAGAAGGGGCCAGAGGCGGTAAACCCAGGATCACGGTGGAAGAGCCGCTGATAATCTACGAAGAGCAGGGCAAGTACACAAGAGAAATATACGATATTTACGGATACTAATGGATATAGGCATATATCAAATAGAGGAGAAATAGATGGCAGGAAAACTTTACCTCTGTGCTACTCCGATTGGTAATTTGGACGATATGACTTTCAGAGTTCTTGAGACTTTAAAGAGCGTTGATCTGATAGCTGCGGAGGATACAAGAAATAGCATTAAGCTATTAAATCATTTTGACATACATACTGAAATGACAAGTTATCATGAGTATAACAAGTATGATAAAGCACAATACTTGATTGGGAAGATGCAAGAAGGAACAAACGTCGCACTTATTACTGATGCAGGAACTCCGGCGATTTCAGACCCCGGAGAAGTTCTGGTTGCAGAGTGCCACAAGGCCGGAATTACAGTAACATCGCTTCCCGGACCTGCTGCGTGCATCACAGCACTTACTCTGTCAGGCTTATCTACAAGGAGATTTTGCTTTGAAGGATTTCTTCCATCGCAGGATGATAAGAAGGCCAGAAAAAGAATCCTCGAAGACCTTAAGGATGAGAGCAGAACTATTATAGTATATGAAGCTCCGCATCATTTAAGAGCAGCTTTAGATGATCTGTATGAAAGTCTTGGAGACAGAAGAATTTCTATATGCAGGGAACTTACCAAGAAGTTTGAGGATGTTAATCCAACAACTATAGAAAGAGCTATTTCTTTTTACAAGGATAATGAGCCTAGAGGCGAGTATGTTCTGGTGATAGAAGGAAAGAGCCTTGAGGAGCAGGATGAAGAAAAACGTAAATCATGGCAGGATATGTCAGTAGAGGATCACATGAAATTCTATGAAGATCAGGGAATTCCTCGCAAAGAAGCTATGAAGATGGTTGCTGCTGACAGAGGCGTAGGTAAAAGAGAGATATATAAAGAATTACTTGGGGAATAAATATAGTATTTGGAGGTGTTATGAGCGAAGAAAAAAGCTATGTAGCGAAAAGACCACCTATGGGGTGGAACAGCTGGGATTGCTATGGCGCAGCTGTAACTGAGGATATTTTACTTGGCAATGCCAGATATATGGCAGAGAATCTCAAGGAATTTGGATGGGAGTACATTATTTGTGATATTCAGTGGTACGAACCCGGAGCAGACTCCCATGCATATCATAAGTTTACAGATCTCGAGATGGATGAGTATTCCAGACTAATGCCGGCAACAGACAGATTTCCTTCAGCAAGGGATGGAAAAGGATTTGGACCTATAGCAGAGCAGATTCACGATATGGGGCTTAAGTTTGGAATCCATATTATGAGAGGTGTTCCGAGACAGGCGGTTCACAGGAATACTCCTATTCTTGGAAGCAAAGCTACAGCAAGAGATATTGCACATCCAGCGTCAATATGCATGTGGAACACAGATATGTATGGTGTAGATGCAAATTGTGAGGGTGCGCAGGAGTATTATAATTCGATATTCAAGCTCTATGCTGAATGGGGAATTGACTATGTAAAAGTTGATGATATAGCCAGAATTGACTGCGGACCGGAGGCACCAGGTGCGGGATTTTCAGAGATCGCAATGATCAAGAAAGCTATCGCTAACTGCGGAAGAGATATCGTTTTGTCTTTATCTCCCGGACCGGCAAGAGTAGAACAGAAGGACTTCCTTCTGGACAATGCCAATATGTGGCGTATGACCGACGATTTCTGGGACAAATGGGATCTTCTCTATGGAATGTTTGAGAGATGTAAAGCGTGGGAAGGCATTGGCTGTAAGGATCACTGGCCTGATTGTGATATGCTTCCAATTGGCCATCTCTGCGTTTGTGAGGATGCATCAGGGGACGAAACACATAAACTTTCAGATGATCCTGCGAGAGCAAACAAGGGCCATTATACACACTTTACAGAGGATGAACAGAAAATACTCATGACATTATGGTGCATTTTCAGATCACCTCTTATGATCGGTGCGGAAATGAGAGATAATGACGAGTTTACTTTATCTCTTTTAACTAACAAAAAGCTTCTTAATATGCATAAGCACGGCAAGAAGGCAAGAGAAATATCCAGAAAAGATGACATGGTTATCTGGAAGAGCCAGACCAAGGACGGCAAGCTCTACGTTGCTGTGTTTAATATTGGAGAAAAAGAAAATTCGGCTAAGATCAAGTTCAAGGACCTTGGACTTGATACAAAAGATGAGTTTCCGGCTATAGATGTATGGGAAGGCAGCAGGTACACTATCAAGGATAAAAAAGAAGTAAAGTTAAAGCCTCACAGCGTCGTTTGTTTCGAGATTGAAGCAGGGGAAACCTTTAGCAAAAGCTAACTTTTTTTACAGTAATTTAATAGAAAATTGCCCTAAAAAGATTGTTAAAAACTGGACTTTGTAGTATAAATGTAGTAGCGGGCGCAAGTTGCCCACTAATTTACTTGTGTATCTGCGAATTATCTGTATATTGTTTATCGCTATTACAATAATCTGACATAGATTGTTGTCTATAACAGCAATATAGGATTTTTCGTAACAAAAATATTATAAGAAGAGAGGTCACAAAATGGCAAACATCGATTTAAGCCAGTATGGCATCACAGGTACTACCGAGATAGTTCATAACCCATCTTATGAGCTTCTTTATGAAGAAGAGAAAAAATCAGATCTTACAGGATATGAGAAGGGTGTTGACACTGAACTTGGTGCTGTTAACGTAATGACAGGTATCTACACAGGTCGTTCTCCTAAAGATAAGTACATCGTTATGGATGAGAATTCTAAGGACACTGTATGGTGGACATCTGACGAGTACAAGAACGATAACCACCCAATGAGCGAAGAAGTTTGGGCTAAGGTTAAAGAGATCGCCAAGAAAGAGCTTTGCAACAAGAGACTTTTTGTTGTTGATGCGTTCTGTGGAGCTAACAAAGACACTCGTATGGCAGTTCGTTTCATCGTTGAGGTTGCTTGGCAGGCTCACTTCATTAAGAATATGTTCATTCAGCCTTCAGATGCTGAGCTTGCTGAGTTCAAGCCAGATTTCGTAGTTTACAATGCTTCTAAGGCTAAGGTTGATGATTATCAGGCACTTGGTCTTAACTCAGAGACTTGCGTAGCATTTAATATTACAAGCCGTGAGCAGGTTATCATCAATACATGGTACGGCGGAGAGATGAAGAAGGGTATGTTCTCAATGATGAACTATTACCTTCCTCTTAAGGGCATGGCTTCTATGCACTGCTCAGCTAACACAGATATGGAAGGTAAGAACACAGCTATCTTCTTTGGTCTTTCTGGAACAGGTAAGACAACTCTTTCAACAGATCCTAAGAGACTTCTTATCGGTGATGACGAGCACGGTTGGGACGACAACGGAGTATTCAACTTCGAGGGCGGCTGCTATGCTAAGGTTATCGGTCTTGATAAGGACGCTGAGCCTGATATCTATGGCGCTATCAAGAGAAACGCTCTTCTTGAGAACGTAACTGTTGATGCTGCTGGTAAGATTGACTTTGATGACAAGTCAGTTACAGAGAACACACGTGTATCATATCCTATTGATCACATTAACAATATCGTTCAGAAGGTTAACAAGGTTTCTGCTGGTCCTGATGCTAAGAACGTTATCTTCCTTTCAGCTGATGCGTTCGGAGTACTTCCTCCAGTATCTATCCTTACACCTGAGCAGACTCAGTACTACTTCCTTTCAGGTTTCACAGCTAAGCTTGCTGGAACAGAGAGAGGTATCACAGAGCCTACACCTACATTCTCAGCTTGCTTCGGACAGGCATTCCTTGAGCTTCATCCTACAAAGTACGGCGAAGAGCTCGTTAAGAAGATGCAGAAGTCTGGCGCTAAGGCTTACCTCGTTAACACAGGTTGGAACGGCACAGGTAAGAGAATTTCTATTAAGGATACTCGTGGTATCATCGATGCAATCCTTAATGGCGATGTAAACAAGGCTGAGACTAAGAAGATCCCGATCTTCGATTTCGAAGTTCCTACATCACTTCCAGGAGTTGATCCTACAATTCTTGATCCTAGAGATACATATGCTGATGCTTCTGAGTGGGAGACAAAGGCTAAGGATCTTGCAGAGAGATTTACTAAGAACTTCAAGAAGTATGAAGGCAATGACGCAGGTAAGGCTCTTGTAGCAGCTGGCCCAAAGCTTTGAGTTAGTTTCCTTTCAACGATAAGCCCCATGGTTTCAAACCATGGGGCTTTATTTACGCAAAAAAAAAGAGACTACACAAGGTAGTCTCAGTGAAAAGCCTTATCGGTTCTTCTCATGCTCAAGTGAAGCTCCAATGAAACCGGCAAAGAGTGGATGTGGTCTGTTTGGTCTGCTCTTAAGCTCAGGATGAGCCTGTGTAGCCATGTGGAAATGATTAGAAGGAAGCTCAATCATCTCAACAATCCTGCCATCTGGAGAAAGGCCACAAAGCTTCATTCCATTAGAAACAAGAACTGCTCTGTAATCGTTGTTAACCTCATATCTATGACGATGACGCTCAGTGATATTCTCTGAACCAAAGAGCTGATAAGCCTTGGAATCCTTATCAAGTACACAAGGATATGAACCAAGACGAAGGGTTCCGCCGATATCCTCAACACCATTCTGATCTGGTAAAAGAGCTATCATAGGATGAGTAGTATTAGGATCAAACTCGATTGAATGAGCATCATTATAACCAATTACGTGTCTTGCAAATTCGATTATTGCAAGCTGCATTCCAAGGCAAAGTCCAAGGAATGGAACGTTGTTTTCTCTCGCATATTTGATAGAAGTGATCATTCCCTCGATACCTCTGTCGCCAAATCCGCCGGGAACAATGATTCCGTCTACATCCTTGAAGATTTCATCAACGTTTTCATCAGTAACTCCCTCAGAATCAACCCACTTGATATCGACTGCTGTCTGATTAGAGATACCACCATGTTTGAGAGCTTCAACTACAGAGATGTAAGCATCGTGGAGCTGTGTGTACTTACCAACAAGAGCAACCTTAACTTCATGCTTGAGTGAGTAGAGAGTATCAACCATTGCCTTCCAATCTGTAAGATCAGGTTCCGGGCAATTAAGATTGAGACATTCACATGCTACCTGAGCCAGATGCTCTTTTTCCATTGCAAGAGGAGCTTCGTAAAGGTACTCAAGATCAAGGTTATTGAGTACATGACTGCTAGGAACGTTGCAGAAAAGAGCTATCTTATCCTTGGTCTCCTGATCAAGTTCAATCTCTGTACGACATACAATAACATCAGGCTGAAGACCCATTCCCTGCATTGTCTTAACTGCAGACTGTGTAGGCTTGGTCTTGATCTCCTGAGAGCAGCGAAGATAAGGAATGAGTGAAACGAGAATAAGCATAGCGTTCTCATGTCCTACCTCATGCTGGAACTGTCTGATTGCCTCAAGGAATGGCTGAGATTCGATGTCTCCGACTGTTCCGCCGACTTCAATAATTGCGATGCGCGTTTCATCATCGGTAAAGTTTCTATAGAATTTACTCTTTATTTCGTTGGTGATGTGAGGGATTACCTGCACGGTGCGTCCGCCATAATCTCCGCGGCGCTCTTTCTGAAGAACGGACCAGTAAATTTTACCGGTTGTAACGTTAGAATTTTTATCTAGATTCTCGTCAATAAATCTTTCGTAGTGACCAAGATCGAGGTCAGTTTCAGTACCATCTTCAGTCACGAATACCTCTCCGTGCTGAACAGGGTTCATAGTTCCGGGGTCAATGTTAATATAGGGGTCGAACTTCTGCATCGTAACCTTATAGCCACGAGCCTTGAGTAGTCTTCCTAGTGATGCTGCTGTTATACCCTTGCCAAGTCCGGATACAACGCCGCCAGTAACGAAAATGTACTTAACTGCCATTTTAATGATTTCCTCCTGATAATTGACGAGATACTTTATGAATTTGTAGAATTGTTACTTCAAAACAAAATCCTATTATATATATTATAGGATAGAAAATCTAGGTAATTTTGGAAAAATATTTATAAATCTTTTAGAATTATCAACTTGAAAAAATATATTGTACGCGATACAATTTTGCGAAAGAAACAAATATTAGATAATATCGGGCTTTATATTGCTAATAGAGGTTTGACTAAAACGCTCAATTATCATAACATTAATAATTATAATGTAAGAAACGGAAAAAAGGTATGGATAATAATCAAAATCAAAGAAATAATAATCCACTTGGTGATGGATCAAATTCACCCAGAAGGCAGAATATAATATTGTTACTGGTTGCAGCTCTTGTTACCATGATCTGCATGACATATTTCCTTCGTGCCTTCTCAGAAAATACTAATCAGGAATGGACTTATACACAGTTTATACAGGCTGTGGATGAAGGTAGAGTCGATAGTATAGTTATTACTGACGACAGGATCAATATTACATTAAAGGAAGATGCTGACAAAGTACAGGGAGGAAGACCAAGTCTTGTAACTACCTGGGGCGGCGTTGGCACAATGACCTATTACACAGGAAAGGCAGAGGATGACAGCGATCTGACGCAGCGCATGATTGAGGCAGGTGTCACAGTCAGCAGCGAAGTGCCGGATAATTCAGGTGTCATTCTTTCATTCTTCTTATATTATGTAGCTCCTATATTACTTATGTGGCTCATTCTTTCACTGATCTTCAGGAAGATGGGAAGAGGCGGAGGTCCTCTTAGCGTAGGTAAGAGCAATGCCAAGATCTACGTCCAGAAGGAAACAGGTGTTACTTTCAAGGACGTAGCTGGCGAAGATGAGGCAAAAGAGTCACTTGTTGAAGTTGTAGACTTCCTTCACAATCCTGCCAAGTATGCCAAGATTGGTGCCAAGCTTCCAAAGGGAGCACTTCTTGTGGGCCCTCCAGGAACAGGTAAGACACTTCTTGCCAAGGCTGTAGCAGGAGAAGCGCATGTTCCTTTTTATTCCCTTGCAGGATCAGATTTCATTGAGCTCTATGTTGGTGTAGGTGCCAGCCGAGTACGTGATCTCTTTAGCGAGGCAAGTAAGAATGCGCCATGTATTATTTTCATAGATGAGATTGATGCTATCGGACGTAGCCGTGACAGTAAGTACGGTGGCGGCAATGAGGAAAGAGAGCAGACTCTTAACCAGCTTTTGTCTGAGATGGACGGATTTGATTCTTCAAAGGGTGTTCTTATACTTGGAGCAACCAACAGACCTGAAATCCTTGATAAAGCCCTTCTTAGACCAGGACGTTTTGACAGAAGGATCATAGTTGACAAGCCTGATCTCAAGGGCCGTGAGGAAATCCTCAAGGTTCATTCCAAGGATGTTAAGATGGATGAAACTGTTGATCTTAAGGGAATTGCCCTTGCTACAAGCGGAGCAGTTGGTTCTGATCTTGCCAACATGATCAACGAGGCTGCAATCAATGCGGTTAAGGCTCATCGTGAGTATGTATGTCAGCAGGATCTTATGGAAGCTGTTGAGCAGGTTCTTGTTGGTAAGGAAAAGAAAGACCGAATCCTTAGCAAGGAAGAACGCAAGATCGTTTCTTATCACGAAGTTGGACATGCACTTATCAGCGCCGTTCAGAAGAATACAGAGCCGGTACAGAAAATTACAATTGTTCCCAGAACTATGGGAGCATTGGGATATGTTATGCAGGTTCCTGAAGATGAGAAATACCTTCAGACCAAAGATGAGATCATTGATGACATTATCGTATCTCTTGGCGGAAGAGCAGCAGAAGAAGTTATTTTCAACACTGTTACAACCGGTGCTGAGAATGATATCGAGAAAGCCACATCAATGGCTCGCAGCATGATCACAATGTTTGGTATGAGCGACAGATTTGGACTTATGCAGCTTGAGTCAGTTCAGAACAGATACCTTGATGGCAACAGAGTTCTCAATTGCAGTGATGAGACAGCAACTCTTGTAGATGCAGAAGTTCAGAAGCTCCTTGCAGAGTGCTACGAGAAGGCTAAACAGATCATCAGAGAACATCTTGATGCTATGGACAAGATTGCTCAGTTCCTTATTGAAAAAGAGACTATTACCGGTAAGGAATTCATGAAGATATACCGCGAGGTTGAGAATATTCCTGAGCCTACAGAAGAGGAAATTGAGGCAGCTAAGCGTGGACGTATCTATGCTACAAGAGCTGAATCAGCACTTGTTGGTGAGAATGTTCCAGTTAAAACTCCCAAGAAGGAAGAGACACCAGACACTCCATCGATATTTGACCAGGATAACGGTTCATCATTAAATCCACAGAATCCTGATCAGAGTCAGGCGCCTGAATACGGACAGTTCCAGAGTATATTCGACGCCCAGGTAACAGATGACGGTGTTCAGAATACAGCATCACCTGCCGGTGATAATTCAGACAGCAATGATCAGCCGGAAGTAGGAAATGATAATCGCGGAAGATTTTCAAATGTACCAAATGATTTTGACAAATAATAAGTTATAAAATAAAAAACATTAGAGCCCTGTTCACAATATCGTGAGCAGGGCTTGTGTGATATTATTGTATAGATGAGTAATTTTGATATAAAAGAAGAACTTAAAAAACTCCCCAATAAGCCCGGAGTTTATATCATGCGTGATGAGAATGATACCATCATGTATGTTGGAAAAGCCATAAACCTGCACAATCGTGTCAGGTCTTATTTTCGTGCCAATATTGGACGTGGCCCTCAGATAGATCAGATGGTCAAACTGATTGCCCGTTTTGAATATATCGTAACTGACTCTGAACTTGAGGCTCTTGTTTTGGAGAACAACCTGATAAAAGAGAATTCGCCGCGATACAACACACTTCTCAAAGATGATAAGACCTATCCATATATTAAAGTGACCGTATCAGAAGATTATCCAAGAGTTCTCTTTTCCCGACTTATGAAAAAAGACAAGTCCAGATACTTCGGACCTTTTACCAGCGCAGCTGCTGTTAAAGACACAATTGACCTGATCAATAAGATATATGGGCTCAGGACCTGTAACAGAGTGCTTCCAAGAGATATAGGCCTTGAGAGACCATGCCTCAACTATCATATGAAGCAGTGTTGCGGCCCTTGCACCGGCGCTATTTCCAAGGAAGAGTACAGAAAGAGAATTGATGGCGCACTGGATTTTTTAAACGGCAACTATACAGTGATCATCAAAGACCTGCAGGATAAGATGGAAGCTGCTTCCGAAGAACTTGATTTTGAAAATGCAGCCAAGTACAGAGACCTTCTCTCTAGCGTCAAAGTGGTTGCCCAGAAACAGAAGATGACAGACTCCTCTATGGAGGATAAAGATATTGTGGCAATAGCATCGGATGATAAAGATGCAGTAGTTCAGGTTTTCTTTGTAAGAGATGGAAGGCTCATTGGAAGAGAGCATTTCTATATGACACATGTATCAGAAAACCCGCAGGCAGAGATACTTCTTAACTTTGTTAAACAGTTCTATGCCGGAACTCCATTTATACCAAGAGAGCTGATGCTTCCTGAGCCAATAGAGGACATGGAGATCATCGAGAAATGGCTGACTCAGAGAAAGGGCAGCAGAGTATATATTACTGTTCCTGAGAGAGGACAGAAAGAGAAACTCATGGAACTTGCTGCGCAGAATGCAGAGCTGGTTCTTTCCAAGGATAAAGAAAGAATTAAGAGAGAAGAAGGAAGAACAATCGGAGCGGTTAAAGAGATTGAGAACCTTCTTGGAATCAAGGGACTTAACAGAATGGAAGCCTATGATATTTCCAACATTAGCGGCTTTGCAAATGTCGGTTCCATGGTGGTTTACGAAAAGGGTAAGCCTAAAAAGAGTGATTACAGAAAATTCAGGATCAAGTCCGTTGCAGGACCTGATGATTACGCCTGCATGCATGAAGTGCTAACAAGGCGACTGCTTCATGGAATAGAAGAAAGACATGACCTTGAGGTAAGAGACATTGATGCTCAGTACGGAAGCTTTACCAAGTTTCCTGATCTTATCTTAATGGATGGTGGCCGAGGTCAGGTCAATATATGTCTTCAGGTTTTGGATGAACTTGGCATCCATATTCCGGTATGTGGAATGGTCAAGGATGACAACCATAGGACAAGGGGCCTGTATTATAACAATGTAGAACTCCCTATAGATACGAGATCAGAAGGCTTTAAGCTTATCACCAGAATTCAGGATGAGGCTCACAGATTTGCTATAGAATACCACAGATCACTTCGCTCCAAGTCTCAGGTAAAGAGCTCACTTGATGATATACCGGGAGTTGGCCCATCAAGAAGAAAAGCCCTTATGAGAAACTTCAAGTCTATAGAAGATATCAGAAATGCCAGCGTAGAAGAATTGTCACAGGTTCCGGAAATCCCAGAGAGCACAGCAAGACAGATATACGACTTTTTCCACAGTGAGAACTAGTGGAGTAAATTGGCCTGTGCAACAGAGCATAGGCCATTAGTTGTTTATTAATTAAACAGCTTCTTGATAAAAATGGGGATTCGGGGAAAAATACAGTAAATGAAAAAATCATTTTTAGGCCTTATACTTTCGATAACTCTTGCAGCATCAATTCTGACCGGATGCGAATTTGGCCATGCTGATCCTTTAGATAAGACCTATAAGGTTAATGATATAGAAACAACAGCAAGGCGTTTGTTTGAAGCCTGTAAAGAGGATTTTGACTATTCAAAATACATAGTATGCGATGGAAGCTATCGCTATAACGATAAAAGCAAGTGTTCATCGAAAGATGGCTCGATGACTTATTATGATCATACTCAATATAAGGCAGGCAATTTTACCTACAGCAGATACTATCAGGATGATGAAAACAATCTTTCAATATATTCCGGAGATTTCAAGGATATAATGAATCATAATTCTGACAAGAGTATTTCGATGAATGAGCGCTATGCTAATCAAGTTAGTATTTCTCAGTACAAGCAGACGCAAAATGGCGAGAAAACCACATATTATCAGTATGATGGCAATAAAGACGTTGAAACTTTCATAAATGTTGAAGCGATTTTTCCTGAGAACTTCGATGGGATAGATACTATAGTCAGCAGATCCCAGGATAAAGGGAAGAATATGCTGGACGTGACATTATCTGGCGATATTGGATTTGTAAGACATATTTTTGGTAAAGGGTGCCATGGATATCAATATGCCCATAATATCAGATACTCTTTTTGTCTGGATGATAATAAGTTAAAAGAGATAGTGGTATTTGGTAATGAGTCTACTGAAAAGTCATCAGCACACGGCTCTGTAACAGGCAGAGAGGTTGAAGTAGGCATTACTCTTGATATTAAAGAGATGTCAAATGAGACTGTCACTATGCCGGAGCTTCCAAACATTATGTCTGAAAACGATGATATAAACAGGATACTTACCGGAGAAGATGATTTTGCTGTAACTGAAGGAATCGACAATCCGGCAAATTGTAACGATGAGTTCTGCCAAAAAGCAGTGCATATATGGGAAGATCTGATGGAACTTCCTATGGAAAACAGAAACACGCTGACCGAGATTTCAAGTGCTCTCTCTGATTTAGTCACGGAACTTGGATATTTTGACTGTTCTTGTAATTATGCCCTCCTGGGAAAAGAGAAATGCGTTGTAAGATTTACTTTCTATAATAATATGGGCAAAGAAGCGGGGCATATATATGTGCCATTTAAATGTACCATAGATAATGATAAACACGATAAGATCATATTTGGAAATGCCTTCTGCGTTTCAGAAGAAGATACTCTTGAGGCGGGGAGCGAAGGCGGTTTTTCTTTTACACACATAGTTGACCATGAGAGGCAGCATCACTATAAATACTGGCTGGATAAAAATATGAATCTGGAGCTTGCCTATAGAGACTACAGGGTTGAAAGAATGTCCCTTCTTAAAAAAGATGAGGAAATGGAAAATTTTGCTCCGGAAAATAGGGATGAGCTTAAGAGGATAGCAGAAGAGTTCAGGTTTTCAGCATTTTTTGATATTACAGAATACTACGTGAGTAAGGACGAAGAAGCATATTATACTATAGATTCTCAAATGTCCGCGGCAGGCAGCGATGACATCAAGGGTAATTATGATATCAATCTTGTAACAGATGAAGAGATGAAGGAACATCTGGTTTATTATGACAGGAAAGAAACTCACGTTTCATGGGTGCAAATTTGCGATGAATAATATATAATATCTCACAGATTGTTGAGAGGAATCATTATCAGTTATCAAAATGTCAGATCTTGAAATTAAGCTGTTACAAAAGAAAATAGCAGGTTATCCAAGGCAGATCGATATGCTTCAAAAAAGATATGCCATGGTCATAGCACCCAAGTCGACAGAAATAGGTTCTGCCATCAAGGCTCTTAGCGCATATATGCTGCAACTTAAGGTGTGCAGAGGCTCTTTTTCCAAACTCGAACAGGCTACAAGGTCGGATTGTCAAAGACTTGAAGAACTAATAGATGCTGAGTGTCAAGGAGAGATTTCTGAGTCGGTTCAGCTGAGTCATGTGCAGATCCAGCACGCGCAGGCAACCATAGAGACATACATGAAATCTATCGATGCTCAGATAGATGGTGCTGTAACCGCGCAGGAGAAGTTAAAGCTTGCTCAGAAACAGAAGAAGACATTTGATGTAGTTAATCTCATGGCAATGATTGAAAAGGGAGACGGATATATTTTATGAAGAAAAAAAGTACACTGCCGGGAATAGTTATTTTAGCTATAGGAGCGATATTGGCAGTAGTTGTTGGAATAAACGGAGCAGATATCATCATTTCAATAGGAATTGGTCTTTTCAGACTGCTGATGATAGCAGGAATTGCTGTATTTGGAGCAGGAGCAGTAACAACGCTTATTCCACTTATCAGTAATATGAAGAGTGCAAGGGAGACACAAAAGGCTGCTGAAGCCCAGAAAGCTCTCGAGGAAGAAGAAGCCCGTAAGAGGAAAGAGGATGTTAGAGGCCTTGTTAAGCAGCTTATGGACGAGGAAGTTGATTTTGTTCCTGTTGGTAACATCCTGTTAAAAGAGATGGATGATATGGACGAGTTTGTTGAGAGAAATGACAAACTGTTCGTATATAACGACATGAAAGAGTTTGAGAGCATGAAGGAAATAATATCCCAGGCCAGAAATGCTCTATATCATAACTGCAGAGGTATCGTTAACCTCTATGTAGCGCTCGAAACATCAGGAGAGTTTACAACAGAAGCGGACAAGATAATTCAGAGTAATAACGAACTCCTCAATAACGCCAAGGAGTTCCTGTTAGAGCTTGCAAGATATACTAATGAGCAGAATGAAGATACCGATGCAGTTACAATGATCCAGGATTATGCGGATGCCATCGGACAGTCGCTCAGACATACCTACGACTGAAGATATAACCTAAGCTAATAAGACATAAAATATAGTAATTGGAGGGGTAACAAATTATGAAAAAAAGCAAATTCTTAAAAGGGGTGCTGTCAGCAGTGCTGGCTTTATCGCTTACTGCCTGCAGCAACAATGTGACAAACAACACTACACTTAACAATGCACTTAGCTATGATGATGCGGTAACAGAGCTTGGAACTTTTTACAGGAAGATCAATCCTTCAACAGTTCCGGCAAGACTTGACGTAGATATGGCAGAAGCTTCTGTTGCTGATTCTCTTGCAGATATTGACACATTCGATATGATGCTTACAGGAAATGGCAGCTTGAATTTAGAGATAGCTGCTCCATCTGAGTTTAGTGGAAAGTCCTATCCTGATGAGTGGCTTGTAGCAGTTGGACAGAAGTTTAATAAGGCCGGATATACGGTTAATGGCAAGAGTGTATCAGTTTCTATCAGGAAGATTTCATCAGGTGAAACACTTACTTATATCACAGAGGGCGGATACCAGCCTGATCTTTACATTCCATCTAATGAGATGTGGGGTGAAATGCTTGTAGCAAACGGAATCAAGGCTAACAAGCTCACAGACAGAATTGCCGGAAACACTGCAGGTATTCTGATGTCCAAGGAAGTTTATGACTCTTATACAGAAAAATATGGCGAAGTAACCATGGATGGTGTTCTCAAGGCAGCAATTGCCGGAGATATGGTATTTGCCTATACAAACCCATATACATCAGCAACAGGTATGAATATCCTCTGCTCAATGCTTCACGCTTTTGACAATGAGAATCCACTTTCCGATAACGCCGTTGATCAGCTTGTTCAGTATCAGAATAATGCACCTACAGCAGCTTATACAACATCAATCCTCAAGGAGTCAGCTTCTAAGGGAATCATTGATGCTATGGTAATGGAGGAGCAGACATACATTAACACTCCTGAGCTCAAGAATTATGTTTACACACCTGCAGGTGTTCGTCATGATCACCCGGTTTATGCTTTCCCTTGGACAGACGAAGATGAATTGGAAGCTGCCAAGATGTTTGTTGATTTTTGCCTCACTTCAGATAGTCAGTCAATGGCTACAGAAAGAGGATTTAACCTTCATGAAGACTATGTTTCAGAAGACTATGGAATGACAGGTAGTGACTTCTTATCAGCTCAGAAGGTATGGAAGACCAACAAGAATGGTACTCGTCCTACTATCGCAGTATTTGTTACAGATATTTCCGGTTCTATGAACGGAACAAGGATCAAGTCCCTCAAGAATTCACTGCTCAGCACAATGCAGTACATTGATTCCAGCAGCTATATCGGACTTGTAAGCTATAGTGATAAAGTTTATATCAATCTTCCGATTGCTCAGTTCGACAATAAGCAGAGAGCTTACTTTAGTGGAGCGGTAAAAGATCTTGATGTTGGCGGTCAGACAGCTACTTACGACGCAGTTCTTGTCGGAATGCAGATGCTCATGGAAAAGAGCAAGGAAGTTCCGGATGCAAACATGATGCTCTTTGTTCTTTCAGACGGAGCACAGAATGCCGGCTTTGAACTTAAAAGAATTACACCAATAGTTGGTGGACTTGGAATTTCGGTATATACTATAGGTTATGAGATGACTGATTCTGATAAAGAAGACCTTAAGGCTCTTTCAGAAATCAATGAAGCAGTATGCATTGACGCTGATACAGAAGATATCGTCAATGAACTTAGAAATCTCTTTAATGTAAATATGTGATGGTATAAGGAGGAATGTATGGCAAGCGTAAGTCTTAAAACTATCATTGAGAAAATGAAGCTTGAGAATCTGACCCCTGAACTTGATATCAAGAAGATCAGGATCAGTCAGCCTGATATCAACAGACCGGCCCTTCAGCTGGCAGGATATTTTGAACATTTCGAAGCTACAAGACTTCAGGTAATCGGATTTGTTGAATATACCTACATGGAGTCATTCCCGGAGGAAAAGAAGGAAGATATGTACAGAGAGTTTCTTTCCTTCGATATTCCTGGCGTGGTATTCTGTAGGGAACTTACTCCGGATCCTCTTTTCATAAAGATAGCTATAGAGGAGAAGGTGCCGGTACTCATTACCAAGAAATCAACTTCTGCATTTATGGCAGAAATTATCAGATGGCTCAATGTTAAACTTGCTCCATGCATTTCTATTCATGGTGTTCTTGTAGATATCTATGGTGTCGGAGTTCTTATTACAGGTGAGAGCGGAATCGGTAAGTCAGAGACAGCCATAGAGCTCATTAAGAGAGGACATCGTCTCGTATCTGATGATGTTGTAGAACTCAGAAGAGTAAGTGAAGAGACTCTTATCGGAACAGCACCTGACATTACCAAGCACTTTATTGAGATGAGAGGCGTTGGTATCATCGATGTTAAGACTCTTTACGGTGTATCAAGCGTAAGAGAGACTCAGACAATCGACCTTGTTATTAAACTTGAAGACTGGGACAAGGACAAAGAGTATGACAGACTCGGACTTGAGGAGGAATACACAGAATATCTTGGGAATAAGATAGTATGTCACCGTATTCCTATCCGCCCGGGTAGAAACCTTGCGGTTATCTGCGAATCTGCAGCTGTTAACCACAGACAGAAAGCTATGGGCTATAATGCAGCTCAGGAGCTTTATAACAGAGTTCAGAATTCTCTTGCTCGCAGACGTAGCGATGATGAGGATGATGAGTAATTATATATAAAGGAGACATAAAAGTGGCTAGATACGTATTCGGAATAGATTTAGGCGGAACAACTGCCAAGATCGGACTGTTGACAGAAGGTGGCGAGAAGGTAGATTTCTGGGAAGTTCCTACCAGAACTGAGAACAATGGAGAGTTTATCCTTGCGGATGTTGCAGATGCAATCAGAGCCAAGATGAACGAAAGAGGAATCGATGACTCAGAAGTAATCGGTGCAGGAATTGGTGTTCCTGGTGCTGTTAATGTAGATGGTCTGTGCTATCAGGCTGTAAACCTTGGATGGGAGAATCTCAATGTTGTTAACGAGCTTCATTCCAAGTTAAAGCTTCCTGTAAAAGCCGGTAATGATGCAAACGTAGCAGCTCTCGGCGAAGCCTGGAAGGGCGGCGGACGCGGCTATCAGAACATGCTTCTCGTAACACTTGGAACAGGTGTTGGCGGAGGAATCATCAACGAAGGTAAGATTCTTGCCGGTTCTAAGGGATCAGGCGGAGAAATTGGTCATATTCATCTTGAGGATGAAGAGCCTGATGCATGCGGATGCGGTAACCACGGCTGTTTTGAGCAGTACGCAAGCGCAACAGGAGCTGTAAGACTTGCCAGGAGAATTCTTGCGGCAACAGACGAAGACAGCGCGCTTAGACATATTGATAATTTCCAGTGCAAGGATGTATTCGATGAAGCCAAGAAGGGTGATAAGGTTGCTCTTCAGATTGCTGAAAAATATGGATATTACCTTGGAAAAGGAATTGCTATTACAGCAAGCGTTGTTAACCCTGAGATCATTGTTCTTGGTGGCGGCGTATCAAGAGCCGGAGAGATGCTCTTTGATCTCCTGAAGCCAAGCTTTGAGAAATATGTATTCCCTGGCTGCAAGGATGTCAAGTTTGCTCTTGCTAAGCTTGGAAATGACGCCGGAGTATATGGCGCGGCCAAGATGCTGTTGTATTAATAAATGGGAGTTTTATTCTTTTGAATCACGATATTATAGAAGCACTTAAGCAGATCGATAGTGATCTGGAAATGAATATTAACGAGAAGATGAGCAGGCACACCACATTTAAAACTGGTGGGCCTGCAAGCTTGTTTATAAGGCCTGATAGCCTGGAACAGCTTAAAAAGGTTGTAGCCCTCCTCAAAAGGGCAGAAGTTTCCTACTTTATCCTGGGAAATGGAAGTAACCTTCTTGTATCTGATAAAGGGTATGACGGAGCTATCATATCTACAGATAAATTTACCGATATAAGATTAGAAGACGAAAAAACGATTTATGCGGAAGCGGGTGTTAAGAATTCTGCAATAGCTGCATTTGCAAGGGACAATTCTCTTACAGGATTTGAGTTTGCAGCAGGAATTCCCGGAAGCCTTGGCGGAGCAGTCATAATGAATGCCGGAGCTTATGGCGGAGAAATGAAGCTCATTGTCAAAGAGGTCAGAGCTCTTTCTCCACAGGGCGAGATCATCAGACTTGATAATGAGGCACTCAGATTTGATTACAGAACAAGTGCATTAAAAGGTAAGGATTTCATTGTTATATCAGCTCTTCTGGAACTTGAGAAGGGGGATAAGGATGAGATTTCTGCCCAGATGAATGAACTTGCTCTTAAGAGAAAAGAGAAGCAGCCACTTGAATATCCAAGTGCCGGATCTACTTTTAAGAGGCCAGAAGGCTATTTTGCCGGCAAACTTATTGAGGATTCAGGCCTTCGCGGGTATACTGTAGGCGGAGCAATGGTATCTGACAAACACTGCGGATTTGTTATCAATAAAGGTGAAGCTACATCCAAGGACATTTATACACTTATTCTCAATGTGCAGAATACTGTATATGAAAAATTCGGAGTCAGGCTTGAACCGGAAGTAATCTTACTTGGTAAGTTCTAAAACCTTATAATTATAAAGAAGAAGGGTCATAGGAAATGAGATTTGTCATTGTAACAGGAATGAGTGGTGGCGGTAAGTCAACAGCTATTCATATGCTTGAGGATGCAGGTTATTACTGCGTAGATAATCTCCCGGTTTCTCTTATTGAGAAATTTTCAGAGCTTATCACTATGCCTGATAACGAAATCAGCAAAGTTGTTCTGGGAATAGATGCAAGAGCAGGCCAGGCCTTTGAAGAAGTAGCCGGAATGATCGATGCGATGAAGGAAAAGGGCATTCCTACGGAAGTTCTTTTCATGGACTGCAGTGATCAGGTTCTCATTAAGAGATATAAAGAAACCAGACGTGTTCATCCTATGAATGTTAATGACGTTGGTAACAGGATAGAAGTTGGTATTGCCAAGGAAAGAGCTGTTCTGGCTGAAGTCAAGAAGAGAGCAGATTATGTTATTGACTCATCAAATCTTCTCACTAGAGAGCTCAAGGAAGAACTGGACAGGATCTTTGTCAAAAATGAGAGCTACAATTCTTTGATGGTTACGATTCTGTCATTTGGCTTTAAGTATGGAATTCCGGCGGATGCAGATCTGGTATTTGATGTAAGATTCCTCCCGAATCCTTTTTATATTGATGAGTACAAGCATCAGACAGGAAATGATAAGGGAGTTCAGGATTATGTTAAGAGTTTCCCTGCCTGTGGAGAATTCCTGGATAAGCTGACAGATATGCTACAGTTCCTGATACCGGGATATGTACAGGAAGGAAAGTATCAGCTTGTTGTAGGAATCGGTTGTACCGGTGGTCAGCATAGAAGCGTGACAATTGCCAACGAACTATATGACCGACTTAGGAACGCTGACGGAAACTATGGATTAAAGCTGTTGCACAGAGATGTTAAACAGGCTAAATAATTTAGAACATATGGAGTATTGACATATGTCTTTTTCTCTTGAAGTAAAAGAGGAACTATCTAAACATATCGGGTCGTCGAGACATTGTCAGCTGGCTGAGATAGCAGCCATAATAGATGGTGCTGGATTCATAAGAGCCGGCGAAGATGGGAAACTAGCGCTTTATTTGCAGGATGACAACCCGCTGGTGGTTAGAAAGTTCTTTACATTATTACGAAAAGCATTTAATATAGGAACTAGCATTTTGGAGGATGTCCCTAATATCAAGGAAAATGGGCGTATTTACAGGCCTGTTATAGTTGATGGCAAGGATTTACATTCTGTTCTTGGAGCAATCAGAATGATAGATACAGAAGGCCACATAAGGGATATCAGCGATGGGATGAGCCCGCAGGTAACTAGAAATTCCTGTTGCAAGAGAGCCTTCCTAAGAGACTCATTTATGTGTCTTGGATCCATCAGTGATCCTAACAAAGGTTATCATCTTGAATACGTCTGCGACCGAAGGCAGCAGGCAGAGAACCTTCAGGAGATGATAGAATCTTTTGATATCAAGGCGATGATAGTCCGCAGGAAGAAGTATTATGTACTATATATTAAGGAAGGCGCAGGAATTGTTGATCTTCTTAATATAATGGAAGCTCCGGTTAGTCTCATGAATCTTGAGAATCTTCGAATTGTCAAGGAAATGCGCAACTCGATTAACAGAAGAGTTAATTGTGAAGTTGCTAACATCACCAAAACTGTCAATGCTGCTACCAAGCAGATTGAGGACATCACATATTTGAGAGACCATTACGGTTTTGAGAATTTACCAGTGAACCTCAGGGAAATGGCAGAAGTCAGGCTTGAACATCCAGATTCAACTCTTTTGGAACTAGGCAGATTTCTGGATCCGGAAGTTGGTAAATCGGGAGTTAATCATAGGCTTAGGAAACTAAGTGAACTCGCAGATAAGTTAAAGGGAAAGTAACGGATTAGATTCAGGAGGGGAATTATGATCACAAAATCTATCGAAATTAAGTTGCCAAGAGGACTTGAGGCTAGACCTGTTGCTGAACTTGTTCAGCTTGCAAGTAAATATGATAGTACTGTTCATATTGAGGCGCAGTCCAAAAAGGTTAACGCTAAGAGTATCATGGGTATGATGACTCTGACACTTAACTCAGGCGAAAATGTAACAGTTATAGCTGAAGGTTCTGATGAAGAATTAGCTGTTGCAGACATGGAGAATTTCCTTCAGGGAAATATCAAGTAATTTTAGACATAAAAAAAGCCCTATAAAAGGGAGGATGCCAGGTAAGCTTCCTTACCTGGCATATTATGAAAAAGTTTTTAAAATTGGTATTGTCTTAACTCATCTGACAATATTATATTAACAAGAGGATATGTCTAAAAGATGATTCTGAGTAACCATTCTTTTAATTAATTGTAAACAAATTATGAACATGAGACTTCTGGATGAAATAAAAAGTCATGACCAGAAGTCTTATTTTTGTTTATATCTTTTTAATATTTCGGTAATAAAAGATTTATATCTATTGTGCATTTTCGTATATTCAAATGGCAAAATAAAGTATAAAATATGCATAGTGACAGCAATAATATACATAATAGAATGAATTCATAGCTGAAATGGCGATAGCCTTTATCCGGGATTTGAGGACGAATTCGATGAAAAATAATGGAGAAAAGGGAACTTTTGTAATAAAGATTGAACGCTGTCAGAATGAGACCTGGCAAGGAAAACTCACGTGGGCGGATGAAAATAAAAGCATTGCCTTCAGGAGTGCGCTTGAGCTCATGAAGCTTATGAATGAAGCTATGGTGATCACAAAATCTCAGAATCAGATAGTAGAAAATCATTCTGTATCATAATAATATGTACTTTCGAAAGGTCGACGGGTCGGAATTCTCCGGCATGCCGACCTTTTTTCATGATAAATGTTGCATAAATGCAACATGCTTTCTTGTGATATGAAATCCAGGTTCCATGTACTATAATAGAGTTGTAATACGTATTTCTATTAGTTTGAGGATCATAACTTGCTTAAAAACATCATTTTTTCACTTTCCAAAAATTCGATTTCAGATAATAAGGTCCTGGCAGAGGTTGTCAGTTGTGGACAATACCTTGAGGACTGTGGATATAATATTAAACTCTTAGAGGCAGATGACGCCTCATATTCCAAGATAAAAGCTGCAGGTAAAAAGAATACACTTATCGTATGCGACAGTAATGCTGATGCTCTAAAACTAACGGGCAAAGGATACTACTGCATCGGTGCTATTTATTCCACCAATAAAGATGAGAAATTTGACGGACTTAAATATGTTTTTGAAGATATAGGAGAGGTCGACGAAGACTCTTTTGTCAAAGCATATCAGAGATACGCAGGTGATCCCTGGGAAGTAATAAGGACTGACAGACTCATTATCCGCGAGACCACCATAGAAGATGTAGATGAATTCTACAGATTATATCGCGAGCCTGAGATGACCAAATATATGGAAGGTCTTTTTGAAAATCCGGAGGATGAGAAACGCTATCAAAAGGACTACATCGAGAAAGTATATGGACTTATGGGCTTTGGTGTGTGGACAGTTGTCAGAGCAGAAGATAATACCGTCATAGGCCGGGCAGGATATTCTATCAGGAACGGATTTGACAACATAGAGCTAGGATTTCTCATAGGTAAAGAGTACCAGAGGCAAGGATATGCTTATGAAGCCTGCAAGGCAATACTCGAATATGGTAAAAAGGTTCTGTGCCTTGAAAATGTCCAGGCCCTGGTTAAAAAAGAAAATGAAGTTTCAATCAGACTATGTAAAAGACTAGGATTTCATCAGGAAGATGTGGTCAGAGTTGAAGAAAATATATATGGACATAGTTATCAGGGAACCGAAGATAACACAGATATAAGACTAAGTCAGGGAAAATACGGAGAATATCTCAAGTTTGAAATCAGGCTGTAATCAAAAAATAAAATTGTTTTGAATCAAATTTTATGGCAATTTTTAGGTTAATACTGTAATATATTAGCTGTAACAGTAGAAATAATATTGAAAAATAGGCATTGAGAGGATGTCCTTCTCAGGGGAGAATGTCTATACGGAGGTAAAATGAGTTCATTAGAAATGTTCAGCCTGGTTGCGGGGTTAGTAGGTGGTCTTGCCATGTTCCTGTATGGAATGAATGTCATGAGCGGCGGACTTACCAAGATGGCCGGAGGCAAGCTTGAAAGTGTTCTTGCCAAAGTTACCAAACACGCAGTAATCGCATATTTATTCGGAGTGGGAGTAACCGCTCTGGTTCAGTCTTCATCAGCATCAACCGTAATGGTTGTTGGTCTTGTTAATTCAGGAATCATGACTCTTAAGCAGGCAGTCAGCGTTATCCTTGGTGCTAACCTTGGTACAACATTTACGGCCTGGCTCTTGTCTTTAAATGCAATCAGCAGTGATAACTTTATAATAAATTTACTCAAACCTGCATCATTTACGCCTTTCCTTGCACTTATAGGTATTGGCCTTTATATGTTCGGCAAGACTGAGAAAAAGAAAAATGTAGGAACCATCCTTCTTGGATTCTCAGTTCTTATGTTTGGTATGAGTTCTATGTCCAGCGCAGTGTCACCCCTTAAAGACGTAGATTCATTCAAGGCAATCCTTACAACCTTCAGTAATCCTATTATTGGATTTCTTGTAGGTATTCTTTTCACAATGATCATTCAGAGCTCAGCCGGAACAATCGGTGTTCTGCAGGCTTTGTCTCTTTCTGTTAAAGTCAAGTACAGCATGGCTATTCCTGTAGTCATCGGTGCTGAGGTTGGTACATGTATCACAGCTATTCTTTCATCTCTTGGAGCAAACAAGAACGGTAAGAGAACTGCCCTTATGCATTTGTACTTCAACATCATCAAGGCATCTCTTTTCATGATCATATTCTATGCACTTAATGCCATAGTTCACTTTGATTTCATGGACGATAAGATTGGCATGGTTGGAATTGCCGGAATACATACTCTTGTAAACCTCGTGGCTACACCACTTATGCTTCCGTTTGCACAGCTCCTTGTCAACCTTGCACTTAAGACTATTCCTATCGATGAAAAAGAGAAAAAGGAACAGGAAGAACAGCAGGGAATCCGTACACTGGACCCAAGATTCCTTTCAAACCCTCCATTTGCTCTTGAACAGGCTCGTCTGGCTGCTATCACAATGGCTAATATGTCTCAGGATGCCCTTAATAAGGCAATAGACCTGATCACAGATTATAATCAGGAAGTTGCTGATGAAGTTGAGCACCTTGAGCGTAAGATTGATAGCTATGAAGACCAGCTTGGAACATATCTTATGAAGATAAACTCCCATCATTTGGGCGAAGCTGACAGCCATACCTTATCTCTTTTGCTGCATTGCATAACAGACTATGAGCGTATCAGTGACCACGCCCTTAATATTTCAGAGAAGGCCAAGGGAATGAGCGATGGAAAGAGATCATTCTCGCCCAAGGCCCAGACAGAAATGGATATCTTTGCTTCTGCGGTAAAAGAGATCATGGACCTTGCCATCAGATCTTTTGCCGAGCAGGATGTGAACCTTGCCAAGACAATCGAGCCTCTTGAAGAGACAATCGATGGAATCAATATGGAGGTTAAACGCCGCCATGTAAGAAGACTTCGCAAGGGTAAATGTACTATCGAGCAAGGCTTTGATCTGTCTGATATTGGAACAGATTTTGAGCGAATTGCAGATCACTGCAGTAATATTGCAGTAGGAATTATTGAGGTTGATGAGGACCTCTACGATGCTCATGAGTATCTCGAAACACTCAAGAGAGAAAAGAGTGACGGATTTGAACAGGCAGTTGACTTCTATGAGAGAAAGTACATGTTGCCTTCAGTTAAGTTCTAATTAGTTTAAAAGATGTAATGAGGTGGATTAGTTAATGAATATAAGAAAGCTGGGCCGATTGGACACTCTTATTGAGAACCAGCGTGAAAAAGGGAGATTACAGGGCGCTACGATTCTCGTTGAACACAATGGTAAAAGAGTTTATGAGAATCACTATGAGCCTGACAGAGAGGATAGCATTTATAAACTCTTTAGCATGACCAAGCCTATTACTTCGGTTGCGGCTATGATCCTCTATGAGCGCGGAGAACTGGACCTTATGAGCAAGGTTTCAGACTATCTTCCCGCTTTTGCTGAGTGTAAAGTGGCATCACCTGAGGGAATCACCAAGGCGGTTAATCCAATTACTATCAAAGACCTTTTGAATATGACATCCGGAATCGTTTATTCAGGAGACTTTGGCGAAGCTGAGAGATCAATGACCAGAGTATATAAGGAGGCCAAGACTCAGAGACAGTCTGGAATCCTTAGAAGTAATGTGGACGTGTGCAACAAGCTGGCAGAAGGTTATCTTGCCTTTGAACCTGGAAGCGGATTCAGGTATGGGCATTCAGCCGATATCATGGCCGGAGTCATAGAAGTTATCACAGGCAAGAAGTACTCGGAATTTTTGAAAAAAGAAATCTTTACACCTCTTAATATGGAGGATACAGGGTTCTGGATCGATGAGAGCAAGGCCTTCAGACAGGCAGTTCTCTATAGAAGAGATAAAACAGGCAAAGTTGTAAGAGCAGAAGATGATGTAAAAAGACGCATGGAAATGGAGAATCCAACATCCATGCCTTGGTTTGAGATGGGCGGATCAGGCCTTTATTCTACTGCAAATGATTATGCTCATTTCGCTCAGATGCTCCTCAACAAGGGCTCATATCACGGCAAAGAGCTGATTGGTAAAAAGACACTTTCCTTTATGACTACTCCACAGCTGCCATCAGGTATTCAGGGCCAGTTCTGGGATATGAACGGGTGCCTTGGCTACAACTATGGCAATTACTTCAGAATACTGACAGATCCTGCTATGGCTTCATCTAACGGAAGTATCGGAGAATATGGCTGGGATGGTAAAGCCGGAACATATTTCTTTGTTGATCCAAGTGAAGAGCTGATAGTTATTTACATGCAGCAGATTGAAGGTGGATGCGATTACAGCTTTATCCGCGGAATTCGTCAGATAGTATATGGAGCAATCTGAGTATCGTGAAATATAAGGAGTAATATGAAATTCGAATATATAGAGAAAAAAGAGCAGGGCAAGTTCATTACCCGCTATGATCTGCATTACAGAACTGAGGATGACAAGAAAAAGACCTATGAGATAATCAGCAGGAATCCTAACCTTAGTAGTTTTGAAGATATCCACAATAAAAAAGCAGATGCTGTTGTCCTCATCATGCATGATGAGACTGGAGAAAAAATCCTCATAAACAAGGAATTCAGAATGGCGCCGGGAACCTGGGTTTACAATTTCCCTGCCGGACTTATTGATCCCGGTGAAGAACCGGAAGAAAGCGCAAGGCGCGAACTCAAGGAAGAGACAGGACTTGACCTTGTATCTATAGATGAATGGATTGGGGAGAGCTACAGCGCAGTAGGATTTTCCAATGAAAAAAATGTGTGCTGCGTAGGAAAAGCCACCGGCTCTTTTGCCAAGAGTTCATCAACACTGGAGGAAATAGAACCTGGCTGGTACACCAGGGAAGAAGTGAGAAAACTGCTTAAAAAAGAACCATTTGCAGCAAGAACACAGGCCTACTGCTATTTGTGGTCTAAGGAATAAGTATTGGTAATAGCTATATGAGAGAAAAAACACAGGACGAACAAAATCTCATACAGACAAAGAATCTGGGAGTATATAAGAATCAGAGCAGGGCCGAGGAACTTAAAAAAGGAATCATCGGCCTTAATATTTGTGAGGAATGTGGTGGATTCTGCACAGAGAGCGTACCTCTTATGGAAGGACTTCCTGTTAATGCGCAGGTAAGCCTCATGGAGCATTCCAAACATGAAACACTTAAAAAGGGAAGCTATCTTTTTAGAGAGGGTGAAGTTGTAGATTCCATCTGTATTATCAGGAAAGGCAGAATTAAGCTTTGCCGATATGACTCACTTGGCAGAGAACAGATAATCACAATTCTGGCTGATCACGATATCATCTGGGAAGGAATGTTCCTTGATGGCAGTGTTTACCCGTATTCAGCAGTTTGTCTGACTAATGCGTCTATCTGCCAGATTCACAGAGATGATTTCATCAAGGTTGTGGATAACCCTACTGCCGCAATGAATATCATTATTTTGCTCAGTAAAAAACTCCATGACGCCAATGAGAGAAACATGCTACTGTCTACCAAAGACCCAATGGCACGTCTGGCGGGCTTTTTGATGTATAGGGTAGACAGAAGCCCTACTGATGATATAGTATTGAAACTCGATGACATTGCTGCGAGTGTAAGTCTTAGAATGGAGACTGTATCGCGTAAGCTCAGAGAACTTGAGAAAATGGGGCTTATAGAGAGACGAGGACACGCCAAGATCAAGGTCATTGACAGAGATGCCCTAAGAGAAATATATGTTTCTCAGTAAATTGTAATATGACGTTTGAATAAGAGCATCTTGAAATGTAGTTTTGTTTTTTGTTAGATAGGAGAGATATTAGAATTACTATGGTAAAAGGAGCAATTCATTCTGTAGAAACATTTGGTTCAGTAGACGGACCCGGAATCAGATTTATAGTCTTTTTAAAGGGATGTAACTTAAGGTGCAAGTATTGTCACAATGCAGATACCTGGAATCCACAGTCTGATGATATGAGAACACCGGAGGAACTTCTTGATTTTGCTGAGAGATATCGTGGATACTGGGGAGAAGATGGCGGAATAACTGTCAGCGGTGGAGAGCCACTTCTTCAGATTGATTTTTTGATTGAGTTTTTCAAAATGGCCAAGGAGCGTGGCATCAACACTTGCATTGATACAGCACTTCAGCCTTTTAATGAAGACAGAAACAGTGAGTTTTTTGGCAAATTTGAGGAACTCATGAAATATACAGATCTTCTTCTTGTGGATATCAAGCATATAGACAGAGAAGAGCATATAAAGCTCACTGGCCTTCCAAATGAGAACATTCAGGCCGGAATGAGATATTTATCTGAGATTGGTAAGCCAATCTGGATTCGCCACGTACTTGTGCCTGGAATAACAGATAATGATGAGTATCTGCATAAGACAAGAAAGTTTATTGAGGAATTGTCTAATGTAGAGAAAATCGAAGTTCTTCCTTATCATTCAATGGGACAGCACAAGTTTGAAGCACTTGGAATTCCATACCAGCTCGAAGGCGTAGAATCACCAACTGCTGAGCGTGTAGCTAATGCTACAGCAATTCTCAGAGGCGAGAAGTGAACTGTATAGATGACAAAAATTATCGACAGAGCAGGTAGTTTGCGGACTACTTCGCTCTGTTTTTTTTATTTCATAGGAAATTGCTCCGCATTCCTATGAAATAAAAAACGCTCCGCTATGGATGCGCATCGGCGCGAGATGAAAATGATGCTAAAGCATCCGCGCCTCGCGCGAGAATGTCGCAAGCGACATTCTTTCTTATTATCATGCAGTATTAAGGGAAAAAGATTGTTTAGAAAAAGTGTGAATAATTTGTGAAAAATAAAATTAAAATTAAAACTTGATTATAATCAAAGTCTAGTATGCCATGTGATGATAATATATCCTTCGGTATAAAGAAGTGATAAAAAATTAACAAGATTTTTTTTCAACATAAATAGTCACTTTACCGTTTGAAAGGAGAATATTATGAAAGAAGCATGGAGAGGTTTTAAAGGAACCCACTGGCTGGATGATGTAAACGTAAGAGATTTCATCCAGAACAACTACACACCATATGATGGAGATGAGAGCTTCCTTGCTGATGCTACAGATGCTACTAACAAGCTCTGGGGCAAGCTTCAGGAGCTTCAGAAGCAGGAACGTGAAAAGGGCGGCGTACTTGAGTGCGAGACAGAAGTTGTATCTAGTCTTACAGCTTATGGCCCTGGTTATATCGACGAGTCTATGAAGGATCTCGAGCAGATCGTTGGTCTTCAGACAGACAAGCCACTTAAGAGAGCATTCATGCCTTACGGCGGAATCAAGATGGCTGAGGAAGCTGCTGAGACATATGGTTACAAGGTAAATGAGAAGTTCCATAAAATCTTTACAGAGTACCACAAGACACACAACCAGGCAGTATTTGATGCCTACACACCTGAGATGAGAGCTGCAAGACACAGCCACATCGTAACAGGTCTTCCAGATACATACGGACGTGGACGTATCGTAGGCGACTACAGAAGAGTTGCTCTTTACGGTATCGATTACCTCATTGCCAAGAAGCAGGAAGATTACAACAACTGCGGCGATGGCACAATGCTTGACCACATCATTCGTCAGAGAGAAGAGATCTCAGAGCAGATCAGAGCCCTCAAGGGAATGAAGGCTATGGCTGAGGTTTACGGATTTGATATTTCACAGCCAGCTAAGAACGCTAAAGAGGCTGTTCAGTGGCTTTACTTTGGATATCTTGCAGCTATCAAGACACAGAACGGTGCTGCTATGTCAGTAGGACGTGTTTCTACATTCCTTGACATCTATATCGAGAGAGATATTAAGGAGGGAACACTTACAGAGGCTGAGGCTCAGGAGCTTATCGACCACATGACAATGAAGTTCAGAATGGTTAAGTTTGCTCGTATCCCTTCATACAACAACCTCTTCTCAGGTGACCCAGTATGGGCTACTCTTGAGGTTGGTGGACTTGGTATGGACGGACGTCACATGGTTACCAAGAATGACTTCAGATTCCTTCATACACTTGAGAACATGGGACCTTCACCAGAGCCTAACCTTACAGTACTTTATACTTCTAAGCTTCCAGCAACATTCAAGAAGTATGCTGCTAAGATCTCTGTTACAACATCTTCAATCCAGTACGAGAACGATGATGTTATGAGACCTATCTGGGGCGATGACTACAGCATCTGCTGCTGCGTATCTGCTACACAGACTGGTAAAGAGATGCAGTTCTTCGGAGCTAGAGCTAACCTTGCTAAGTGTCTTCTTTACGCTATCAACGGTGGTAAGGACGAGAAGTTCCTCACTAAGGATGGCAAGCACATGCAGGTAGGACCTGAGATGGCACCTATTACATCAGAGGTTCTTGATTACAACGAAGTTATGCACAAATATGACATCATGATGGATTGGCTTGCAGGACTTTATGTAAATATCCTCAACCTCATCCAGTACATGCATGACAAGTACTACTACGAAGCAGCTGAGATGGCTCTTATCGATACAAACGTAAGACGTACATTCGCTACAGGTATCGCAGGATTCTCACACGTTGTAGATTCACTTTCAGCTATCAAGTATGCTAAGGTTTCAACAGTTCGTGATGAGTCTGGCCTTGTTGTAGATTACAAGGTAGAGGGTGACTTCCCAAGATACGGTAACGATGATGAGAGAGCAGACGAGATCGCTGTATGGCTTCTTAAGACATTCATGAAGAAGGTTGAGAAGCATCACACATACCGTGATTCAGAGCCTACAACATCTATCCTTACAATCACATCTAACGTTGTTTATGGTAAGGCTACAGGTGCTACACCTGATGGAAGACCTGCATTCGCTTCATTCGCACCAGGTGCTTCACCATCATACGGTGCTGAGAAGAACGGTCTTCTTGCTTCACTTAACTCTGTTGCTAAGATTCCTTACGAGTACGCTCTCGATGGAATTTCAAATACACAGACTATGAATCCTAACGCTCTTGGTCACGATGACGAAGAGAGAGCAAACAAGCTCGTTAGCGTTCTTGATGGATACTTCAACCAGGGATCACATCACCTCAACGTTAACGTATTTGGTAAGGAGAAGCTCATCGATGCTATGGAGCATCCTGAGAAGCCTGAGTATGCTAACTTCACTATCCGTGTATCAGGATATGCTGTTAAGTTCATCAACCTTACTAAGGAGCAGCAGCTCGACGTTATCGCTCGTACATGTCACGAGGCACTTTGATATATCTATTAAGTAATATCAAGTAATATCAAGTAATACCACTACTAATAATAAGGGCAGTTATGCTTATTGATAGCATAGCTGCCCTTTTTTATTATAGGCTTAACTTATTCCATACAAGAACTTCTTTGGATGAGGATACAGCAAGAGGTCCGGGTATTGTCTGACCATTTCTGTGATTGCCCAGATAGTCTCTGTCAAAAGTAATAGGTGTTCCATCGGGATTTTCAAACTTCTGCTCCGGTTCAAAGGCCTTTCCGAGGGTGTCAGTTGTGATGATTCCGTCTACAAGATCAGAAAGCGCCTTTCCGTAGTTAGTCTTAAGATACCAGTCTCCGTTCTTCTCTTTTATTTCTACTGTAACTTTAGTCTTCTTATCTTCCAGATGATTCTTGTTCTTCTCATGTTTGCATACCGTAGCACCGCCAAAGTATGCATTTCCTTCAACCCAAACCGGGAGATGACCAAAGTGAGCTTCTGCAAGCGCACCCATATCAGGATTCTTACTAAAATCAAATTGAGAAATCCACTCATCATAGGATGGAAAGATGTCAAAAGGCTTGGTTCCGACAACTTCGTATTCTGCATCGGCAGGAGTTTTCTTTTTGTCTGTAACTTTATGCTGCTGTACAAATATGTTGTTATAAATCCTGTCATCTCCGTGAAGAATTGTCATAAAGCCGGCAACTTCAGTCCTGTGGCGGATATGATAAGGAGTATATCTTGGCTCTCTCTGTCCGTTGACAATACTGTCTACGCCGGAGTTAATGAGACCGAATCCACCAAGTACAAGATTGTGGATAACTGCAATTCCTTCACTAGGAATAATTATAGATGTAGGTGACAACAGAATATTGTTATCAATAAGTGTAGGTCCGTGGCCGACTTCAATGAATACGTCAGTTGAGAACATTGCACCCTGAGCGGCCTGTAGTCCATTATGCCTGTAGTTGTCGTGCATCAGGTTCTGAGATACTCTTGCACCCTGAGCTTCCCAGTCAAGCCATACACCCATGATACAGTGGTGAATATGGTTTCTTCTGATAGTTACATCAATTGCAGCGTGAAGCTTGATTCCGGCAGTTTCAGCACCACCAAGCTGCTGCGAGGTACAAACGTCGTGGATTTCGCAGTCTTCAATAGTTGAAAAAACAGCGCCCATTCTTCCAACAATACCTGTCTGTTCGCAGTGATGAATGTGGCAGCGTCTTACGATATGGTGACCAACTTTTTCTTTTAACCAGCCATGATACTGACCTCTGCAGACAGCGTCGCGCTCCATCTGAGTCGGGCTCTTGACCTGTTTGACAGAAAAATACATATCATTTTCGGGATCGCAGTACTTGCCGAGGGAAATACCACAGCATCTGCTTCCGTAAATTTCACAATCTTCTATTATCCAGCCTTTGCTCCAGTGAGGACCTATCATTCCGTCCTGGTAGGCAGCAGGGGGAGCCCAGGTTGTAGCTGCTTTGTTGATATTAAAGCCGCTGACAGTAATATAATCCACATAATTTCTGGTTGGCATGAATACATTACGTCTTACACTGATCTCGACCTTTTCCTTGTTGGGATCAAGATCCTGGAAGTTTGCGTAGAGAATGGTTTCATCAGTTGTCTCATCCTGTTCTGTATACCACAGATACTGAGCAGCAACCTGATCCCAGGCAAGAGGATCGCCTTTGCCTTTCTGGCACTCATCAAGAGAAGAAGCCTCATACATCATGTTGTCATTAACGAAAACAGAACCTGTATGTCTGATGATTGGAGAAAAATACCAGTCTCCGTATACTCGCTCTACATAAGGGTTATAGTCACCAAACATGCTGTTTTTAATACGAACCATCCATGTTGTGCCCTTAACCTTTTTCCAGTCACTAACAGGCTCAGCTCCGGTTATGACGGCTCCAAGCTTTTCTTCTGAGCGATATACGATTGGTGATTCCTTAGTTCCCGCATTTACAGGAATAACATGTTCTCTGTAGATTCCGGGTTTAACTATAACTTCATCTCCTGCAATGGCAACTTTGGCAGCGTCATTAATATGCTTAAATGGGCGCTCTTTACTTCCGTCTCCATCTCTGAAAGCGTTTGCATCAACGTAATAAACCATAGATTTCCCTTCTGAATACCGGCTGCCAAGTGGCGTCTTGGCAACCAGTACTCTATGAATAAATGCACAATATTTATCAAATTAGTTGAACGTTAAACATAAATATTTATTATAATATTTGTTTTTTAGTACTCTTGTCAAAGTCAAATTGCACAAAAGTTTAAAAAATAGTTTGTGTTTAATAGACAAATTATCAAAATATATTGACAATTGTTTTGGGCAAAGGTTATATTTAAGGTGTGTTTAACGATTTACCAATACAAAACTGACACTTAGGAGTAAAGATGGTTACACTGAAGGAAATTGCGGAAATCTGCAATGTTTCCGCAACAACAGTGTCCAACGTTATTAATGGCAAAGCCAAGACTAGCGAAGAGACCAAAAACAGAATAATGGAGGTCGTTAGAAAGACCGGTTATAACCCTAACTATATGGCCAAAGGTCTTAGAGTTAAGAGAACCAGAACAATAGCGATCATAGCTGAAGATCTGGCGCAGTTTACTTCGCCGCCAATTATCGAGAACATCATGGCTTATTGCGAGAGCAGGCAGTATAGGGCTACAGTTTACAACCTGCGACTTTACGATAGATGGTCCGATACCTGGTACAACGACGAAGAGGAGTATAAGTCAGTATTTGAGCCTGTTCTCAGAGATGTTCTATCTGCTCAGGTTGACGGGATCATTTATCTGGCTGGACATTGTCGTGTGATCAAGTCATTTAGCGATGATTTCCAACTTCCGGTTGTCATGTGCTATGCACTATCGGATTCGCCAGGTATTCCATCGGTTGTAATTGACGATGAAAAGAGCTCCTGGGAAATGGTTTCCCATCTGATAAAGGCAGGACATAAAAGAATTGGTTTTGTTGGCGGCCGTGTTGAGAACCTTCACACCATTGAGCGACTAAAGGGATATCAGAGAGCTCTTTATGAGAATGGGATTCTCTTTGACCCAAGCCTTGTGTTCTATGGCAGATGGGATCGGGAATCAGGTTATGAAGGAGCATCCAAGCTGTTAACACAGGGGGTTACAGCTATCTTTGCAATTTCCGACAGAATGGCAGGAGGTGTATATGACTACCTGTATGAAGCGAAAGTTGCGGTAAAAGATAAAATCGCAGTAGCAGGATTTGATAACGAAGCAATTTCTCAGTATTTCAGACCGGCGCTGACAACAACAGAGCTTCCACTTGCTGAGATAGGAAAAAAGTCAGCGGAGCTGATCCTGAATAGACTTGAAAAGAAAGACGGGGGAAGATCAGCCTATTCAGAACCGTATGTAATAAAGGTTCCATGTACTTTAAAAGACAGAAATTCTGTCTGAAGTATTTTTTTACCAATTTAGTTTAACGTTAAACTAAAAGGAGGAGTTGGGGTGACAAAGAAAAAGGTTTATTCATTCAAATTATTCTTAATGGTACTGCCATTCATTATTCTGGTTCTTTTGTTCTGCTATTACCCACTTTATGGATGGATGTACGCATTCTATGATTACAAGCCGCCAAAGACATTGGCAAACAGCCCATTTGTTGGCTTTAAGTGGTTTGTATCACTGGTCAGCAGCCAGACCAAGATCAATCAGATAGTTCAGGTTTTAAAGAATACTTTCGCCATGAGCGGTATTACACTTGGAACAAGCTGGCTTCCTATGATCTTTGCTGTATTTCTTAATGAGATCAGAGGAGTTAAGTTCCGCAAATTCGTGCAGACAGTAACAACCCTTCCCAATTTTGTCAGCTGGGTAATGGTTTATTCTATAGCATTTGCTCTCTTCAACAGCACAGGAATGATGAATTCCCTTCTTTTAAAAGCTGGTTGGATTGAGCAGCCAATTCTTTTCCTGCAGCAGTCAGACCACGTATGGTTTACACAGTGGCTGTGGCTTACCTGGAAAAACCTTGGATGGGCAGCCATCATGTATATCGCTGCTATAGCAAGTATTGATGACGAGCTTTTGCAGGCTGCAAGAGTAGATGGCGCCAATAGAATGCAGATCATATGGCACATTACTATACCAAGTCTTTTACCAACATATTTTGTACTGCTTGTTATCAACGTTGCTAACTTCCTCAACAACGGAATGGAGCAGTACTACGTATTCCAGAACGCATTTAACAAAGAGTTCATCCAGGTTCTTGACCTCTATGTTTACAACATGGCGATGGGCAGCGGTGGATACTCAGTTTCAGTTGCGATATCAATGCTTAAGAGTCTTGTAAGCGTTGTCCTTCTGGTTATTGTCAATGGTTCATCCAAACTGATCAGAGGAGAAAGCATACTATGATAGTGAGAAAAGACCTGTCACCGGATTTATCTCTTAAGAATCCATTAGCTAAGAGGAAGTTGGAGAAAGAGATCATGAAAAAAGAAGTTGAATCAAAAAGCAAGATAAAAGTAAGCGCTGGAGACCGTACACTGGAAATCATATGTTATATCGTTTTTTCAATAGCAGCTTTCCTGTGTTTGTATCCTTTTTACTACATTATCATCAATACAATCAGTGCCAACGACTTAAGTGCCAAGGGCGACATTCTCTTTTGGCCAAAAGGAATTCATTTCCACAACTATATGTCAGCCTTCAGGATTGACGGATTATTCCAGGCCCTCAAGATTTCCCTCTTGAGAACAACCCTTGGAACAGCGTTTACAGTTTTTGCATCTGCTTACCTTGGATTTATGTTCACTCAGGAAAAGATGTGGCTGAGAAAGGTATGGTACAGACTGATTGTTGCCACAATGTACTTCAATGCAGGTATTATCCCATGGTATCTGGTAATGAAGACAATGCATCTGACCAACAATTTCTGGGGATATATTCTTCCAGCGATCGTATCGCCTTTCAACCTGATCCTGACTAAGACTTTCGTGGAATCAGTGCCAAAAGAGCTGCAGGAAGCGGCAGAGATGGATGGAGCCGGAGTACTTACAGTATTCTTCAAGGTAATAATTCCTGTTATCAAGCCTATCATGGCTACAGTAGCAATTTTCTCAGCTGTAAGCCAGTGGAACGCATTCCAGGATACATTGCTCCTCATGACTGATACCAAGCTTTATCCACTTCAGTTCGTGTTATATCAGTACCTTAACCAGGCAAGTTCGCTTGCATCACTTGCCCAGAGCAACACCAGTACTTCGTCCCTTGCGGCAGCAGCTGCAACAACACAGACAACTACAAGTGTCCGTATGACTATAACAGTATTGGTTGTTCTTCCAATCATGCTCGTATACCCAATCTTCCAGAAATACTTCGTAAAAGGAATTATGATCGGTGCTGTTAAAGGGTGAGCAGAGCACTACAGTTAGTTATTACTTCCACAAAGGAAGAGGTTTTTATAAAAAAAGGAGGAAAGAAAATGAAGTTTAAGAAAATTGCTTCTCTCGCGCTGACAACAGTTATGGCAGCTACTATGGTAGCAGGCTGTGGACAGACTGCTGCAGAAAGCACAGGGGGAAATGCTCAGTCAGAGACCAAGACTGAGACAACAACTACCACTACAGAGACTACAAGTGGTGACACAGCGGCTGCTCCTGCAGAGGCTGATCATTCAACTGAGTACACTGTAGACTTTTACAATGTAGCTGCTAACTTCCAGGGTGTACAGTCCGGATGGTATGGCAAGATTGTAAAAGACAAATTTAACATGGATCTGAATATCATCGCACCTCAGGTATCTGGTGATGGCGCAGCTCTTTATCAGACACGTTGCGCAGCCGGAGCTCTCGGAGATCTTATCATTCTCGACAACGCAGATGCTCAGGAGTGCGTAGAGTCAGGACTTATCCATGACCTTACAGATGTTATTGAACAGTATCCTAACCTTGCTAAGTTCATGCCTCAGATCAAGCAGTTTAACTCAATGATGGGTGACGGAACCAAGATTTATGCTATTCCTCTTGAGATGAACAACAATGGTCCTACAGCATACAAACAGCTTCACGTATATTCATATCCTCGTATTGGATGGGATATGTATAATGAGGCAGGAGCTCCTAAGCTCGCTAACCTTGATGATCTTCTTAGCTGCCTCAAGGACATTCAGACAGCACATCCTACAAACGACAAGGGTGATCCTGCTTATGCAATCAGCCTTTGGAAAGACTGGGATAGCCAGTACATGGAGTGCGTAGCTCAGCTTACAAAGTGGTATGGACAGGAAGTAAACGGATCAGTTCTTATCGGAACAGATAACTCTATCGTTCCTCTTACTGACAAGGCTGGCGCTTACTACAAGATGCTCAACTTCTTCTACAAAGCTAATCAGCTCGGTCTCGTAGATCCTGACTCAGCTACACAGGACTGGAACTCAATGGTTTCCAAGATGCAGGACAAGAGAGTATACCTCTTCTGGTATAGCTGGCAGTATGGATTCTGGAACACTCCTGCTAAGGGCGAAGAGGGAACAAACTACATCGAGATTCCTGTAGCAGATACAAACCTCTATCAGGCTTCTGATACATATTATGGTGATGGACGTGTTCTCTGCGTTGGTTCACAGGTAAGTGATGAGAACTTTGCAAGACTTATGGAGTTCCTTGACTGGTACGCTTCTCCTGAGGGAGTTCAGATCCAGCATGGTGGTACAGAAGGCCTTATCTACACTGTAGAAAACGGCAAGTATAAGCTTACAGAAGATGGTATCAACAGATTCTCAGCAGAAGTTGCAGTTCCTGAAGATCAGGGCGGCGGAAACTGGAACGATGGTAACAACCAGATCAACCAGTGGATCGTAGCAAGCTGTGATATTAACCCTGATACAAACGAGCCTTATGGTACAGATATGTGGTCATCAACAATCGAGATGAACCAGACCAAGACAACTAAGGAATGGACAGAAATGTATGGTGCAGCTGACGACGTTGAGTACCTTCTCAACAACAAGATGATGACAGTTGTTCCTAGTATCAACATCGCACTTGCAATTGATTCTACAGATATCAGCCTTATCCGTAAGCAGTGCGGCGACACAATAAAGGACGCTTCCTGGAGAATGGTATTTGCCAAGGACGATGCTGATTTCGAAGCTCAGTGGGATGCTATGACAGAGCAGCTCAAGGGTCTTGGATGGGATGACCTTACAGCATTTGATACAGAGAAGTATCAGCCAATGCTTGATGCAAGAAAAGCAGCTCAGTAATTATTATTTCTTAGATATTTGATCCGCGAACAATAATAAAACAAAAAAGACGAGGACAGATTTCCTTTCGCGAAAAAGTGAAGGGAAATCTGTTTTCTTTTTATTATTAAGAATGTTATAGTGAAATAAGAGGACATTAACAGGTTTTAAAAGAATACGGAGTCTATGGTCATATATGGGTAAAAAATATGTAACTGACATGACAAAGGGCAACGAAATAGCTCTTTTGATCAAGTTTACAATTCCAATGCTGCTGGGAAATCTATTCCAGCAGTTTTATAATCTTGCGGATACGATAATAGTAGGACAGTTTGGAGGCGAGTTTGGTCTTGCATCAATAGGAGCTGTAGGAAGCGTTAACTTCCTCTTCTTTTCACTGTGCCTTGGAATGGGGGCAGGAGTCGGAATCATGATCTCTCAGAATTTCGGCGCCGGAAAAGATGAATATGTTAAAAAAATAGTTGGAAATGCCGTTTACATTACCCTTGTAGCCGGAATACTCATGAGTATAGTGAGCGTTGTGTTTGCAAGGCCAATCCTGACCATTATGGATACGCCTGAGGAATGTATGGCTGATGCTCTTTTATATATGAGAATAGTGTGTGGTGCGACCTTCCTGGTAGCAGCTTACAATATGATCTCATCAATACTAAGAGCTCTTGGAGATAGTAAGACGCCGCTTATTTTCCTGGTTGTAGCATGCGTCATCAATATAGGACTTGACCTTATCACAGTAGTAGGACTTCACTGGGGCGTAGCAGGAGCTGCTATAGCTACTGTCTTTTCCCAGACTATAGCAATGGTTGGATCAATTGCTGTGGGAGTTAAAAAGAATCCTTATCTGCAGCTGCAGAAGAGGCACAAGGAGGTTAGTACAGACATCATAGACAAGGCAATACGTCTTGGTATTCCTCTTGCCCTTCAGAATGCACTTATTGCATTTTCATGTGTCGCTCTTCAGCGCGTAGTTAACAGCTTTGGAAGCAGCGTAATGGCAGCTTATACAGCAACAGGCCGTGTTGAGCAGCTTGTTCAGCAGCCATTTGGATCACTTGGAACAGCGGTATCAACTTTTGCAGGTCAGAACGCAGGTGCCAAGAAGCTCGACAGAGTAAAGAGCGGATGCATCAAGAGCGTAATGCTTGTTGCAATATTCAGCGCACTTATGCTGGTTATCATGTTTGTTTTCGGAGAGACTATTATTGGCTTCTTTACACCTAATCAGGAGGCTATCAGGATTGGTGCAAGAGGACTTAGGATCACGGGATGCTTCTACTTCTTCCTGGGACTTATATATGTATTCAGGGGTATGCTCAACGGCGTAGGAGATGCTGCCTTTGCCCTTATAAACGGAATCATTGAGGTAGTAGGACGTATTGGTTTTGCCACAATTCTCATGGCAATTCCAGGTGTTGGACTCTGGGGATGTTGGTACACTAACGGTCTTACATGGGCAATCACAGGAATCGGTTGTGTTATCAGATATATGAGAGGCCACTGGAGGAAAAAAGTGTTCGCATAATTACGTGAAACAGGCTTTATTTCCACAATTTTAAGATGTATTATTAAGTAGAAAAGTTTTTGTTTTTATGGAGGGGATAAAAATGAAAAGTAATACTAGCACCAAGCTTTTTGCTGCACTTAGCTACATCACATGGATTGGCTGGATCATAAGCTTTATATTCAGAGATAAGGATGACGAGGTAGTTAAATTCCACCTCAATCAGGCACTAGCGCTTAAGCTTCTCAATCTGGTCATAGGGGCTGTTTATAAAATTGCAGGTTCACTAATTATAACCAGATTATGCGGACTTGCTGCAATTGCAGTATTTGTATGCATGGTCATAGGTATCATAAGGGCAATTAATCTCAGCACTGAGAAGATTCCACTTGTAGGTGATCTGAGCCTGATCAAATAAAATTGTATTATCGTATACAAAAAATACTTGACATGTGTTTTTAGTTGTTCTAGAATTCATAAACATAAAGACAAGGGCGTCTTAGAGAGGAATCTCTAAGGCGCCTTTTTCTTACCTTTATACCGGGTGCAGTCCGCGGTGTGCCTGATATGTCGGTATATGACTAGTGCGCTTTATGAGCTGCAATTAGTAAGTTGTTTACATATTGACTTTTTAGAGTGATGCGATGGGGCATTAGCTACAGAATAGTAGCGCCCTGCGCATTGCTCTTTTTTTATAACAATATGTTAAACAAAGCGGAGAGGAGAACATGTATGAGTGATGAAATCTTAAGTGCTATAGATAGTAGTGTATTTGGCGTATGGTTCCTTATTGGAGCTGCATTAGTGTTCTGGATGCAGGCTGGTTTTGCAATGTGCGAGGCAGGCTTTACCAGAGCCAAGAATACAGGAAACATCATTATGAAAAACCTGATGGATTTCTGTATTGGAACTGTAGTATTTATTCTTATCGGTTTTGGCCTGCTTCTGGGGGAAGATATGGCAGGTATTATCGGAAGACCGGGATTTGATATCTTTACAAACTATGCAAATTTTGACTGGTCTAACTTCGTATTCAACCTTGTGTTCTGTGCAACAACGGCAACAATCGTTTCTGGATCAATGGCTGAGAGAACTAAATTCATTTCCTATTGTGTGTACTCGGCAGTTATTTCAGCAATTATCTATCCAATTGAAGCGCACTGGATCTGGGGTGGCGGCTTCCTTTCACAGATGGGATTCCATGATTTTGCAGGTTCTACAGCAATTCACATGGTTGGAGGTATCTCAGCACTTATCGGTGCAGCTTTCCTTGGACCACGTATTGGTAAGTTTGAAAGAGACAAGGCAGGAAAGGTAACAAAAGTAAATGCTTTCCCTGGACACAACCTTGTGGCAGCAGCCCTTGGTGTATTCATTCTCTGGCTTGGCTGGTATGGATTTAACGGAGCCGCAGCAACATCAATTGAACAGCTTGGAAGTATCTTCGTAACAACAACTATAGCACCTGCTCTTGCAACAGTAACATGCATGATCTTCACATGGATCAAATATGGTAAGCCGGATGTTTCAATGTGTCTCAACGCTTCCCTTGCTGGCCTTGTTGCTATCACAGCTCCTTGCGATGTAACAGATGCATTTGGTGCAATTGTTATCGGTATTGTAGCTGGACTTCTTGTTTGCTTTGGTGTATGGCTTCTTGATTACAAGCTTCACGTTGATGACCCTGTTGGAGCAGTTGCAGTTCACTGCCTTAACGGCATCTGGGGAACATTTGCGGTAGGTCTTTTTGCAACAAACACAGCACCTGGCTACTCAATTGCAGATGCATCAGGAAAAGAGATGACAGGCCTTTTCTACGGTGGTGGATTTAAGCTCCTTGGAATTCAGTTTGTTGGCTTTATAGCAGTAGCTGCATGGACAGCAGTTATGATCACTATCACATTCCTTGCTATCAGGGCAATACTCGGACTTAGAGTTACGGAGGAAGAAGAAATCCTTGGTCTCGATTCAACAGAGCATGGCCTTGCAAGCGCTTATTCAGGATTTGCCATCATGGATGTTTCCAATACTCTTCAGATGTCAGTTAACGAAAACACAGACCTTGGTGTCAGCGAATACAGCGAGGCGAGCACCTTCCAGAAAGACGCTTCAGTCCCTGTTGTATCTGCACCTGTACATACAGAATCAGGTATTCATAAAGTTGTTATTATCGCCAAGTTGTCCCGCTACGATAAGCTGAGACGAGCTATGAACGATCTCGGCGTAACAGGGATGACTGTTACTCAAGTCATGGGATGTGGCGTCCAGAAAGGTTCTGGCGAAATGTATCGTGGAGTCGAGATGGATGCCACTCTCCTTCCCAAGATCAAGCTTGAAGTTGTTGTCAGCAAGATCCCGGTTGAGGACGTTATCGAAGCTGCTAAAAAAGCTCTTTATACAGGCCACATCGGAGATGGAAAGATCTTCGTATACAGTCTCGACAATGTAGTTAAGATCAGGACTGGCGAAGAAGGGGCGCTTGCTTTAGCGGACGTCGAATAAACTATAGTTTTTGGAGGAAGTTATGTGCGCAATACTTACATACGCAAGGGAAGATTTATCCCGGGAGTTCTTTGAAGAAATGCTATCAAAGACCATATCAAGGGGCCCTGACATGTCAAGGATCCAGAAAGTAGGATGTGGATGGATGGGATTTAACCGTCTGTCTATCATGGGACTTAATGAAGCAGGAATGCAGCCCTTTAATCATAATGGTAATACGGTGGTATGTAACGGAGAGCTTTACGGATTTCATGATTTAAAAAAATACTTAGAATCCCTTGGATACAGCTTCCAGAGCGAAAGTGATTGCGAAATATTGCTTCCTTTATATGAGATATTAGGAACCAAAATGTTCGGATTTCTTGATGCTGAATATGCCTGTGTTATCTATGACAAGAAAAAGAATTCATTTATAGCAGCAAGAGATCCAATTGGAATCAGACCCCTCTATTACGGCTATGATGCAGAAGGACACATCATATTCGCATCTGAACCTAAAAACCTGGTGGGAGCTTGTGATCAGATAATGCCTTTCCCACCAGGGCATTTCTATGAGGATGGTAAGTTTGTCTGCTATAGAGATATGACAAAGAGCAAGTCAAAAGAGTGTAGAGAAACACTCACTGATGATTCCTTAGAAGTCATAGTTGAAAATATTCATGACAAGCTTTTTACCGGTATACAGAAAAGACTCGATGCGGATGCGCCTGTGGGATTTCTTTTATCAGGAGGTCTTGATTCATCCCTTGTCTGCGGCGTAGCGGCTAAGCTTTCCGATAAGCCAATTGAAACCTTTGCAATCGGAATGGACATAGATGCTATTGATCTTAAGTATGCAAGAGAGGTTGCTGATTACATTCATAGCAATCATCACGAGGTAATCATTACAAAAGACGATGTCATTGGAGCTTTGGAGCCTGTTATTGCAGCACTTGGAACCTACGACATCACAACAATAAGGGCATCAATCGGAATGTATCTTCTCTGCAAATGGATCCATGAGAACACAGATATAAAGGTTGTTCTGACAGGTGAGATTTCAGATGAACTTTTTGGTTACAAGTACACAGACTTTGCACCAAGCGCTGAGGCTTTCCAGGAAGAAGCCGAAAAGCGTATCAGAGAAATTCACATGTACGATGTACTTCGTGCAGACAGATGCATAAGTGTTAACTCTCTGGAAGCAAGAGTTCCATTCGGAGATCTGGATTTTGTGGATTATGTAATGGGAATCGATCCTGAAAAGAAATTGAATACCTATGGTATTGGTAAATTTCTTTTACGTAAAGCCTTTGAAAAGGATGAAGTTATTCCACATTCGATCCTAATGAGAGAAAAGGCAGCATTTTCAGATGCCGTGGGGCATTCTCTCAGAGATGACCTTATGGAATATGCAGACAGTAAATATACTTATGCTGAGTTTGAAACGACCAAAAAGAAATATGAACATGCAACTCCATTTACTAAGGAGTCACTGTTATACAGAGAAATATTTGAAAAGTACTATCCGGACCAGTCAGATATGGTTATTGATTTCTGGATGCCTAACAAGAGCTGGAAGGGCTGCAATGTAACAGATCCTTCAGCAAGAGTTTTATCGAATTATGGAGCCAGCGGTCAGTAAAGGCTCATAAATAAAAGAAAAACGGAGGAGAGTGGCAATGATCGAAGCGAGCAAATTAACAACAGAATTTGGAAGTCTAGTATTTAACGACAAGATTATGAAGGAACGCCTTCCCAAGGATATCTACAAGGCAGTTCATAAGACAATTGAAAAAGGAACACATCTTGAGCTGGATGTAGCTAACTGTGTAGCAGCAACCATGAAGGAGTGGGCAATCGAGAACGGTGCTACACACTTCACACACTGGTTCCAGCCAATGACAGGTCTTACAGCTGAAAAGCACGACAGTTTCATTTCTCCAACAGAGGATGGCAAGATCATCATGGAGTTCTCAGGAAAAGAGCTGGTTAAGGGCGAACCTGATGCATCAAGCTTCCCAAGTGGTGGTCTTCGTGCAACATTCGAAGCTAGAGGTTATACAGCATGGGATCCTTCATCACCTGCATTCATCAAGGATGGTTCCCTTTACATTCCAACAGCTTTCTGCTCATACGGCGGAGAAGCTCTTGATAAGAAGACTCCACTTCTTCGTTCAATGGAGGCTCTTTCAAATGAAGCGGTTAAGATGATGCGTCTTCTTGGATATGAGGATGTTAACCGCGTAAATACAACAATCGGTTCAGAACAGGAATATTTCCTTATCGACAAGGATTTCTATAAGAAGAGGAAAGATTTGCTTCTTACAGGCAGAACACTTATCGGTGCTCCAGCCAGCAAGGGTCAGGAGATGGAAGATCACTACTTCGGAGTTATTAAGCCAAAGGTATCTGCATACATGCACGACCTTGATGAAGAGCTCTGGAAGCTTGGAATCCCTGCTAAGACCAAGCACAACGAGGTTGCACCTTCTCAGCACGAGCTGGCTCCTGTATTTGAGACAGCAAACATCGCTGTAGATCACAACCAGCTCACAATGGAAGTTATGAAGAAGGTTGCTGACAAGCACAACTATGCATGTCTTCTTCACGAGAAGCCATTTGAGGGAGTTAACGGATCTGGTAAGCACAACAACTGGTCAATCTGCACAGATACAGGAATCAACCTTCTTGATCCAGGTAAGAACCCAGGCGAGAACATTCCTTTTCTTGTCTTTCTTATGTCTGTTATCGCAGCAGTTGATGAGTATGCACCAATCCTCAGACTTTCAGTAGCATCTGCAGGAAACGACCACAGACTTGGAGGAAACGAGGCACCTCCAGCAATCATCTCTATCTTCGTTGGTGATGAGCTTGCAGAAGTACTCAAGGCTGTTGAGGCCGGAGAAGCTTACAAGGCAGTAGGCAAGTCTCAGATGACAATGGGAGCAACAGTACTGCCACACTTCACCAAGGACAACACAGACAGAAACAGAACATCACCTTTTGCTTTCACTGGTAACAAGTTCGAGTTCAGAATGCCTGGTTCATCAGTTTCTGTTGCAAATGCTAATATCGTTCTCAACACAGCAGTTGCAGAAGAAGTAGCAAAGCTCTATGCAAAGCTTTCAGCATACAGCGGAAATGAGCTCAAAGAAAAGGTAAAGGAAGTTCTTAAAGAGACACTTCTAGCACATAAGAGAGTTCTTTTCAACGGAAACGGATATACAGACGAGTGGGTTGAGGAAGCTGCTAAGAGAGGCCTTCCAAACCTTAAGGCTCTTCCGGATTGCATGCCATACTGGATCAGCGATGAGTCAATAGATCTTTTCACAAGACACGGTATTTTCACCAAGGAAGAGATTTACTCAAGATATGAGATCCTCCTTGAGAACTATTCTAAGTCAATTCACATCGAGTCTCTCACAATGCAGGAGATGATCAGAAAAGACTTAACAGAAGGTCTTGTAGCATATGAAAAAGATCTGTCAAAAGAGATTGTTCAGAAAAAGAGCCTTCTCGATGGAGACTGCTGTGCACTTGAGCTGGGAGTTCTTAAGTCTCTTGATAAGTCTAGCGCAGAGATGGGCAAGGCACTTTCAAAGCTCTTCGAGGATACCAAGAAGGCAGAGGGCATGACAGAAGCTCTTGAGACAGCAAGTTACTATGAGAGCACAGTCCTTGCAGACATGGACGAGCTTAGAAAGTACGCTGATGAGGCAGAGGCACTTATTCCAGAGAAGTACCTTAGCTATCCAACATACGGAGAGATGCTGTTCTCACTTAGATAATCTGAGTGCCGCGTAAATATCATAAATGATTAGGGGCGATTATTGCGGATCCAAATACAATTATCGCCCCATAATTCTATATCTTTAGTTAGCAGCGAAGCTGCGGGAAGGGGAGTACCCACATGGAACCATGGTTGAATGAGAGAGACGCCTGCGGAATAGGCGCCGTAATTAACATAGATGGAAATGCCGATAACAAGGTTCTTGACGATGCACTTAGCATTGTTGAGAAGCTTGAACATCGTGCTGGTAAAGATGCCACAGGCAAAGTCGGTGATGGCGTTGGTATTTTGGTGCAGATTTCTCACAAGTTCTTTAAAAAAGAAGCTGAGAAGTCAGGAATGAAGCTTAAAAGTGCCGGTGATTACGGCATTGGAATGTTCTTTTTGCCACAGGATTCTATGAAGAGAATGTTTGCAAAAAGGCTTCTGGAAGTTATTGCCCAGAAAGAGAACATGAAGGTTCTTGGCTGGAGAGATGTGCCAACACATCCCGAAATATTGGGACAGGTGGCAGTCGACTGCATGCCCTATATTGCTCAGTGCTTTATTGAAAGACCATCCAATGTTCAGCGCGGAGTAGAATTTGACAGACGACTTTATTGCCTTAGGAGAGAGTATGAGAAATCTTCTGAGGATACTTATATTTGCTCTTTTTCATCCAGAACCATTGTGTATAAAGGAATGTTCCTTGTAGGACAGCTTCGTAATTTCTACGAAGATCTTCTTTCTCCTGATTATGTTACGGCTATTGCTATGGTTCATAGCCGCTTTTCCACTAATACAACACCGTCATGGCAGAGAGCTCATCCGTACAGAATGATCGCTCATAATGGTGAGATCAATACAATCCGTGGTAACAGCGACAGAATGCTTGCCCGTGAAGAGACCATGTCTTCGGATGTTCTTGGTGAAGACCTTGCCAAGGTCTATCCTGTAATTGCATCTTCCGGATCAGACTCTGCAATGCTTGATAATACGCTGGAATTTCTGTACATGAATGGTATGGATCTTCCTCTTGCTATGATGCTCACAATTCCTGAACCCTGGAAGCACAATGATTTCATGGCCCAGGACAGGAAAGATTTTTACCACTATTATGCAACTATGATGGAGCCATGGGACGGCCCCGCAGCAGTTCTTTTTACTGATGGTGAAGTGTTCGGCGCTACTCTTGATAGAAACGGACTGCGTCCATCAAGATATTATGTCACCAAGGATAACAGACTCATTCTCTCTTCTGAGGTGGGTGTCCTTGACATTCCTGAAGAAAACATTGATAAGAAATCCCGCTTGTCACCTGGACATATGCTCCTTGTAGACACCAAAGAGGGACGAATCATCTCTGATGAAGAATGTAAGGATAAGTATTCCAAGGCAAGCCCTTACGGTGAGTGGCTTGATAGATATCTTTTGCACCTTCATCACCTTAATATTCCCAACAAAAAGATTCCTACAAATAGCCAGGAGATGAGAGATAAGCTCTATAAAGTATTTGGCTATTCTTATGAGGATGTTAAGAATCAGATCATGCCTATGGCTACAAATGGCATAGAACCTACAGTATCTATGGGTACTGACGTACCGCTGGCTATGCTTTCCATGCATCATCAGCCACTGTTTTGCTATTTCAAGCAGCTCTTTGCCCAGGTAACAAATCCGCCTATTGACTCGCTTCGTGAGAAGGTTGTTACTGATACCACAGTGTACATCGGATCTGATGGAAATCTGTTAAAAGAAAAGAGTGATAACTGTCGAGTTCTGGAGATCAATAATCCTATCCTTACAGGCGTTGACCTGATGAAGATTGAGGCCCTTGATCAGCCTGGATTTAAGGTTAGAAAGATTTCTCTTTTGTATTATAAAAATACTCCTGTTGAAAGAGCATTGGAGCAGCTTGACGTGTCTGTTGACAGGGCTGTTGCTGACGGAGTAAACATCATCATCTTGTCAGACAGGGGAGTTGATGAAAACCACATGCCAATACCATCTCTTCTTGCTGTATCTTCAGTTGAGCAGCATCTGGTTAGAACCAAGAGACGCACTGCGGTTTCTCTTATTCTTGAAAGTGGTGAGCCAAGGGATGTTCATCAGATTGCTACTCTTCTTGGTTTTGGTGCAAGAGCTATTCACCCTTACCTTGCACAGGAGTGTATCGCAGAACTCATAGATATCGGAATCCTTGATAAGGACTATCACACAGCAATTGCTGATTATAATAAGGCACTTCTTGGAGGTGTTGTTAAGATTGCGGCTAAGATGGGTATTTCAACACTTCAGTCCTATCAGTCAGCAAGAATCTTTGAAGCAATCGGTTTGTCAAAAGAGCTGGTGGATAAGTACTTTACCGGAACAACCAGCCGAGTAGGCGGAATCGGAATTGCAGAGATCGGCCAGGACGTAGAGTTTAGGCATAATAGAGCATTTGATCCTCTGGGACTTTCAACAGATACTACCCTTGATTCTATCGGCTTCCATTCACTTAGAAGCGGTGAGGACAAGGAAGATCATATGTACAGCCCTAAGACTATTGTTACTCTTCAGAGAGCAGTCAGAGAGGGCGACTACGAGAGATTTAAAGAGTACAGTCAGATGGTGGATGATGAGGACAGACCTCATACTCTGAGAGCTCTTTTATCATTTGTTCCTGCAGATAAGCCGGTGCCAATTGAGGAAGTTGAAAGCGAAGAGGAAATCGTAAAGCGTTTCCAGACAGGTGCCATGAGTTACGGCTCTCTTTCCAAGGAGGCCCATGAGACTCTTGCCATAGCTATGAACAGACTTGGAGGCAAGTCTAATACCGGAGAAGGCGGCGAGGATATTGCCCGCTTTGGAACAGAGAGAAACAGTGCAGTTAAGCAGGTGGCATCAGGAAGATTCGGCGTAACAAGCCAGTATTTGCAGTCTGCAAAAGAAATCCAGATCAAGATGGCTCAGGGAGCTAAGCCCGGTGAGGGCGGACATCTTCCAGGCAAAAAGGTATATCCATGGGTTGCAAGTACTCGTTACTCAACTCCAGGCGTAGCCCTTATTTCACCGCCACCTCACCATGATATCTATTCAATTGAGGATCTGGCGCAGCTTATTTATGACCTTAAAAATGCCAATGATAAGGCAAGAATATCAGTTAAGCTGGTTTCAGAAGCAGGTGTAGGCACTATTGCATCAGGTGTTGCCAAGGCAGGAGCACAGGTAATTCTGGTGTCAGGATATGACGGAGGAACAGGTGCAGCTCCTTCTTCATCAGTTCATCACGCTGGACTTCCGTGGGAACTTGGTGTGAGTGAAGCGCACCAGTCACTTCTTGATAACGGCCTTAGAAGTCGTGTTGTACTTGAAACAGATGGTAAACTCATGACAGGTAGAGATGTTGCTATTGCAGCCCTTCTTGGAGCAGAGGAGTTTGGATTTGCTACCGCTCCCCTTGTATGCATGGGATGTATGATGATGCGTGTCTGCAATAAGGATACTTGCCCTGTTGGTATCGCAACTCAGAATGAGGAACTTAGAAAGCGCTTTAAGGGTAAGCCAGAGCATGTTATGAACTTCATGCTCTTTGTGGCAAGACAGCTTCGTGAGATCATGAGTCAGCTTGGCTTTAGAACCGTAGAGGAGATGGTAGGAAGAACAGATAAGCTTGCCATGAGAACCTACGGCGGAAGTGATATGGATATCAAAAAGCGCAAGGAGGCAGCAGATCTTAGCCGTATCCTTGACAGAGCATATGTGGACAGAAAAGATAACCACTTTGATCCTAAGGAAGTTTATAACTTTGGTCTTGAGAAGACACTGGATTCAAAGGTGCTGATTCCTGCGTATGAGAAAAATAAAGATAAGTTGGGCATGCAGATTTATACAGGAAAGCAAGCAGGTAAGACGAAGGATGCCCAGGCTGACAACAGGCTGCTTGTAAAAGTTGATGTATCCAGTACCGACAGGAGCTTTGGAACACTTCTTGGCAGCAGAGTAACTGCTGATTACCAGAATATTCTTGTAGAAGACAGTATTGTTGTTGAGGCACAGGGCGGAGGAGGTCAGTCCTTTGGCGCATTCCTTCCTAAGGGCGTAACCATTAGGCTCTACGGCGATGCTAATGATGGATTTGGTAAGGGCTTGTCCGGAGGTAAAGTAGTTGTAAGACCTTCTGAGAAAGCAACCTTCAAAGCTCATGAGAATATCATTATAGGTAACGTTGCACTTTACGGCGCAACAGCAGGAAAGGCTTATGTCTGCGGCGTTGCAGGTGAGAGATTCTGCGTACGTAATTCTGGAGCTGTTGCTGTAGCAGAAGGTTGCGGCGATCACGGGCTTGAATACATGACCGGCGGAAGAGCAGTAATCCTTGGCATGACAGGCAAGAACTTCGCGGCCGGTATGAGTGGTGGAATTGCTTATGTCCTTGATAGAGAACATACTCTTTACCTTCGAATGAACAAGGATATGGCATCACTTTGCGAGCTTACAGAGAAATATGATATAGCAGAGCTCAGAGGAATCCTTGAGGACTATGTAAAAGAGACAGACTCTGAATTTGCTAAGGAAATCCTGTCTGACTTTGAAAACTATATTCCGGATTTCAAGAAAATCGTTCCTAATGACTATCAGAAGATGCTGACAGCAATCGGAAGGCTCGAGGAGCAGGGTATTGATCATGATACTGCAGTTCTTGAAGCTTTCAAGGAACTTACGTAAGGAGGATAGCGCGATGGGAAAAGATACAGGATTTCTTGAATATAAAAGAAAAAACAACGGAGATGTACCTCCAAAGGAAAGAATTAAAACTTTTGAGGAGTTTCATACTCCTCTTATGACCGAGGAGAGAAGGCAGCAGGCTTCAAGATGTATGAACTGTGGTGTTCCCTTCTGTCAGTCAGCAATGAACCTCAGCGGAATGGTGACAGGATGTCCCCTTCATAATCTGATACCTGAGTGGAATGATGAGGTTTACAAGGGGCACGACAAGCATGCCTTTGCAAGACTTCACAAGACCAGCAACTTCCCGGAGTTTACTGGAAGAGTATGTCCTGCCCTTTGCGAGAAGGCATGCATGTGCGGACAGTACGGCGATTCAGTAACGGTTCATGACAACGAGCTTTATCTGGTGGAGACTGCTTTTGAAAATGGCTACATCCAGCCTATGGTACCTTCTATCAGAAGTGGTAAAAGAGTTGCCGTTGTAGGAAGCGGTCCTTCAGGCCTGGCAGTTGCTGATGAGTTAAATCACAGAGGTCATAGCGTCGAAGTCTTTGAAAGAGAAGATGAAATAGGCGGACTTCTCATGTATGGAATTCCCAATATGAAGCTTGACAAGACCGTCATCAAGAGAAGACGTGCTCTTATGGAGGCTGAAGGAGTTGTGTTCCATACGGGTGTGAATATTGGAGATAACAGTATTGCAACTGAGAAAAAGACTGGAAAAGCCAAAGCAGGATCAGATAGTAAACAGGTAACAGCGCAGGACCTACTTGCGAAATTCGATGCAGTAGTTATGTGCTGTGGAGCTAAAAAAGCACGTCCTCTTCCTGCAGCTGATCCTGAGAAAGTTGGCGGCGTATATTATGCTGTGGACTTCCTTACACAGACCACTAAGGCTCTTATGGAATCATCAGGAGTGAAAGATAGAGCAAAAAAAGAAGATTATAGTGGTTTGGTTAAGCTTGTATCAGATCAGGCTGATAAATCTTCAGAGACATTGAAAAATCATGGTGGCTATATCGACGCTGCCGGTAAGAACGTAGTTATAGTCGGAGGAGGCGATACCGGAAATGACTGTATTGCAACAGTCATAAGACATGGGGTAAAGAGTGTTACAGCCCTTGAGATGATGCCCAAGCCTCCTGCAGAGCGCGCAGCAAATAACCCATGGCCCGAGTGGCCCAAAACTCTCAAGACAGACTACGGCCATGAGGAAGCAATATACCTCTTTGGCAATGATCCAAGAGTATACGAGACTACAGTTAAAAGCGTAACCACAGATAAAAAAGGAAATATCAAGCAGATCGAAACCGTTAAAGTAGCATTCAAAGACGGAAAACTTACAGAAGTAGCCGGCTCAGAGAAAACACTTAAGTGTGACCTTCTCCTTATCGCAGCAGGTTTTGTCGGCTGCGAAGACTACTCTGCTGATGCCTTTTCACTTAAGCGCAGCCCTCGAGGCACAGTAGTTACCGAAGACGGCGGCTACCACATCCCTAATACCAAAATCTTCTCTGCCGGTGATATGCACCGCGGCCAGTCCCTGGTTGTATGGGCTATTGCAGAAGGCAGAGCCTGTGCTAGAAAAGTTGATGAGTATCTGATGGGATATACGAATCTGTAGTAATTTATAGCGACTACTGAGCTAGATTATTTGAGTAAATGAATATAAGGCTTCCAGAACTGCCCTACAAAAGCGGTTTTGGAAGCCTTTTGTCTGACAAAAGGCGCGTACAGGAAAAGATAAACTTCGGAATAATATTATAAATAAATGACAATCTTCCGAATAAAATCTGCAAACTATTGATAATCTTCCGAACAAAACCTATAATTATGTTGTATAAAAGAGAAATATGGAGATAGCCATGAAAAATAGCAAAGAAATTGCAATTGAATGGGGAATTACAGAAAGAAGTGTTCTCAATATGTGCAATGAGGGCAAGATTCCAGGCGCTTACAAGGAAGGCAGAAAATGGCAAATTCCAGATGATGCGGTAAAACCAGCTGACGGCAGAGTCAGAACAGGCGAGTACAGAAAAAATCTCATTTCAACATCTCCTGCACCAAACACAGATAAAAGCGACCCTAACAGCACATCCACCACGACAAAGCCTCTTCCTATCGGCATCTCTGACTACATTCGAGCCCAGTCCGAGTATTACTATGTCGATAAGACCATGCTCATCAAGGACTTCCTGGACAGAAAGCCAATGGTATCACTTTTTACCAGACCCAGGAGATTTGGCAAAACTCTCAACATGGATATGCTCAGAGTATTCTTTGAAATATCAGAAGAAGACACCAGCATTTATTTCAAGGATAAACAAATATGGTCCTGCGGTGATAGCTATACCAGGCATCAGGGTAAATATCCTGTAATCTTTCTGACATTCAAGGACGTTAAGTTTGACTCCTGGGAAGCTACCCTTAATAAGTTGTCAGCGCTCCTTCAGGCAGAATACGGTAGACATAGCGAGCTGGCAGACAGCACCAAATTGGCTGATTACGAGAAGGCTTATTATAACAAGATAGTAAGTGGCTCAGCTAATGAAGTAGATCTTTCATCCGCCCTTGAGAACCTCTCCAGAATGCTCTATGAGCACTACGGGACAAACACCATAATTATCATAGATGAGTATGACACGCCTATTCAGGAAGGCTATTCCAAGAATTTCTATGATGAAATTATAGGATTTATGCGAAATCTCTTCTCCGGAGGTTTTAAAGATAACAAGTTCCTTGCATATGGCTTCCTTACAGGAATACTTCGCATAGCTCAGGAGAGTATTTTTAGCGGACTTAACAATCTTTCCGTCAACACCGTACTGGACGATGATTACGATAGTTATTTTGGATTCACTTACCCTGAGGTACATCAGATGATGGAATACTACGGATGTACCAACAAGGGAAAAGAGCTGCAGCAATGGTACGACGGATACCTCTTTGGAAATCAGGAAATCTATAATCCCTGGTCAGTTATCAATTACATATCCAAAGGTTGTGTTCCCCAGGCATATTGGGTTAATGCAGGCAGGAACGAGATCATAGAAGATGTTATGAAGATGACTTTCGAGGACGTGTATGAGAGATTATCTGCACTAATGCAGGGAGAAAAAGTCGTAGCTAGAATCAATCAGACCACCGTTTACAGATCACTTTCTGATGATCCCGCCAATATTTATAGCATCCTTCTGGTTGCCGGATACCTCAAGATCGTCAAAAAACACCTCCAGGCAGATGGTAGCTATCTCTGTGAAATAGCAATTCCCAATAACGAAATTGCTGCTGTATATAAAACAGAGATCCTGTCTTACTATGCAAACATCGGAGTTATCAAGGACACCACCTCCAATGTCATAGCAGAGAGCCTATATTCCAATGATAAAGACAGACTCCAGAAGGCGGTTGGTGAATACATGACCAAATCCATAAGCTTCTATGACGCTGGAGCAGAAGGCTTCTATCACGGACTTGTCCTAGGACTTATTGCTTTAATGGATAATCAGTACAGGATTAAGTCAAACCGAGAGTCCGGGGATGGCCGATATGATGTCAGTCTCTCTCCAAAAGACAAAAAACACGCCGGAATTATTATGGAAATAAAATGGGAAAAAGACCTTGATCAAGCCGAATTATACAAACTGGCTGACAAAGCACTTTCACAGATAGACGACAAACATTACGATTCTGAAATGTTACAAGACGGCGTCACTGACATCATTAAGTTTGGTATGGCTTTTTCAGGAAAAGAAGTAGCAATAAAGACAAGATAAATACAAGAAGCAAAAACAATATATAGATTATTGTCAAGAAAGCATCCGGTATGGGTGCTTTCTTTTTTGTTTATTTTACCAGTTCCCAAAAAGCAACAGCGCTGCAGGCGGCTACGTTTAGAGAATCGACGCCATGAGCCATTGGGATTTTTACACAACAGTCACAAGCTGCGATTGTTTCAGGAAGAAGGCCGTCTCCCTCAGCACCAAGGAAAATGGCAAGCTTGTCGGCATTTTTAAGTTCTGGATCACTGATATCTTTTGTATCGTTTCTAAGGGCCATGGCTACAGTCTTAAAGCCAAGGCCTTTTATTGTGTCTATTTCTGAGCCCTCAGGCAGAAATGTCCATGGTATCTGGAACACAGTGCCCATGCTGACTCTGGCAGCACGGCGATATAATGGATCAGTGGATCCGTGAGTGAAAAGAACTGCATCAAGCCCTAGGGCTGCAGCGTTTCTAACAATTGCACCGAGGTTTGTTGGATTAGTAACGTTTTCAAGAACAGCGATACGATGAGCATCTTTTACTAGGCTTTCCACGCTTGGAAGTACTTTTCTTCTCATTGCGCAAAGAACTCCGCGGGTTAAGTGGAAACCGGTAATCTGAGTGAGAACCTGTGACTCTGCGATGTAAATTGGAGCGTTTTCACATCTCTCAATAATTTCCGCAGCCTCTTTTTCAGTCTGACCCTTCTCAAGCAAAAGAGAAATTGGTTCATATCCAGCATCCAGCGCACGTCCAATAACCTTGGGACTTTCTGCGATGAAGATTCCAAGGTCTGGCTCATTTATATGGAATAATTGATTCTCCGAAAACTGATGATAGATGGACAGCTTGGGAGTATTGATATCTGTAACTTCGATGAATTCTTTTGACATGGGTATGAAATCCTTATTTATAGATATATCTGCGCATAAGTGACTTATACAGGTGGATAAATTATTCCTTAATGAATCACAACAGGAAGCGAAGGCTGCTGTGAAACCTCTGTTAGAGCCTTTTCGTCAGCGACTGGGGAGAATGGAATATGGTCAGTAATATCCCTTACAAACACTGGCGTTCCGTCCCCGTTTAGAAATCCCTTAACATAATCCTGAATTGAATGAAGTCTATATGGGAAGCTCATTCCTCCCATGTGCTTCTGGGTTAAATGGTGGATGTCGGAGCCGCCACTCATGAGAAATCCGTGCTCTAAGCCGTACTGATAGCAGAGAGCGTTCTGATAATCAGGATTTTCGGCGTTGAAGCCCTCTATACCATCAACATCATTTGGAGCCAGATGAATTGTGTTTAGGTATCCTCTTTCTCTGTAGGGATGAGCCTGGAGCATAATACCGCCAATTGCATGTACTGCGGCGTAGAGCTCAGGCCTTGTCATGTCCAGAATCTCAGGAGTCTTCTTGAGCCACTCTTTATCTATTCCATACAAAAGATATTCATCTCCTTGAAAGCAGACTTCAGCTCCAAAGAAAACATCAAAATCAGCATCTTTGGCGGCTTCCAGTGCATGCTCATATCCCTTGCAGTATTGTTCAACCCACTCTGTCCATGGAAGGCTCCTTGGTACAGCTGTATTTCCGTTAAAAAAGTGATCGGTAACGATCATTCCGCTGTAGCCGATTGCCTTCATGTGTTCAATATATTCTTTTGCCGGAGTATCAGAGCAGGCACTCCCTTCTATAGTGTGAAGATGCGTTTCGTAGATGTATTCCATAATGACCCTTTTTGATTTGCTCCTAAATTGTATCCGCACAAAAGTCACAGCTTATGCGCGTTTCTGATTATATATTCATAATAAGTACCATTTTATATCTATAAGATAGACAAGACAATTCCTTAGATGTGATTATTTCTCATTATTGCGACAACATCGATAAAAATGCACAATTATCAGACAATAAAATCATCAAATACAACATATACTTACAAAAGCAGGGTGTTATACTAAATATAGTGATATGTGTAATTTCACACATTAATAGTCGGGAGGGTAAAAATATGACAGGATTACCACTTATTATCGTATTCATTCTAGCTATTGTCTGTATGATTGTTCTGATTTCCAAGTTCAAGATCCATCCATTCATTTCTATCATGTTGATTTCACTGGTTCTTGGTCTTATTGCCGGAATTCCTATTGCCGACATTAAGCTGGATGACGGAACAACCAAGGCAGGAATTGCCACAGTAATTGGACAGGGCTTCTCAGGAACCTTTACTTCCATTGGTATCGTAATTATCCTGGGCGCTCTTATCGGAAGCATCCTTGAGCAGACAGGCGCAGCTCTTAAGCTGGCTGACATTGTTATTAAGATAGTTGGCAAAAAGCATCCTGTTCTGGCAATGGAACTTATGGGATGGGTTGTATCTATTCCTGTTTTCTGTGATTCCGGATTTGTAATCCTTAACCCAATCCGTAAGGCTCTTGTAAAAAGAACTGCAGCTTCCTCAGTAGCTATGTCTGTAGGTCTTGCAGCAGGTCTTTTCACATCACATGTATTCATCCCACCTACACCGGGACCAATCGCAGCAGCTAATACACTGGGCATCGGTGACAACCTTCTTCTTGTAATGGGTATCGGTGCACTTTGCTCAATATTCCCTATTATCGCAGCTTACTTCTATGCACAGTTCATTGGTGGCAAGGTTAAAGCTGATGACGAAGCTGATAACGGCGAGGTTTCCAAGACTTATGAAGAGCTCGTAGCTGAATTTGGTAAGCTTCCTAATGGCTTTATAGCTCTTGCTCCAATCATTGTTCCTATTATCCTTATGGCTCTTTCTTCAATCGTATCAATGGCTAAGATGACAGGCGGCGTTGCTCGTCTTTTCACATTCCTTGGTACACCTATTATAGCTCTTGCAGTTGGTACTATTTTTGCAGTATTCCAGCTTCTTGGAGCAGGCAAGATGGAGAAATTCTATGATATCTGTAACGATACCTTAAAGACAGTTGGACCAATCCTCTTCGTAACAGCAGCAGGCGGTGTTCTTGGTAAGGTTATAGCTTCTTCAGATATGGTTAACTATATCTCAGAGCATGCAACAGTTCTTTCAGCAATGGGCATCTTCTTCCCATTCCTGCTTGCAGCAATCCTCAAATCCGCACAGGGATCTTCAACAGTTGCGCTTACAACCACAGCTGGAATCGTAGCTCCACTTCTTCCTGTTCTTGGATTTACAACTCCTGTTCAGGTAACACTGGTTTGCATGGCAATCGGCGCAGGTGCTATGACAGTATCTCACGCTAACGACTCTTATTACTGGGTTGTTACAAACTTTGGTGCAATGTCCACAGACAAGGGCTACAAGTCCTGGACTGTAGCATCTCTTATCATGGGTGTAGCAGCAGTCATTGAGATTGCAATCCTTAGCTTGTTCCTGCACTAATATTTTTTAAGCAAAGAATCTATATTGGCAATTTGGTAATTTGAACAAATATTAAATGTCGCTCCAATTGCAATCTATATAAGGAAATAGCCTTTGGGCAAGGAGAAGCTCTGATGAATAAAGAACTAAGAAAAGATGCAGACATCATAATAGAGCGATCAATTAAAGCTGTTCTTCCAGACGAAGCAGTTAAAAGAGCTCTAAAAGATTTCAAACCTGGTGAAGGGAAATTAGTTCTTGTGTCAGCTGGAAAAGCTGCATGGCAGATGGCAGCTGCGGCAGTGGAGGCCTTGGGCAACCAGGATAAGAATGAGACTACAGCCAGAGGAATAGTTGGGGGCATTGTAATTACTAAATATGATCACGTTAAAGGTGACATCCCAGGAGTAGAGTGCTGCGAGGCTGGTCACCCGGTTCCGGATGAGAACAGCTTCTCTGCAACCAAGAAGGCTCTTGATCTGGTGGAACCCCTTGGTGAAAAGGATACAGTCCTTTTCCTGTTGTCAGGTGGAGGAAGTGCATTGTTTGAAGCTCCGCTTATTCCGGGAGAAGAGCTTCAGGATATCACTAAGCAGCTCCTTGCTTGCGGGGCAGACATTGTTGAGATAAATACAATCAGAAAAAGACTTAGCGGCGTAAAGGGAGGACGCTTTGCTAAGGCAGCAGCTCCGGCTAAGGTGTTTAGTATTGTTCTAAGCGATATCTTGGGAGATCCCCTTGATATGATTGCCAGCGGTCCGGCAGTTCCTGACACTTCGACTTGCGCACAGGCGCAGGAGATTGCAGATAGATATGGGCTGAAGCTTTCTGATAAAGCGAGAAATCTTTTGGCACAGGAAACGCCTAAGGAACTTGATAACGTGACAACAGTAATCACAGGATCTGTCAGAGAGCTATGCACAGCGGCAGCAGGAGCAGCGGAGGAACTTGGCTACGAGCCGATTGTTCTAACGGATATGTTATCCTGTGAAGCCAGAGATGCGGGAAGCTTTTTATCCAGTATTGCAATATCTCATCACGAGGATGGACGTAAGCTTGCGTATATCGCAGGCGGAGAGACCGTTGTTCATCTTAAGGGAACTGGAAAGGGTGGACGTAATCAGGAGATAGCTCTTTCTGCGGCTATTGGACTAAGCGGTGTTCCCAATGCAGCAGTATTCTCCCTTGGAAGCGACGGAACAGACGGCCCCACAGATGCGGCAGGCGGATACGCTGATGGTGAGACGGTGACGGATCTCAAGAATAAGAGTATTGATATACACTCATATCTTGATAATAACGACGCCTACAATGCTCTTAAAGCGGTGGATGGTCTTATAATGACCGGGCCCACAGGCACAAATGTTAATGATGTGGCGGTATTGTTAATTTCATAATGAAAAGATGAACTGCTTACCACTTTATATATGGTGGTAAGCAGTTTTTTATAGTGAAATCAAAGCCCTATATATTTCTTTCTCAAATATAATCCCAGGATAAACAGTCCAACTGTCTCTACAAGATGGAATATGACAGAAGTCCAGACAATTCCAACGCTGTAGCCTGCAACTGTTACAGTATGCATTCCCAAAAGAACAAATGATAACAAGAAGAAAGTCAACAGAATCAAGGTTATTACCTTGATCATCTTATCGTTCAAGAAGATTCCAGTCATAAGACTCCCTAGTAAAAGAGCTATGAGAAGGCCTATATACTTAAAGCCATGAGTGTTGTTGTACAGTGCAACAAATTCTTCTCCTGAAGAGGAAATACTTCCACTATAATCAATAAGATCTGTTATGAATCTGCGATACACAAGAGAGCAGATATCATATACCATTCGCACCGCGATAAGTATTGCTCCCCACAGTTCTAAGAGTTTACCAATTGAATCTCCAGTGAGAGCAGGGATCTTATTCCCCATAGCTTCCTGCTGCAATACTGCCATCTTGAGTCTGTCTGACTCTTCCACAACAGACAGAGCGCTTTTTAATTTATCAAAGGCTCCGATAAAAACAAACGCTATCAGAATGACCTGTATTGCTGCGACAGCTATCTGACCAGCAAGGATGGTGGTGTTTACCATATCTGGCTGACTTGCTATATCATTTTGCGCCACTCTCCTGACCACAAACAGAGCAGCATTTGCCAAGCAATGAATACCAGCTGCCCAGAAAAGTGAATTGGACAGATAGTGAGCTTTCTTATTGACGTACATTTACTGTTTCCCCCAACGCTAGTATTTGCACAATACACATTATTTTTATGCTTACGCCTTAATTGCCCACCTCATCTTGGTGGATTTACTTCTTGGATTGACTCTGCATTCCTCTGCAGACGGTCTTATTACATCCTCCGATATTTCACTGAATAATCCGGCTTTCTTACATTCTTTAAATGCCTTTTTGACTAATCTGTCCTCTCCTGAATGGAAAGTAAGAATTGCTACTCTGGCTCCGGGATTTAGTATCCCGGGGAGCTTTTCAAGAAATGAGTACAGAACCTCAAACTCACTGTTTACATCAATTCTCAGAGCCTGGAAAACTCTTGCACAGCTCTTTTTGATCGCCTGATCTTTTTCCTCTTTGGGAAGCTTCCACAGAGCATTCTCTATCGCACTTCTAAGAGCTGTTGTAGTGTCCATGGGATCGCCTTTTTTCATGAGGTTAAATACCTTATCTGCAATCTCTTCTGCATAAGGTTCATCAGAGTTTTCTACCAGCATTCCAACAAACTCATCTCTTGTGATATTGTGTAATCTCTCTGCTGCTGATTCTCCGTGTTCCGGATCAAGCCTTAGATCAAGAGGACCATCTATTTTATAGGAGAAACCTCTTTTGGGATCATCAATCTGCATTGAAGATACCCCAAGGTCTGCGAGTACAAAGTCAAACTTACCTGCTTCCTCAGCCACCTTGTCAATATTGGCGAAATTGATTAGCCTGAACTTGAATGCATTCTCATCAAAGCCTGCGTTTCTGAGTCTTTCAACTGTCTTGGCGGATTCAATTGGGTCAACGTCCAGACCATAGATGCATCCTTTTCCCGTAAGCTGCTCCAGCATTTTTCTGGTATGTCCGCCATAGCCCAGGGTACAATCAAGCCCCTGCTCACCTGGCTGAATCTTAAGAACCTCCAGGATTTCTTTTACCATAATAGAGATATGCATGCCTGCTGGCGTTGAGCCCTTGGATATTACGTGGGCTACAGTATCTGCATATTTCTCCGGATTCTGCTCTTTATATTTTTCTTCAAATTTCTTGGGATATTTCCCAGAATAATGAACTCTTCGTTTGTGCTGTTTTTCTTCCATGGTTTTCCTTTTTTAACTGAATTCTATGCTTTTTCTTAATTACTTAGTTAGTCTTTCAATCTATTATACATTGATTCTCATATTGGAAAAAGTCTGATAGTTTGAGCTCTTTAGCTAGTGTATTGACTTTGAAGTTACTTCGAGTTATATTCTTAGCTGTCTTTGATTATCTTGAATAAGCATTTCGCTTAGTGGCACAAGAAGTAATCTTGCCATGATAATTCAACTATTGTTAAGTGCATGATGAAATAGTATTAACACGCTTGTTGGAAATTGTTTCATTTATGCGTTATGCAATAAAGGATATAGGCCTTGGATTATAACGCATTAAATATATGATGATGTGATTGCGTGTAGTCCACAAAATGTTAGTGCAAAAAACATAACGCATATGAATTGTATGTGTTTGTTTTGCGTGTTGCCAAGATGAGAAATAAATAAAATAAATCACGCAGGGTAGGGGAAAGAGGATTTAAGCGTGCTGAGATTTTATATGCCATGATTAATAGGTAACGCAAATTGGAGAGAAATTAATAAATGCGTGTTCGGATTAGATATATCAAGACTTTCCATACACGCAATAGTTGATTAGAAGCGGTGGTGCGTGCAAATGATCTTAACGATAGCATTATGCTATTAGAAACAGGTCGAAAAACAGGTCTACACATTGATAGGAGGTATAAAAATAGTAAATCAGACTGAACAACTGAAAAATCAAGTAAAGGAACTTGAAGAAGTATTAAAAAAGCTCGACAAGCAGCTTTTTTATTTGAGAAATATGCAGGGAATTACAATTAGGATATGCAAGCAGAAAAGTGGTTACCAATATTATAAAACGGATGATAATGGAAAACGCGTATACATCAAGCATAAGGACAAAGAGATTGTTAGGAAAGCATTCCAGAAATCTTACTACGAGTGTGTGCGAAAAGAAATCTTGACACAGAAGTACCAAATAGAAAGGTTTCTCAAGTTCTATAACCCAACAGCAATAGAAGACGTATATGATAAGCTCTGCGATGCTAGAAAAGAGCTCGTGACACCAATAATCTGTACAGATGATGACTACATTGAAAAATGGAGACAGACGCATCCTGGAGAGAAGAATACATTCCCAATTGATGGACAGTTTGTAACTGATAATGGTGAATATGTAAGATCCAAATCAGAAAAGATATTGGCGGATTTGTTTCTAAAAAAGGATATTCCATATATTTATGAACCTGAGGTGGAGCTGTCTAATGGCCATAAGGCATGTCCTGATTTCCTAGTTTTAAATAAACGTACAAGGAAGTCATATTATTGGGAGCATTTCGGACGTGTGGATGCTGAAGAGTATGCAATTAGGAATTTCCCAAAGATATATGCTTATGAAAAGAGCGGTCTCATACAGGGAAAGAACTTAATTATTTCAATGGAAACAGAAAAGCAGCCACTCGATTTAAAACTGGTAAATGAAAAGATTGAAATGTACCTAATGTGATAAACTAATATGTGTATATTATTGCTCGTAGAGTGGCTAATTGTTCAATGTTGCATGGATTATTGAAATATACAATAAGCTTTTTGCATATACTATAAACAGAAAATGCGTATATTTAGTCAAAGGGGGATTCTATGAATATTTGCTTACTTAATGATTCCTTTCCGCCAATCATAGATGGCGTTGCGAATGTAGTAATGAACTATGCGGACATTATGACCACTGAGCTTGAGGCCAATGTCGTTGTTGGAACTCCAAGATACCCGAATGTCAGCTACGATGGTTATCCTTATAAAGTTGTGGCGTATCCAAGCTTTGACACAACTGATTTTGTCAAAGGCTATCGCACAGGGTATCCGCTTTCTATCAGAGAAATCGATCAGATGGCGGACTCAAAGCCAGACATTATACACACCCATTGCCCCGCAGCATCCACGGTAATGGCAAGGATACTCAGAAGAGAGACAGGCGCGCCTATCATTTTCACCTATCACACCAAGTTCGATGTGGATATCGCCAGGGCTGTCGGCGAGGGAATCCTCAAAAAAGAGGCTATTAAAGCCATGGTAAATAACATCGAAGCCTGTGATGATGTCTGGGTTGTCTCAGAGGGCGCGGGAGAAAACCTACGCTCGCTGGGGTATCAGGGCGAATATATAGTTATGCCTAACGGCGTGGATTTCCCGAGGGGCCGGGCTTCAGATGACATGGTAAAAGAGCTGAATAAGACCTATGACATACCTGAAGGCGTTCCGTTATTTCTTTTTGTGGGACGACTTATGAAGTATAAGGGACTTCCAATTATTGTGGATGCGATGAATGAACTTGCCAAAAAAGATATCGACTTCAGGATGGTCTTTGTTGGCGGAGGTGCAGATCAGGAAGAGATGCAGGAAAAAGTCAAATCCTACGGAATATCTCTTGATGTATTTAAAGAAGGTGCATCGACAGGCACAAATACTCCGGGTTCCGGGAAAGGGAAGGTGATTTTCACAGGCCCTATCCACGACAGGGAGAAGCTTAGAGCCTGGAACACAAGGGCAGACTTATTTCTTTTCCCATCTACCTATGATACAAACGGCATTGTGGTCAGAGAGGCTGCAGCCTGCGGACTTGCCAGTGTTCTCATCAAAGACTCCTGCGCAGCCGAGGGAATAACTCATGATAGAAACGGACTTTTGATCGAAGAAAATGCAGAGTCTATGGCACAGCTCCTTGAAGCAGTATCGGGAGATCTGGATCACCTTCATCAGATTGGCCAAAACGCCATGGATGAAATCTACATTTCCTGGGATAAGGCAGTAAGGCTTGCCTATGACAGATACAAAGTAATAAATGAGATGGCAAAGAGCGGAGAATTCGGAATCAGGAAACATCAAAGTTTTGAATATCTCATGAACTCAGCCGCAACAATCCTCGATGGAACACAGAGAGTGTTTGTGGATATCCCCAAAGAAATCAACCTTGGAATGCGCGAAGGATACAAGGAGTTCAGGGATGAAGTAAGGGGAAATTACCAGGAATTCCTGGACGGAATGATCGAAAACTATCAGGATTTCAGAGATAATATTAAGGCTAATTACCTGGAATTAAAGGACAATATCAAAGACAGCTATGAGGATATCAGATCCGATGTCAGGGAAAGCGTTGATAATATCAGAGGCGGAGTGTCAGAAGGAATCGATAAGATAAAAGATAAGTTTGCGGACAATTTCGATGATGAAAAATATGATGATAACAAGTGATGATCAGAGCAGGGGTTAAGACATGGATAATGACTGTGAACAGAACAGGAATCAAGAAATGAAAAAAGACTGGTACAAGGAGATGAGCTTCTACCAGATATGGGTCAGAAGCTTTGCTGATGGCGACGGTGACGGAATAGGAGATCTCTATGGAGTTTATGATAAGCTTGAGTATGTCAAATCTCTTGGCGTAGATGGAATCTGGTTCTCGCCAATCTATCCGTCTCCTAATGCTGATTATGGCTATGATATTTCTGATTACAAAGACATACATCCGGATTTCGGAGACCTTGACCAGTTCAAAAAAATGCTGAACAAAGCTCATGAACTTGGACTTAAAGTCATCATGGACCTGGTAGTTAACCACACTTCAGATGAGCATCCATGGTTTATCGAGAGCAAAAAGGGCAGGGATAATCCTTATAGCGACTATTATATCTGGCGTGATAAGCCAAATAACTGGGACAGCTTATTTGAGGGCAAAGCCTGGGAGTATTGCAAGGAGCGAGGGCAGTACTACCTTCATATTTTTGCCAAAAAACAACCTGACCTTAACATGGACAATCCAAAGGTCAGACAGGAAGTTAAGGACATCATGCGCTTTTGGCTGGATATGGGAGTTGACGGATTTAGAGAGGATGTAATTAACTTCATTTCCAAAAAAGAAGGCCTTCCCAATGGAATACCTTTTTTACCAGCTGTTAATGGAATGCCCTATTACAAGGACGGACCGCATATTCACGAGTACCTTGCCGAGTTTAGGAAGGTGTGCGATGAATATGACTGCTTTCAGCTGGGCGAAGGACCGATGACTACTGTTAAATCGGCTATGAAATACCTGACCGGGCCAACCAAGTCCCTTGATATGATGTTCTCTTTTGACCACATGATGGCGGATTGCCTGTACACAGAGTACATCCACAGGCCATTTTCTCTGATAAAACTCAAGAAAGCTTTTACAAAGTGGCAGTACGCATTGGCAGGCAAGGGATGGAATGCTCTTTATCTTGAGAATCACGACCATCCCCGTATTATCAGCAGGTATGGAAGTGAGCACTTCTGGCGGGAAAGCGGAACCATGCTGGCCGCAAGCTATATTTTCCAGCAGGGTACGCCTTTTATATATCAGGGGCAGGAAATTGGCATGACCAATATAAGGCTCATGTCAATCGACCAATACGTGGACGTTTCCAGCATAACCAACTACCAGACCTATCATCTCAAGGAGGACCCGGAGAGGCGCCTTCACAGAATTCACTTATCAAGCCGTGATTCAGCAAGAACCCCTGTCCAGTGGGATGACACAGAGAATGCAGGATTTTCAGAGGTAAGGCCTTGGTTCTATGTTAATCCCAACTATAAGAGGGTTAATGTTAAAAGAGAAGAGCGCGACCCAGACAGTATTCTTAATTTCTACAGGAAATGCCTTGCTCTTAGGAAAAGTTCTAAAACACTAATATATGGAGATTACACAGAGCATTTTCCCAAGGATAAAAACATATACATGTATGAGCGAAGTCTTAATGGAGAGAGCTACCTGATCATTTGCTCATTTTCAAGACTTCCTGTTAAGGCCAATAAGCCATCTAAGTTTGCGGGAAGACATGGCGAGCTTGTGCTGTGCAATTATCCAAAAGAGCCGGTCTCATATAACGGAGTATTTGACCATATAGAGCAGGAACTGAGCGAAATAGAGCTTCGAAAAGGATATTTTCGACCTTTTGAAACACGAGTATATAGATATACGCAGTAAAAACATAGCTTAATAAATATTAATGTGAAAAGAGGCTACGCACCATCCGCAAATGATTGGTACGCGGCCTCTTTTCTATGTGTGTGAACATTCAATATCTATACTGAATGAACAAGGGCTTAATATTATTTGAAGAAACTCATATCTTCATTGAGCTTCGCAGCGATTTCTTTCAGGTTGTTAGCAGAACCGGCAAGAGTTGTAACTGTTGCAGAGAGTTCTTCCATAGAAGCTCCGGTCTCTTCACTGGACGCAGCGTTTTCTTCGGAGATAGCGGAGAGGGCACTCATTGTATCAACAACGGCATTCTTGGAGCTTTCACATGTTTCGGCTCCTCTTGATATTCTCTGTACGCCTCCAACAGTAGATGCGATATCTTCCAGCATACTGTTAACACTTGTGAGTGTTTCGCCAAGAGCGCTCTGCTGAGTGATATTACTGTCTTTGATGGACTCAGCAGCAGAAACAGCAGCTTTGGACTGATCGAGCAGGATATCCATTTCCTGTCTGATGTCGTCTGCCATCTTCTTGGAATCTTCAGCAAGTTTGCCAATTTCTTCAGCAACAACGGCAAATCCTTTTCCGGCTTCACCGGCTCTAGCAGCCTCGATACTTGCATTCAGTGACAACAGGTTAGTCTGAGTCGCAATTGAAGAAATACCTTCAACCTTATCATTGATATTTGTAACAGCGTTCTGAGTAGCAGAAATTGTGGATGAGATTTCATCAATCTTACCAGTCATCTCGTTGCTGGACTCCTGAAGGTTAGAAAGAGAAGCTGATGAAGCTTCTGAAGCTTCCTGCATTCTGCTCGCAAGACCTTCAAGGTCATTAGTAGATGTCTGCACATCTACAACGGCATCGCCGATATTTCCAACGTTTTCGGATGCGTTCTGAATTTCGTCAGCCTGCTGGGTTGCTCCGGAAGCAATTTCCTGTACGGCATTGGATACATCTTCCGCTGTCTGAGAAATCTGGTCGGCCATATCGGAAAGTTCCATTGAAGAACTTTCAACATCATTGGCGGATGCTTTTATGCTGGTAACAATATCATCAAGTTTTTCTATAACTGTATTTGTATTGTTGACCATTGCGCCAAATTCGTCTTTTTGCTGGGTAAACTTATCAATCTTGGCAAAACGTCCATCTGCAAGCTTGGAAAGTGACTCATTAACTGCTTTGATAGGATTTGTAAAGCTGTTTGCCATGAGAAGTGAAATTACGGAGGCAATAATAAGCATTATAATACCAACTACTACGGTGATCATGGCAGTTGTCTTGGCAGCAGCCATAGCCTGATCATAATTAGCTGAAACAACAATCCTATATCCGGTAGTAGAATCTGTAAACCACGACATAATGAGCTTACTTTCAAAAGAGGTAGAGTCAATAATTGTACCTGCGTCATCTCCTGAAGCATAGGCTGCGCCTGTAAGATCATAAACATCATCAGGTCCAAGCTCTAATTTGGCGTGAGCAGCCATCAGCTTGTCTCTATCCATAATGAAAGCGTCATCGGTTTCTGCTTGTAGGAAATTATGAAGTTCATCAAGATTGTAGTTTCTCTGAACTTCACCAAGAATATTACCGGACTCATCCTTAATAGGAACTGCCATTGTAATCTGGCGGGCACCGGTGGTTTTATTTGTAAGTACGTTGGATATAAATATATTTCCTTTAATTGCTTCCTGGAAGTATTCTCTATCTTTGACATCTACTAATTTGCCACTGGATCGGACTTTTTGCATTCCGGTAGTATCGGCAATGGCCATAACATTACCATCATTTAGAATGTTATCGCCTGCGGTCAGCATCTTTACCATGACATCATCTTCGATTCCGGCAGTTCCCTGCATATAAACTATAGTGGTAGGGTTATCGGCAACTGATCTTAGAACCATCAGGTTTTTATCGATTATATCTTCATAGCTGGCTGCAAGGTATTTAGCCTGCCAAGCCAGAGCAGTCTCAGCATCAGTCTGAGCTTTTCTGGTAGAAGTGATGTAACTGATCACGAGTGACACTATAAGAGGAACTGCCACTACCAGGAGCATAACAGCAATCAGCCTTGTTTTAATGCTGTTTTTTAAAGAAATATCATTTTTTCCTTTTTGATTTTTAGATTCTTTTGCCATAATAAAACCTCCATGATTGATAATAGAAGCTACCGCTTTAATTATCTAACATGGAGGCAAATAATAACAGTGCTATATTCTTATTTTAATATTAACAATTTATGAAAAAACGATAATTGCATAAAATTAAATGACGCGTTAACTAACATACTTTTGCATATCATGTTGCCAGATGCAGCAAATTTGTCGCTATGTTGAAATAAACAAGGAGCGACAACGCATCTACTATTGTTGTGATGAATGGACTCGCCATAACAGCAGGGTCAAAGCCGACTTTGGATGCCAGCATTGGGAGGCAACAGCCGACCATCTTGGCAATCAGCACAACTATTAAGAGTGTCAGGCATATAACTGCAGCTACAGGAAGCGCAAGCTTATCAAATAATAAGAGCTTGGCAAAATTGGCTACAGATAAAGTTAATCCGCACAGTACAGCTACTCGTATCTCTTTCCAGATAATCTTCAGAAGGTCCGAAAACTCAATTTCTTTAAGCGAAAGAGCACGGATAATTGAAACGCTTGCCTGCCCTCCGGCATTACCACCTGTATCCATCAGCATGGGAATGTATGCTGTCAGGATAACATAGGCAGAAAGGGCATCTTCAAATCCTGTGATGATAGCGCCTGTAAATGTAGCACTGATCATGAGGAATAAGAGCCACGGAATTCTGCTCTTGTAGGTTTCAAATATTCCTACCTTGGGATAGGGCTTGTCAGATGGCACGATAGCAGCCATCTTCTCGATATCCTCGGTAGCCTCTTCTTCCATGATGTCCACTACGTCATCGATGGTGATGATGCCGACCATACGGGTCTCTGCATCAACAACAGGCATCGCTGTAAAGCCGTATTTCTGGAACATTCTGGCAGCTTCTTCCTGGTCGGTAAGGGTGCCGATACTGATAACGTTGGTGTTCATGATGTCACCGATGATCTCTTCAGGCTTCATGATCAGCAGGTATCTGAGGGCAACTGTTCCTACCAGAACTTTCTGTCTTGTAACTACGTAGCAGATGTTGATCGTCTCTGAATCGACACCTTTTTTACGTATACGCTCAATAGCATCTGCGACAGTCATGTCCTCACGAAGATCTACGTACTCCACAGTCATGATACTGCCGGCAGAATCCTCAGGATACTGTAACAAATGGTTAATATCAGCCCTTGTTTCAGGACTTGCATTGGCCAGAATACGCTTAACTACATTGGCAGGCATTTCCTCCAAAAGGTCAGTAGCGTCATCGGCCATCAGATTGTCGATAATGTTGGAAGCTTCACGGTCTGAAAGTGATTTGATAATATACTGCTGAACGTCCAGTTCCAGATCTGCAAATACATCAGCTGCCATATCTTTGGGCAGGATTCTGAACATCTTAAGAGAATCCTCGTCCTCCATCTCACTCATAGCAGCAGCGATATCTGTTGTATTCATTTCTGAGATGGTCTGGCGAAGCAGAGTGTATTTCCTGGACTCAAGAAGCTCCTGCAGTATTTCAGCGGTTGTCTTCTCTTCTTCTTGTAATTCCATTGTAATAATCTCCTTTTATTAAGTTGGTGGTTATAGCTGGCATGGTACTTCGACCAGGAGCAGAATCGCTACTGCATATATGTGAATCTGACTTCATTAAAACCACCATCCTTTCTTTCGGAGATTTATTCATTCGAAGAATGAACACGAATTATACCGCATATTTTATAGATTGAAACAAACAGAATTGTTGGAAACTTTTTTATATGCAATATTACTTTAACACAGAATGTCTGGTGATGGTATATGTTTTTCTTCCTGAGTTATATATTTCAAATCTTAGATGTGCTATGCTTTTATGGCAGAAACACTTTATATACAAGGTAAAGATAAGTAGGATAACGAGGTATTTATAATGGAGAAATGGGCAAGAATCAAATACACACCAAATCTTCCGCTTGGAGAGAATGGTGAAAGGGTTACAGCGAGTCAGAAGCACATTGAACTTTCATGCGAGGCAGCCTGTGAGGGAATGGTACTTCTCAAGAATGACAGAAACGTTCTTCCTATCAGAAAGGGCACAAGAGTAGCCCTCTTTGGAAAGGGAGTATTTGACTATGTAAAAGGCGGCGGTGGTAGCGGAGATGTAACAGTTCCTTACATCAGAAACCTCTACGAAGGCCTTTCTCAGTACACATCAGACATTTCAATTTACGACAAATCTGTCAGATTCTATCAGGAATATGTAGCAGACCAGTACAGACTTGGAATTGCGCCAGGCATGATCAAAGAGCCGGCTCTTCCGGAAGATATTCTCGCAGATGCAGCAGCCTATGCAGATACAGCAATCATCGCGATCAGCAGATTCTCCGGAGAAGGCTGGGACAGAAAGGTTGCAGGCGTTGACAGAGAAATCAAGTGCGAAGCTAAGGATCTCGTAGAACAGGGCAACAAGATATTTGATCATGGTGATTTCTACCTCACAAATGCTGAGAAGAAGATGGTCAAGATGGTAAAAGAGAACTTCTCAAGCGTCATTGTGGTCATGAATGTCGGAGGAGTTGTAGATACAACATGGTTTAAAAATGATGACCAGATTTCATCAGTCCTCATGGCATGGCAGGGCGGAATTGAAGGCGGACTTGCCGCAGCCAGGATCCTTCTTGGCAAGGTTAATCCTTCAGGTAAGCTCTCAGATACATTCGCAGCAAGGCTTGAAGACTATCCTTCAACAGAGGGCTTCCACGAAGATGATGACTACGTGGATTACACAGAAGATATCTACGTTGGCTATAGATATTTCGAGACCATTCCCGGGGCAAAAGAGAAAGTTAACTACCCCTTTGGATATGGCCTTTCCTATACAACATTTCTCTTAGAAGACTATAAAGCAGAACCGTTTGTGGTTTCTGCAGCAGACGAGGTCGGTAAATCTGATAGCGACCTTGTAGATGCAATTGTAGCTTCAGTTACAGTTACAAACGTTGGCAAGATCCCGGGCAAAGAGGTTGTTCAGCTCTACTACAGCGCTCCTCAGGGCAAGCTCGGTAAACCTGCCAAAGTCCTTGGCGGCTATGCCAAGACAAGGCTACTTCAGCCGGGAGAGAGCCAGAGAGTGACAATTGCTCTTTATATGGAGGATATGGCATCTTACGACGACCTTGGCAAGGTTAAAAAGGCTGCATGGCTCCTTGAAAAAGGTGAATATCATTTCTTCCTTGGAACATCTGTAAGAGACACAAGGCTTCTTGATTACACCTACGAACTTTCTAAGAACATAATAGTTGAACAGGTCTCAAACAAGCTCGTTCCAACATCTCTTCCCAAGAGAATGCTTGCTGATGGCACATATGAGGAACTCCCTCAGACAGAACCTGTAGATACTTATGCAACAATCTTCCCAAGACCTAAGAACTGGAAAGAAACAATTGAGCACGACGTATTAAAGACTCCTGTAGTTCGCCCACAGGACAGATTCCAGCTCTTTTTGCCACCTAAGGAAGGTGACCCTAAGAAATTTATTGAAGTTGCAGAATGCAAGGTGACACTTGAAGACTTTATTGCACAGCTATCTAACGAGCAGCTTGCAAGCCTTCTTGGAGGACAGCCAAATGTCGGAATGGCTAACACCTTTGGATACGGCAACCTTCCTGAGGTTGGAGTTCCTAATGCCCAGACCTGTGATGGTCCTGCAGGTGTCCGTATTGCACCGGAAGTTGGTGTTGTGACAACAGCATTCCCATGTTCAACACTTCTTGCATGCACATGGAATGAAGATATCTGCTACGAAGTCGGAGTTGCAGGCGGAGAAGAGGCCAAAGAGTGCAACTTTGGTGCATGGCTTACTCCTGCTGTTAACATCCATAGAAGCCCTCTTTGCGGCAGAAACTTTGAGTACTACTCCGAAGATCCATTCCTTGCAGGTAAACAGGCAGCAGCTATGGTTCGTGGTATTCAGAGCAACAACATAATTGCTACACCTAAACATTTTGCCCTCAACAACAAGGAATCCAATAGAAAAGGCAGCGATTCACGTGCTTCTGAGCGTGCGATCAGAGAAATATATTTAAAGGCCTTTGAAATCATTGTTAAAGAGGCAGAGCCCTGGAGCATCATGTCTTCATACAATATAGTTAACGGTCAGAGATCATCCGAATCTCACGACCTTCTCACAGGAATCCTCCGCGATGAGTGGGGCTTTGAAGGTGTTGTAGTCAGCGACTGGTGGGGCTTTGGTGAGCATTACAAGGAAGTCCTTGCAGGCAACGATATCAAGATGGGCTGTGGTTATACAGAACAGCTCCTGGAGGCAATTGATAAGAAGGCTCTTAAGAGAAAAGATTTGGAAAAGAGCGCAGAGCGAGTTCTCAAGATGCTTCTCAAACTCGACTAAGCTCAAAGCCGCTTAGAATAAACGTTTAAGTCATAAAAAAGTAATGTATTGTTCATAAACTATCAATATTTTTCTGACAATTTGTCGTATAATATAAATATGATATAGTTGTTGGGAATATCTTCTGACAATTGTATCAGGAGAAAGTTGTGGAACTACAACTTCGGAGGTATGTCTATGAACAAAAAAGCTATTGTTGGTATTTTTATGTCCATTTTGATGGCCGGGCTCGTTGGATGTGCCGGTAGCGGTGATGCCCAGGCAGGAGATGACCTCAAGCCGGTTATTTATCTTTATCCACAGGAAGATAATGCCGAGATTTCAGTAAGCCTTGATTACAACGGAAATCTGGTTGACCTGATTCCTGAGTTTAATGCAGATAAGACATGGAATGTTACAGCTAACAAAGATGGCAAGATTACCTTTGAAGGACAGACTTATGACTATCTGTTTTGGGAAGGCGATCCGAATTACTCCTATGACTTCTACTCAGGATTCTGTGTAAAGGGATCTGATACCAGGGATTTCCTCAATGAGAAGCTAACAATACTGGGACTTAGTGATTCTGAGAAGGCTGAGTTTATAGAATTCTGGCTTCCTATGATGGAGAAGAATCCATATAACCTCATCAGCTTCCAGGGGGCAACCTACAACAACGGAGCCAAGCTCACAGTTAATCCGACGCCTGATTCACTTATCCGTGTATTCATGGCCTGGTATCCGACAGATAAGTTTATCAAGATCAATCCACAGTATCTTGAGACACCCACCAGAACAGGTTTCACTGTAGTTGAGTGGGGCGGAAATAAAGTTAAGTGAAAATAAACTTGAAACTATATAGCGTATGATTTAAAATGTTGTGCGTGATATTGTAAGAAGATTGCAATATCACGCACATTTATATTATGCAATTATATAGTAAGAAATGAGCAGTCCATATGATAAGCGGCATACACAAGGAACGATTTAGCAAGAAATGCTATTGGAGTGACGGTGGATGCCATTAACATATGGATTGCGGAGTACATTATAGAAATGGAGTAGATATTATGATGCAATCACGTACACATAACTGTGGTGAGTTGCGTATTTCCAATGTCGGCGAGAGCGTTACTCTTGTAGGCTGGCTTGAGAATATGCGTGAAGTTGGATCAGGACTTGGATTTGTCGTTCTGAGAGACTTCTATGGCACTACACAGATTGTCCTTGAAACTGAGGAGATGGTCAAGACAGCCAAGGCCATCAATAAAGAGTCCACAATATCCGTTAAGGGCCTTGTAAGAGAGCGTAGCTCCAAGAACCCCAAGCAGGAGACCGGTGATATCGAGGTGGTTCCTGAATCAATCACAGTTCTTGGTCGCTGCCGTTACAATGAGCTTCCATTTGAGATCAACCACTCAAGAGAGGCTGATGAGACAGCTAGACTTAAATATCGTTATCTTGATCTTCGTAACCCTGAGGTTAAGAAGAACATTATCCTTAGATGCAACGTAATAGCCGCACTTCGTCAGGCTATGACAGAGCACGGATTCATGGAGATCACTACTCCTATCCTTACAGCTTCATCACCTGAGGGAGCAAGAGATTACCTTGTTCCTGCCAGAAAGCACCCTGGCAAGTTCTATGCACTTCCACAGGCTCCACAGCAGTTCAAGCAGCTTCTCATGACAGCCGGCTTTGACAGATACTTCCAGATTGCACCTTGCTTCCGTGATGAGGATGCAAGAGGCGACAGAAGCCCGGGAGAGTTCTATCAGCTTGATATGGAGATGGCTTTCGCTACTCAGGAAGATGTATTTTCAGTATGTGAGGACGTACTTCCTCCAGTATTTGAGAAATTTGGAACCTATGACCGTGCAAGTAAGGCTCCTTTCACAAGAATCCCTTATCTTGAGGCTATGGAAAAATATGGTTCTGACAAGCCAGACCTTAGAATTGACCTTACAGTAACTGACGTTACAGAAACTCTCAAGGATTGCGGTTTTGGACCTTTCGCATCAACTGTTTCTGCTGAGGCAGCAGAGGCCAGTGAGGGCGCTCTTACTGCAGGCGCAGCAACAGGCGTCAGGATCAAGGCTGTTGTTATCTCTGACTTCAAGGAGAGCCGTAAGTTCATCGACAAGACAATCGGTGATGTAGAAGTTCAGTCAGGTAATAAGGCTTACTGGTTCAGAATGGATGAGAACGGAGAACTTGTTGGTGGTATCTCCAAGTTCGTTGCTCCTATCAAGGATGCAGTTGTATCAGCTCTTTCACTTAAGGCTGGAGACCTCGTAGTTCTCTCAAGCGGCAAACTTACAGCTGCTCAGAAGACTGCAGGTGTTATCGTTAAGACATTTGGTGCTGCAGTTCCAGGACACATGGATAAAGAGAAATACGAGTTCTGCTGGATCGTAGATTTCCCTATGTACGAGATCGGCGAGGAGTCAGGAGAGCTTGAGTTCTGCCATAACCCATTCTCAATGCCATCAGGCGGACTTGAGACACTTCTCAAGGCTGAGAGAGGCGAGATTGATCCTCTTACAATTACAGCAGATCAGTATGACCTTGTTGTAAATGGTATTGAGCTTTCATCAGGTGCTGTACGTAACCATGATCCTGAGATCATGATCAAGGCATTTGAGATGGTCAGACTTGGCGAGGAAGACGTTAAGGCCAAGTTCCCTGCTATGTACAACGCATTCTGCTACGGCGCACCGCCACACGCAGGAATCGCTCCGGGAGTAGACCGTATGGTAATGCTCCTTGCAGGTGAGGACTCAATCCGTGAGATCATTCCTTTCCCTATGAACAAGAATGCTCAGGATATCATGATGGGCGCTCCAAGCTACGTAACAGACAAGCAGCTTGAGGAATTACACATTAAGACTACTGCTACAGAAGAGTAATAGATATTATATTGACATAAAAAGTGCCACGGCGATGTTTTATCGCCGTGGCACTCACTATTTTAAAAATTCTACGGTAAACGTTTCCTTGTCATTCCCTGCAGGATAGTGAATAGCGCATCAAACTGCTGCGGAGTCAGACGACTTGCCATATTCATAAACTCCTTGTACTTGATGGAATGAACATCCTTGTCATAAATGCTCATGAAATAAGAAGGCGAAACATCCAGATATTCACATATCTCCAAAAACATTAACAGAGACGGAAGCGATTTCCTGTTCTCAATGTTATTGATATATCCCGGGTTCTGCCCCAGTGACAAACTCATATCCCTTGCGGAAATGCCGTTATTACGTCTCATCTCCTCAAGGCGCCTTACGAAAGTCTCAATATATTCAGATTCATATTCCTTGTTACTCTTAGTCCTGGACATCGTTGTATTCTCATAGACCTTTCTCAAAGTCTTGATCTGACTACTAGTTTCTCCATATATATGATGAATTATCCACTAACAGAATAGATATCAAACAATATGCTACTCCATTCAAAAAGAATCTATATATCGATTATAACATATAACAGACGCTATAGATAGAAATATATAGTCTAGAAAACGATATATGGAATATTAACTGTTCTACAATTAATAATAGTCATCTAAACGATAGTCAAAATACCATAATAGGCAATAACTATATTTCGAGTATAGCTCTATCGTTGTAACACATAAAAATGTAAACCCATCTTACAGAAAGTCCTGGGTTTGCACAACAGTATTGTTAGGGGGAACAGCATTAGTGAGTATCATCAGTGCTTGAAGTACCGCGATACTTATTCTTTTCCAGTAATGCCGATTCCGGTAGTATTTCCCAAAATTTATTAAACATGTTGCATAAGTGTTTTAGTGAGATACAGAGAAAATCAAAAGCAATACAGTATCGTTAGTGTGGAAATTACTTATAATCCGATTGATTCCATAAATAATAGTATAACGACAGGGTTAGTATATGAAGGTAGCTATTTCTATACCAGTTCATGAAAAACCGGATGTGGTCATTGATCAGATAAATAATATCAAAAAATATGTTCCGGACGCAGTATTAGTCATACATGTTAGCAGTGAGCTGAAAGAATACGCTGATCTAGAAAGATTTATAGCCAATGAAAACAGCGTGTACATGAATCCTGAGCATCTTATGTGCGGTTGGGGAAAAATTATAGATGCACATATATCGAATTATAAATACCTAAGATCGATTACAGATTTTGATTACATAATGTTCCATGCCTCAAATGATATGTACATCCGTAAAGGAGTTGAAAAATATATTTCGCAGTTTGACGCCGGTTTTCACGTGCATAAAGTATTTAAGATTAGTAGGTGGTGGCCGAGCGTTTGTGCATTGGAGGATCCTGTTGTTGCCGAGATTTTGCATCTAATTGATGAGGATTCCATTGTTGCAACTCAGGTAGAAAGCTCATTTTACAGTAGAGTGCTTTTCGACGAAATTGTAGAGACTATTGAAAATGCAAGAGCATTAACTGCTCAAAATACAAGGCTGAATTACGAAAAGAACTACACGAGAGAAGAAGTCTACTTTTCAACGATTGCAAATCATTTAATGCTGGAAAGAGGACTTCACAGAGGATTTCCAACAACTTATTCAGAAGTTCATGATTTCGACCGGGCATTATGGAAAAAACAACATGTTACTTGGGGTATATATCACCGTCTCGGGCTAAACAAGCTAATACCCAGAGCGTCATATGACAAGTTCGAAAAAGATTATTCTGATAGATTTGCTGAAAAGAACAAGACAGCCCTTACTGTACATAAGGTAAAGAAGCTGATAAAGAATCCATCGGCCTTTCTGAAAACACACTTGTTTTTGAATGATTCAGTGGCTAGGTACAGATTATATGGAGAAGAGATTTTTTCTGTAAAAAGAGTTCCAAGAGATATAAACAATCCATTGCGTGTTTATATAAATGAGCTAAAGGAGACATGAAGTGAGATGGAAATTATAGCACATCGGGGTTTTTGGAAGGAAACTAATGAAAAGAACCAAAAAGAAGCTTTTGAACGTGCAAGAAATGCGATGATTGGGACAGAAACAGACTTTAGAGATTATATGCAAAAGCTTGTCATATCACATAATGTCGCAGGTCCTACCTGCATGGATGCGGATGATTTCTTTGCATTGTACAAAGATCAGAAGTTTACGCTGGCACTGAATGTAAAGGCAGATGGAATCCAGCAGCTTTTAAAAGAGCTTCTGATTAAACACAATCTAACAAATTATTTCTGTTTTGATATGTCTATTCCTGATACTTTGGAATACATTAATTCGGGTTTGAAATTCTTCGTTAGAGAAAGCGAATACGAAAAAATAAGCAGCCTTTATGAAAAGGCTGATGGCGTCTGGGCAGATGGCTTTGAGTCAGATTCATGGATTACCAAAGAATACATTAAGAATCATAGAGAGAAAGGCAAGAAGGTCTGTATTGTATCTTCAGATCTACACCAAAGAGCTTACACGGATTTGTGGGAACGAATAAAAGATAAGGAACTACTTGATGATGATGGAGTGATTCTCTGTACAGATTACCCGGACAAAGCAAAGGAGTTTTTCTATGGGAAAGATTAAAGCGATAATTTTCGACATGGATGGAGTACTGATAGATGCCAAAGAATGGCATTATGAAGCTCTTAATAGGGCACTTGAATTATTTGGTTACACAATTACCCGTTATGACCATCTTGTAACATATGATGGCCTTCCGACCAGAAAAAAGCTCGAAATGCTTACCAAAGAGAGAAATCTGCCTAAGGAACTACATGGATTCATCAATGAGATGAAACAGCAGTATACGATGGAAATCGTACATTCTAAATGCAAGCCGGTATTTCAGAGAGAGTATGCAATATCCAAACTAAAATCTGAAGGATACAAGATAGGCGTTGCGTCTAATTCTGTTAAGAATTCTATAGTGACAATGATGGAGAAGAGTGATCTAAGTAAGTACCTTGACACCATCGTTTCTAATCAAGATGTCAAAGAAGGAAAACCAAATCCTGAAATATACATAAAAGCAATCAATAACCTGGGGATGAAACCCGAGGATTGCATGGTAATTGAAGATAACATAAATGGCATCAAGGCAGGAATTGCAGCTGGTGCTCATGTTATGCAGGTAGAAAATGTTCATGACGTTACATATGACAATATAGTCAAAAACATAAGAGAGTTTGAGGAGACGAACTAATGCGAGTATTAATGCTTTTTTCTGGAGACGACAAGGCATTTAAAGATAGTGGATTCCAGTACCCCAAGAACCTTACCGAGATAGGTGGAACACCCATGATAGAGAATGTCATGAGATGCTTTAGCGATGTTCTTGGTTGTGCCGATGAAATATTACTGACAATGCGGCAGCAAGAAATAGACAGATATCATACTTCTTCTGTAGCGAAACTTCTATATCCTAAAGTAAAGATAGTAAGTGTTCCTAATATCACAAAAGGTGCTGCATGTGCGGTGTTACTGGCTATTGCCAGTATTGATAATTCTGATGAGCTCTTGGTTATCAACGGCGATATCATCATTGAACAGTCAATTATGCCGGCCATAGATGATTTCAGGAAAAGAAAACTTGACGGCGGAGTAGTTACATTTGAAAGCGTACATCCAAGATGGTCGTTTGTTAAGTGTGACGAAACAGGGCAGATCATCGAAGCTACAGAAAAGAGACCAATAAGTAAAAATGCCACAGTGGGTGTTTATTATTTCAAGCATGGCAAGGACTATGTTGAGGCGGCAGAGAATATGATACGTAAAGACGCTGCAGTCAATGGCTCATTTTATATATGTCCTGCCTTTAATGAGCTGGTGCTTATGCAGAAGAAACTCGGGATATATCAGATAGACAGAGATAATTACTATTCACTTGCGTCTCCTTCAGGAGTTGAGGCGTATGAAAAACATTTGGAGGGCTAAATGAAGGTAGATTCACTAAATGCTATGACAAAAGGCTGGTTTATCGGAAACTTTGATCCATCGCTGTTTAAGACTAATGACGTTGAAGTGGCTGTTAAACGCTATAGAGCAGGTGACAGCGAAGAAGCTCACTACCACAAAATTGCTACTGAATACACCGTCATAATAGATGGTGAAGTAGAAATGAATGGAGTCAGATACAAAAAGGATGACATTATAGTCATGGAACCGGGTGATGCTACGGATTTCAAGGCAATTACGGATAGCACAAATGTGGTGGTAAAAATTCCTGGAGCCAACAATGACAAGTATCTTGTGGAGGGAAAATAAATGTTGAATATCGTTATTCCAATGGCAGGAAGAGGAAGCAGATTTGCAGATGCAGGCTATGAACTTCCCAAGCCTCTTATAGATGTAAATGGTAAACCCATGATAGAAGTGGTGACCAATAACATAAGCCCTAGATGCGAGCACAGATTCATATACATCTGCCAGGAAGAACACTTAAATAAGTATAACCTAAGTGATGAGCTTGAGAGAATGTCACCTGGTTGCAGGATAATCACAATAGACCATATCACAGAAGGCGCGGCATGTACTGTGCTCCTATCTGAAAAGTACATTGATAACGATGACGAGATGATGATTGCTAACAGCGATCAGTATGTAGATACAGACATAAACGATTATATTCCCAAGATAAAGGATAACGATGGTCTTATCATGACAATGCCGGCAGATCATCCTAAGTGGAGCTATATCAGATTTGATGAAAGTGGTTATGTTACAGAGGTCCGTGAAAAAGAAGTAATTTCGCATGAAGCAACAGTGGGAATCTACAACTATAAACATGGTAGTGATTTCGTTAAGTACGCGCATCAGATGATAGAGAAAAATATAAGAGTAAATAACGAGTTCTATGTTGCTCCTGTTTACAATGAAATGATCGCTGATGGCAAGAAGATTGTGTTCCACAATGTTGGAGAAAAAATGCATGGATTAGGAACACCGGAAGATCTTAATATTTTTTTGAATCTACTAAATGAAAAATAATGAATTAGATAATAAATGTATGCATAGGGGTGTATTGTTTTAATCCAGTAAACCAGGCGGATAGTAAATAACTATATCTAGATGTATAAATCATTGAATGAATAATTGATGTAATAAAATTGTTTGATTTTGTAGCAAAGAGGTATTTCGTGTTTGTTTATTTAATTTTGGTTTTTTAATTGCTGAATTAGGTTTAAAAATAGACGTAATGAAAAATTAGTTGATTTTTGGATGATGTTAATAAGACAGTAAGCTAAGCAAAGAAAATGTTGAATGGAGAATGTTGAATAATGGGAAAAGTGACAAAAAAAGTGCTTGATGATGAATATATAGACGAGTATCTTATGAGATTGGCTGAGAATAAGCAGAAACAAGCATGGGTAGGAACTAGACCGCCATTTGAAATGACACCAATTGATTTATTGAATAGTACAAACTGCAGGGTCAGTTCCAAACTGCATCATCAATATACGGTTGTGTGGTTTATGGAACATATGATGTGTGATATTCATCCCCTGAGTTGGAAGATAGCCTTAGATGAAGCAATTTGTTTGTTAAGAAGAGAAGGAAAGCTAATAATAAGAACTAAGCAAAATGATCATTTCACTATTCCTAAATTGAAAAACTTTTTGGGTAGAAAGATAGATATCAGCTGCGAAATTGATTTGGAATACAAATTCAAAGATGATACATGGATTCTAGTATTCAATATTACCAGAAATAATTATGAAAGTTATCTTTCTGACTCATGGACTTTTGCTGTACTGACAAATGGTAAAAAAGAAAAAAATGTTTTGCATTTTTTGGAATCGATAAAGTTGGCGCATGAGGCATATGAAAAACGAAATGATATTGAGATTATTATATGTGGACCTCAAAATGAAAAATTTGATAGATATGATGTTCGATATATTGACTTAGGTGAGTTTAGAGATGATTGTTATGCCGAGATTAGCAGAAAGAAAAATGTTATAGCAAAAGAAGCAAAGAATGACAATTTGTTAATTGCGCATGATAGATATGTTCTACCTCAAAATTTTTTTATTGGGTTTGAAAAATATGGGTATGATTTTGGGTATGTAACAGTTAGGCAATCATACACTAATGGAGATGAATATCCTGCGTTTTGCAGGATGGACAATTATCTGCTGTGGGGGAATCCTGTTAGAGTTGATAATTATAATTATCTATTTCCCAGTGCGTTTTTAAACGGGGGATTATTGATATTCAAAACATATCTGTTAAGAAATATTGGTTTTAATAAACTTCTTATGTGGAATCAAATGGAAGATGTTGAATTAACGAAGTCGTTTCAAGAACATTCTATTATTCCTAGAGTTAATTTTTTTGTTGAAGCTGTCACAATTGGGGTGAATACAGATTATACGGGGACCTTTAAATTAGAAGATACAGGGAGTTTAGTCAGTGCATGGGGCCATGATAATACACCATATTCCATTAGACCTAAATTTGCAGATAGTAAAATTGTTAAAAAATTGCAATATATTGCTATTTTCTTTCCTAAGAGATTAAAGAGCAATAAAGTTTATAGAAAAATGGTAGATTTTATTTTATCTAAGTAAGGTGGGTATAAATGAAAAAAATAGCTTTTTTAGTTGAATCAGAATATGGTGAGAAACATTTTGGAGTACGTAACTATTTCTCTACAATCTTTAATTCATTGGAAGAAAAATATGATGTTGATTATATAACGTATTCAACATGCCGGCAAGGAGTGCTTTGGTATAGGGTGCTAGAGGATAAGCGGCCAAAAGATATCCAAACTGACAGTATTAGTATTACAAATAATAGGCAATTTTCTTATAAAAAATATATCTCAAATAAAAAAAATAAAGTGCTAGATAAAAAATGCTATTATTTCCAATATTTAGGGACGGATTTAGAGAATGAAAAATACGATGCATGTATTATTACAAATCCTTGGTTACTGACACCAATTGTAGATATTAAATCTCCAAAGATTATAGGAATAGTATATGACTTAGTTCCTAATGAATATTCTCTGGTTAAGTCAGTTCCGCCGATAGATTTTGCTAGTGAACATAACATTGGTTACGAATATTACAATAAACATTGTAATGCAATTATAGCTATTTCTAAGCAAACGATGGATCAATATCGTAGGTATTACTCTTCCGCAAGTGGGAAGATATCTTTTTTTCCTCCTTTTATGCCCTATCATTTTGAATGTGGTTTTCATAATGAACATGAGATTAAAGAGAATTCTATAATTTTGGCAGCCCCATTTGATTTAAGAAAGGGATTAAAGAAAATACCTAAATTATTAAATCCAATAAAGGACTGGATTGATAAAATTTATATTTTTGGTGAACCAAGGTGCGCCATTTCGGATTTTGACGAATTTTTCAAAGAAATAGATGCAAGAATAAAAATCGTATATTATCCTACGATTTCATATGTCGATTTAATCGATTTATATAGTAAATGTAAGGTTTTATTATTTCCATCAAAAGAAGAGGGATTAGGATTGCCAATTATAGAAGCACAAGTCTGTGGATGTAGACCTGTGACGACAAACGAAGAACCAATGAATCAATTGACGCTTAATGGAAGTTACTTGTTATCTGATGATGACGAACAAGATTCGAAAGAAATCGCAAAAATGTTGAAGGAAGAATTCGATTACGATGAATTGAAGCGTGTTGCCCGAAGGGAGTTTTCTATAAAAAGGGTAATTGAAATGATAGAAAAAATCATTTGAGTAATTAATTTAGCGATTTTGGTTGAATTAGTAATACCTTGCGGATAAATGTGGAAGGATTTGTATATGAATACAATTTTATTGTCAGGTGGTTCAGGTAAGCGCTTGTGGCCACTGTCTAATGATATTAGAAGTAAACAATTTATAAAAATATTTAGAACAAACAATGGAATATATGAGTCAATGTTGCAGCGTATGTATACAGGATTAAAGAATGCAGATAACGGCTGCGATATAACAATAGCTACATCTAAGAATCAGGTATCTACTATCCATAATCAACTAGAAGAAGGATATTCACTATCAGTTGAGCCATTCAGGAAAAATACCTTTCCTGCGATTGTCTTAGCAGCAAATTATCTTCATGAGATAAAGCGGATAAGCATGGATGAAAGCGTTGTCGTCTGTCCTATTGATTCTTATGTGGAAGATGATTTTTTTAAATCTATTAAAGAATTGTATAGACATGTTGGTTTATCAGAATCAAAAATACTAATCATGGGTGTTACGCCAACTTACCCAAGTGAAAAATATGGTTATGTAATTCCTGTAGACAAAGCGCAATTCAGTGAGGTTACTGCATTTGCTGAGAAACCAGATAAAGAATGTGCTCAGCAGTTCATCGATAAAGGCGCTTTGTGGAACTGTGGTGTTTTTGCGTTCAAACTAGGATATCTTATAGATAAATCTCACGAACTATTAGATTACACGGGATATAGTGATTTACTAGATAAATATGCATCTCTAGATAGCATTAGTTTTGATAATGCAATTTTAGAGAAAGAGAAAATGATAGAAGTCATGAAATATGAAGGTAAATGGAAGGATTTGGGAACCTGGAACACTCTCACTGAGGAAATGGACGATTCTATTCTGGGGAAGGGTGTTATAGCAGATAGTTGTCAGAACGTTCATTTAGTTAATAGTTTGGATATTCCCGTTCTTTGTATGGGAGTAAAAAATGTAGTTATATCTGCTTCTCCAGAAGGAATATTAGTTTCTGACAAAAAAGAATCCAGTTATCTAAAAAAATATGTTGAGAGTTTTGACAACACAATCAAATTTACAGAGAAGAGCTGGGGCACTTACCGTGTCATAGATATTGAACCATCAAGCATGACTGTAAGAGCTACCTTAAAAAAAGGTCATGGCATGAGCTATCACGCCCATGCTAATAGGGATGAATCTTGGAATATTACTTCAGGATCAGGAGTTGTTGTTATAGATGGGGTAGAAAAAGCTGTTGAAGCAGGAGATGTAGTTGTTATAAGAGCTGGCTATAAACATACAATTAAAGCTCTTACAGACATGGAATTGATAGAGGTTCAGTTTGGAACCAACATAGATGTTAAAGACAAAGTGAAATACGATTTGACTAATGATTTTGAGAGCTGCAGCCGCTACGATGATTCAATCTAATATGTTATGTCAGTAAAAGAAAGGATACTCCTATGAAGAAAGCGTTAATTTTTGGAATGGACGGTTTTGTTGGAAAGTACATGGCGGAAGAACTTATTCAAAACGGCTATGAGGTATATGCATGTAGCCGATTCGGCAATCATGATCACCCTTATGATGGTTGGTATAGCTGTGATCTTAACAGTACTGATCAGGTGAAAAATGTCATAGCAGAAGTTGGACCCACACACGTTATCAACCTTGCAGGACAAAGTAATGTTGGTATTTCATGGAGAATACCAAAACTTACTATTGAGACAAATGTATGTGGAGCAATTAACATTATAGAAGCTGTCCATGAATGTGATTTGAATATTAGCATCTTAATGATCGGTTCAAGTGAAGAATATGGCGTTTCTGATACGGACCTATCTGAGGATAGTTTATTAAATGCTTCTAATCCATATGGAATATCAAAGATGATGCTAGAAAGATTCTGCGAAATATATAGAAAACGATATGGAATGAAGCTTCACTACGTACGGCCATTCAATCATACTGGTGTGGGACAAAACGATAACTTTGTAATTCCTTCATGGTGCAAACAGGTTGCTGCAATATCTAAAAGTGGTAAACCAGGGTGCATGTTTGTCGGAAATCTGGATATAGTTAGGGATTTTTCAAATGTAAAAGATATTGTCAGAGCATATAGACTGATTATCGAGAGTGACGATAGTGAAATAGTCTATAACGTTGGCAGTGGTAATTGTATTCCACTGAAAGAAATATTAAATCATGTTATTTCTCTTTGTGACCAAGAGATAACTGTTCAGGTTGATCCTAAGCTGTTAAGACCGATAGAAAATCCATATATATGTTGTAATGCGAGTCTTCTAAGAAAAAGACTTGGTTGGGAACCGCAGTATGATATACGTAGGACGGTTGAGGAAATATATGGATATTTTATAGAAAAAACTTCAAAAGGTTGAATTAGAATAATCCGAATTAAGTATTGTGATGAGTGTTTTTGAATAGTGTTAGCATCGGGTGATACTGGCCAAACATCATCGGAGAATTTTGACCAATATCCATCGGAATGAAATAATCATGCGTTATATTGGTTTTGGTTGCGTCTTGCGTGACAAGGGCAGCCGTTGCTGCCTTAGGTGCCAACTTACATAAAATAATGATACAGTCAATGGTGCTTCAGCAAGCGTAGCGATCCATTGACTGCAGCTATATTCTATGTAACCAGAGACCTTGGTTATCTATATTCGATGATATCTGGCTAAAATAATCCGATGCTGAATGGTTAAAGTCACCCAACGCCAACATAGTGATTAATGCGATTGGCATAAAACAGACTTTCAGCATGATTTTATGTACTATGATTGAGCTTGTATTTTATGATTGAGGATCGTATGGAACGGACTATACACATATGTATAATATGGGGAACTGCAAGGAAATATGAGGAATCCATAAAAGCAGTGGTAAGGAGCAAGTTCACTATTCTTGCTGAATACGAAGTGCAGTGGGATGAAGATAAATTCGGCTTTAATTTAACCTCTTTATATGAAGAAAACTTTATTTACGATAGATTTCAACAAAAAATAAGAGGGACAGGGCCATTTCTAGTGCTTGTAGTCGAAGATTCTCAGCCATATTTTCGGATGCAATCTACCAGAAGGGGAATGGAACTTCTGAATGATAATGCATTCACCGTCAAGAATAAAGTCAGAAGTGAAATTACACATACCTTTAATTTCCATACAAGTATCAATTATGAAGAAACAAGGAACAATTTTGTTAAGTTATTCGGTATAAGTTTAACTGATTATATAGAAGAAGGTATTTTTCCTGCTGAGAGAGTCTACTTAAAAAGAAATTGCACCGGAGTCGATGGATGGAAAAGCCTTTCGGAGTTCTTTTACGCTATTAATGAAACAACAAAGTATGTTGTTTTACGAAATTATGAAAAATTACCTGATAGACATAGATATGACCCAGATGGAGACATTGATATTCTGGTAGAAAAACTTCCTGTATTCCTTTGCGTTATTAACCCACAAGTGTATGAGACGGAAAATGCATATCAGTTTTTTAACTGGATACAAATAGGTGATCAGAAAATTCTTATCCATGTAAAGTATGTTGGAGACCACTATTACGATAAAATCATTGAAACCCGACTTTTGGAACGTCGAATAAAGAACAACATGGGAATATATGTCCCTGATACAGAGTTGTATTTTTGGACTTTACTTTATCATGGATTATTTCACAAAGAGAATTACGAAAAGTATATATCTGTATTGGAAACAATAGCACCTCAAATAGGCGTTTTGTTTAAACCAGATAAAGAATATTTGTGTTGTCTACTGAGTGACTATTTGCGCAACAATGGTTGCAGATGCAAATTGCATTTGGATGCAGGAGCTGCATCTCTTCAGACTCAGAATTTTAGAGGGGAACACTTAATTGACGATAACTTTGTTTTTTATGTGTTTAAGGATGAGATATCTGTTCTGATTGTTTGGGAATACCTCATATATGACAACCCTAAACTTTTTTCAAGATTTGTTCAGCACTATGATTCGTTGTTCCTGCTTGAAAAGCACGTGTTGATAAATGCAAATGGTATATACGAGAAATATAGAGAAAAGGCTAAGGCTAACGAGTATTTATGGAAATATGTGCCAAGAGGTGGTTGCGTTTCAGAGTTAAAATATGTACATGAGCCAGGCGAAAAACCTTATTTTTCGAAGAAATTCTTATCAGATGAGGATTCGGTTGAAATCTACGGCTTGATCTACAAAAACGAGAATAAAGTTTTATGGATTGAAGGAAAACAATTAGATTGTGTTTGGAAGAAGCACTTCTTTTCAGTAAAGACAGAAGAGCGATTAAATATGCTCTTAAAGGATATTTGTGAATATTTTGAATATATATTTACAATGTTTTCTATCGATGATTGGACATTATCCGGTGAAATTTGGGATGGAAAACCGCAGAACTGTTTTTTGGTAAATGGAAAGAACTATTGCTTGTTTGACAAGGAAGCCACATCGGAACACCCAATTACCAAAGAATTTTTAGTTAAAAAGTGTTTAAATGAAGTGTCCCGGCAGGACTTTTTGTATTTGGACAAACAAGAATATGATTTCTTGAAAAATGAGATTTTTAAGCACTTTGGAATTGAAGAGAACGATTTTGATGACGTAACTATAAAACAGCATAGTGATGCAGTAGTAGAGATACTGAACCTGACAGGTAAATATCCTACAGTAGAAAGTGTTATAGATGCTTCATTTATGCAGGATGACTTAATGCTTATAGAAAGACATCGTTTGATGAATTATGATCAAACGATTGATTTGCTGTGTAATAGAATCAGTTCTCAAGATGGCAGAACAAAGCGTCAAGATGAAAGAGTGCTCAAATTAGAGCAAAGAATTAGAGAATTAGAACAAAGCGTGGAAGATAAAGATAGTTATATTGAGCGGCAACAAAAATATCAAGATGAAAAAGAGCTGGAATTAGAGCAAAGAATAACAGAACTAGATAAAAGTGTAGATGATTGTAATCGGATTATTTCATTGCAAAAAGAATATCTAGAGAGAATAGAATGCAGTGTTACGTACCGGTTGGGGTATCTTCTATTATGGATTCCAAAGAAAATTATTCATATGTTTTTCTAAGAATGGATGCAAAGATTCTTGAATTAGTTCATGTTTTGCACTTTACTAATCCAATGGGGTACAACTTTTTAAATCGGTCTGCCACGGCAGACCGATTGTTAAACATTATTATGAATCGAGCGATAGTGACTACTCAACGTTTATCTGCTCAAATAGTTCGTTAATAGTTACGCCAGATAACTTTAATTCATCTTTTAACTGAACTCTGATTGAGTCATCGGATGCATTAAGACTTTTGGCGAAACGTATTATAATTAGAGAACTTTTAAATTTATGGTTATCTCCGCTTTCTGTTTGAGCTGTGTAATGGTGTAGTCGATAACATCAATGTCAGTATTGGTAGTGGTTTGTTTCTCCTATGAAACTATATGTTTTAGCATTTGGGTGAGGTGTTTTCTATGTTCATAACTGATATCAAGAATATTTGGATATTCAGAGATATGATCTTTGAACTAACACATAGAGAACTTAGAGGAAAGTATAAGGGTTCTGTACTTGGATTCTTATGGACATACATCAATCCGCTTATGCAGATTCTGGTGTATGCATTTGTCTTTTCACAGATATTTAGAAGTGGAATTGAGAAGTTCCATTTGTATCTGATTGTTAGTATGTTTCCGTTCAATTTTTTTACTGGAGGTGTTCTCCAGGGGCTTGGAAGCGTCAGGTATCAGGGCGACCTGGTTAAGAAAGTCTATTTTCCAAGGCAGATTCTGCCTATAGTTTCGCTTACTGTGAATTTTGTAAACCTTCTTATCTCTTTTGGCATTATCTATAGTATTTTGTTGATCTCTGGATGGGGTATCAATCTGAGGATTCAGTTGTGGCTTATTCCAGTTCTTTTGACTGAGTATGTATTTGCTCTGGGGCTGGCATTTCTGCTGGCTGCAGTTGAGGTGTATTTTAGGGATATTGAGCATATCGTGTCGGTACTGATGATGGTGTGGATGTACGTGACACCGATGTTCTATAGCATAGAGATAATACCCGAGAAGTTTCTTAAGTTCTTTTACTGTAATCCGATGTTGTACATTATCAGTATGTTCCAGCAGATTCTGTATTATAAGGTGGCTCCGGACCTGAGGTACATGGGAAGGGCAGTGTGCTTTGCGATTGCATTCCTCATAGTAGGCAGCATTGTGTTCAAAGTACTTGAGAAGAGATTTGCGGAGGAACTGTGATGCCAACTAGAGAAGCTATCATTGAAGTTAATGATGTGTACAAGAACTTCCGTGTCTATTTTGATAAGGGAAGTATGTTAAAAGAGCAGTTCGTAAACCCGGGACGTTCCAGGTATGAGGAGAGGGAAATCCTTAGAGGAATTTCGTTTAAGGTATACCGCGGAGAGACGGTGGCTCTGATTGGTCAGAATGGATGTGGTAAATCAACAACGCTCAAGATGCTGACCAAGATTCTTTATCCCAATAAGGGTACTGTTACGGTTAATGGCAAGGTATCGAGCCTGATTGAGCTTGGAGCGGGCTTTCACCCTGATATGAGTGGCAGGGAGAATATCTATATCAATGCATCAATCCTGGGAATCAAGAAGGAAGAGGTTGATAAGAGAATCGATGAGATCATAAGGTTCTCTGAGTTGGAGGAATTCATTGATAATCCTATAAGGACTTATTCGTCAGGAATGTACATGCGCCTGGCTTTTTCTGTTGCCATTAATGTTGATGCAGATATTCTGTTGATTGATGAAATCCTTGCGGTTGGTGATCAGGCGTTTCAGGAGAAGTGTATCAGAAAGCTTGATGAGCTCCGTGCTTCTGGCGTGACTGTTGTACTAGTATCACACGCTATGGGGCAGATTAAAGAGATAGCAGACAGGTGTATCTGGATAGAGAACGGACAGATCAGGGAAGATGGAGATACGGAGACAGTCTGTAATCATTACGAAGAAGCCATGACAAGACGCCGTGAGGAGCGTGATGAGCTTGAGGATGAGCAGAGGAAGGATGCAGCTCAGGTTGCTGTAGAGCCAGTGCAAGAGGTGGCTACTGATGATTTGAATGCCCAAAAAGAATACAGGAAGAAAGAGAGAGAACGTCGTAGAGCTGAGAAACAGCAAAGGGCTGAGGCCTTTGCTGCCAAGTGGCAGGGGGGAGGCATCCAGGGTAAGCCTGTTGCCGGTGTTGTTATGATTTCCCTTATGATACTTCTGAGCGCATGCAGTTCCATTTTTATGATAGGGCTTAATGAAGTTTCGGAGGATATGCTTCCTGTAATAGAGAGGTCTTTGATCCATAGAGTATTTGGGTATGTTTTCTTTGTTCTTGGAAGGATATCTGTGCCAATGCTTCTTATAATGCTTGGCTTTAACGTGCTTCCTATGGATTTTGATGGAAGGGATAAGAGGCTTGGGTACTATAAGAAGGTTTTTATGCCAACGTTTGCAACATGGATAGGGCTAGTGATAGCATATCAGGTTTTCCTTCACTTCTGGGATGGAAGAGGATTTGATGCGCTAAGGATGTGCAGACAGATTTTTTTGATTGAGTATGTAGAGCTAGGTCATGCGTGGATATTCAGATTTATTATTTTGTTTCTTTTTGTGGCCCCCTATGTTTCTATGATATTAAAGCTATTTAGTGTTGGAACGCTAAGGTTTCTCATGATAATTGGGTGGGTGCTTATTTTTCTTTTCCCGGGGCTTGATCTGTATGGGCAGGCCAATGGGGGAGAGATGAGTTTCCCACAGTCTTTGGGGACATTTTGTTATTTCTTTTACTTCTGCCTGGGATTTCTGGTATCGAGATATATGCAGAGGATATTCAAGGGGAGCAAGGAAGTGGTGTTTTTTGTGCTTTCTTTTGTGCTGACTGTATGGTCACAGCTGTTTTTGAATGCAAAAGGGATTGATTATCTTATAAAGCCGACATATTTTGGAATATCACTTATGGCTCTATTTGGTTTTGATCTTCTGGTTCGTGTGAGAGTGGATGAGATGTATCCAAGGATAAGTGTTTTCTTTAAGGGGGCGTACAAGTGCGTTCGGGGGGCGTTCTATATTTTTGTGCCTGTACAGATGATGCTTGAGAGGTTTGTTGTCAAACCTTGGATAGTACAGGAAAGTGGCGGAATTGGAACTTTGGTAGGAACGATGCTTGTTCTATGGGTGTTGACGTTTGGCGTATCTATGGGAATTGCAGGGATTGTCCACTCATTGAGAGGGCTGAGTAAGCATCCAACTGCTACAGAAGAATTATAGTAAAACTATCCTTTCATAACGTCGTTATCATAGAGCAGGACGCTGCTTTAATGGTATCTTGACAAGAGTCAAGCTTTTCACACCATTAATTGGAACCGAGGAGACATGTCCCGTCACCTCGGTTTCAATCTGTTTGTGTAGCATCTTTTAATAAACCCCCTGCTCTGCAGGGGGATAACAGCTGCTTCAGCTTACAGTAAAAAACCTCCCGTGATAGAATTACTTACGGTTCGCCAACCAAAGTAAAATCACAGGAGGTAGTCCAAAATGGACATGAATAGTTTATCACACACAAAATGGGAGTGTAAGTACCACATAGTATTTGCACCTAAGTTCAGGAGAAAGGTTGCATACGGTCAGATCAAGCAGGATATAGCAAATATTCTCAGTACATTATGCAAGAGGAAAGGTGTAGAAATTATAGAGGCAGAAGTATGCCCAGATCACATACATATGCTGGTAAGGATCCCGCCGAGTATGAGTGTATCAAGCTTCGTAGGCTACTTGAAAGGAAAAAGTACGCTTATGATATTTGAGAGGCATGCAAATCTCAAGTATAAGTACGGCAATAGACATTTCTGGTGCAGAGGCTATTATGTAGATACTGTAGGTAAGAATGCAAAGAAAATTGAGGAGTACATAAAGAATCAGTTAAAAGAGGATTTAGAGTACGACCAAATGACACTAAAAGAGTATATTGACCCGTTCACGGGTGAGCCGGTAAAGCAAAACAAATAAAAATGAGCCCAGGGGGCTCTGTAGGAAAATGATGTTGCGGCTGGCGAACCATTCGGCGAGTCTTTAGACTCAGTGCCGGCAACAGGCCCTTATAGGGCCAGAACAAACCACCGGCTAAGCCGGTGGTTCTGATTAGATAATATTTTTAGCTTCAAATTTTACATTGTTGAAAGTCATTTGATAAATGTCAATGCCAAGATTGTAGTCCTTGTTAAATTGGAGAATAAGTCTTTTGTCTACTTCCTCAGTCTTTAATCCAAAGTATATGGCTTGAATTTTCAGATGCTGATATATGTTAGGTCGTTCTACAGAAATTAGTCTCCATTCTTTTTCAAAGTTCCAATTTTTATTTTTTACCAGTGCGTTTCTAACAAGCATAACATTTTCATGATTCTCCTCGTAAGTTGAGCAGCGGTATGTATTGGCAGTTTTGTCATCTGGATAAATAACAGGAAGAAGTATTACTTCTGGGGAGGAGAGGTTCTTGGCATTAAAATCAGTAAGGTCATATTCTATACAGATGCCTTTATGCTCTTTGGCATAATAGTACCACATGGGTATATTCATGTTGGATAGCGCAAATGCTGCCTCGGCTTTTTCATAGGTCTTTAAATCTGGAATAGTATATCTGCTGTCAAAGATATCATCAAAATCTTGGGGTTGAGCCAGGTATACTATTATTTGCTTCAAGCTCCTTAATGTGGGCTTGAAGCTCGGCGATGGTAGCATCTTTTTCTTCAATAACAGTGGTTAGTTTTTCAGGCATCCGATAGGAATGACATATACGCCGTCTTCACGCTTATAACCATATTCAGTCGCGGTTATGACAAGCTTAAGATCCGGCAGTCTTAGCGGGACCTGTTTTTCCTTTTTGTTGTACTCTCCAATGAGTCTTTCTATCTCGCATAGATGTTCGGCGCCCATATCAATTTCTTTACTTCCGAGTTTGAATTCTATCAGAGCATATCGCCCATCCTTAAGATGGAGTACTGCATCCGCTTCCAGACCATAGCGATCATGGTAATATGAGACTTCTCCGTTCATTCCGGAGGAATAAATCTTTAGGTCTCTGATACATAATGACTCAAAAAGGAAACCTAAGGTCTTGAAATCGGTATTGAAGTAGTCAGGCGAAAGACCAAGTGCTGCTACTGCTATGGATGGATCCACTAGATTTCTTTTGTTACCGGATCTGATTGCTTCTTTTGAACGGATTGCGGGACACCATGCAGGGAGTTCGTCTATTATGTATAAATCTTCAAGATCATGGAAATAATCATAGAAAGTAGGCTTTGATATTCCCGTTGCCTGCGAAGTATCTGAAAAAATGGTTTTTGTTTCTGCCAAAGTACATATATTTCTTGAATAGGATCTTATCAGGCGTTCTGCCCATAAAGGATTCCTTTTAACATGGCTGATATTAGAAATATCAGTATGACAAGTCTGATAAAAGAGATCAGATGCGATAGAAAGCGCAGCTTCCCTGTTCTCGACATCAATACTTTGCGGCCATCCGCCACGACAGATAGCATAGATCAGGTCGTCAATCGTCAGCTTAGACTCTTCCCATTCGATATCCTTTCCTTCAAAAAGATCCATAAGCGAAACGGTACCCGAAGACTCGCCGCTCTCATACAGACTCATAGGAAACATACGAAGTGTTGAAATCCTCAGTGTTCCGGTATGAGCCGTTTCAACCTTCTGGGAAGATGAGCCGGTAAGGATATATTGACCTTTTAATCCGGAGTCGTCCACGCTTTTACGTATTGCTCCCCAAATCTTCGGAGCATCCTGCCATTCGTCAAACAGCCTTGGTTTATCTCCGATCAGAAGCTTTGAAGGCATGTTTTCAGCAACGGACAAAAGCCCTTCTCGGGTATCTTCATCTTGAAACTCTATATAGCTATTTGCATAATGCTTTGCAGTTGTTGTTTTTCCACAGCCCTTTGGTCCCACGATTAATGTTGCACCAAAAGCCTCGAGCTTTAGTTCTAACGCGGAATCAGTTATTCGGTTGCGATATATCTTTTCTGTATTATCCATATGTTATTCACCTCAAGGATGATTATACTTCATTTAACATATATGCGCAATCTTGTTTTACATTTATGAGGTCGCTCGTCTTACACATATGCGATATAATATTTTACAGATTTGTGGCGGTAATTTAAGGTAAATTAATGAAGATGCAGAGAGAACAGAAGATCTGGCTGAAGTATTCAGGAACATTATTGATCGACTGGATGAGGAGCTTGAGGAAGGTAACTTGTCAGCATTATCCCACAATGTTATTATTAGGCTAACACATAAAGTTGTCTACAAAGTTAGCAGATGAGAATGCATCTCTAAAGGCTGAACTAGAAGAGCTTAAGAAGCAGATGAAGAAATAGTTTAATATGTATTGTTTTTTATAAGAACTAGCTCCTAAAGTAAGGAATGAAATCACCTGGCATTAGGAGCTTTCTTTTACCGGAAGGATGAGGACATATGAGTATTGATGAACTGAGAATTGATATTGCAAAAGAACAGAAGAAAGGACTTCCGTTCATTATGGCATCGGTAGTTATATGGACACTGATACTGATAGTGTCTTGCCTTAATTTACCACTGCATACAAGGAATCTGCTTGTGTTTTGCTATAGTCCTCTTTTTTGAGGTGAAAACTATCAGTATTGAGGGAGAGTACGATGACAACATCAGAGAAGCTTGAGAAACTGTTGACAATTGCACAAAGTGACAGAGAACTTAAGGAAAGGCTCCTTGCAACAAGAGAGTCAGCTAATCCTGTTGCGGACTTTTGCGAGATTGCGACTGATGTGGGATTACCATTATCAGTTATGGATATTATTAATCAGGGTGAGGAATTCTATGCCGAGATTAAGCGTAGTACCAACGGAGGAGGAGAAAATTCACCGGATCTTGACTTTCAGAATGATGAATATTCTATTTTTATGATGAGGTTAGGCACAATATAACCGAAATTTTGATAAAAGTTTTATTAATTATATGGCTCTATGCCGCGAAAACTAGGATTTACGCGGTATGGGGCTTTTTTATGCGCAAAATCGAAAAAGCCACTAATTGTCTAACATTAGTTGTAGAAAAAGCCCAAAAAGTGTATTATTAAGTTGTTATACTGTTTTATTATATGCAATTACTATGCCATGGCGGAATAATCAGCATATTATGCGCGGAATATATTCGGTATAGCGTTAACGACTGAAGAAATTGTGACGAGGAAGGAGCGAATAATACCAGATGCAAATGCGAGAAATATCCAAGTTATTAGGACAGTTTGCTATGGTTGGACAGCTGGGATTGTCACTGCTCATGCCGCTTCTATTGTGTCTTTTGTTGTGTTATCTTCTGGTCACCAAATTGTCTGTTGGTGCGTGGGTTTATATACCGGGGTTTGTTTTGGGGCTCGGTGGTTCTATGACAACCGCCTACAAGGTCTATCTATCAGTTATTCACAGGGAAGAGAAAAAGAAAAAAGAAAGAGATTCAGGGGAGGTTTACTTTAATAAGCATGTTTAAATTACAGGATGCAGTTAAGAAGGAAACCCGCAACATAGCTATTGGTACAGGAATCGGTGTACTGATAATGTTTGCTGTATTTTTTTTGTTGCACATGGTACTTCCAAAGAATTTGCCATTTGGATACTATGTACCATTTGATTACAAGGTGATTCTAGCTGGAATTGTCGGCTTTTTTGTCGCTGTCGGAAATTTTTTCTGGATGGCAGTTACAGTTCAGAAAGTGACATCCATTGAGGATGAGAAGAGGGCAAGGGAAACAATGGGCGTAAGCCTTCGTTACCGCACTCTGATGCAGCTTCTGTGGGTGATACTTGCTATAGTAGTTCCAGTTTTTAATCTGGTGGCGGGCATTGTTCCGCTGTTTATACCTAGCATCACAATAAAACTACGCGGGATTATGTCTGCGGGGAAAGGAGGTTGAAGGCGAAAGCATGAGTAATGGTTTCGAAGTCGATTATGCGGTAGTTTATAAGACCTTTCACACTGGAATACCGATCCTGGGCGATTTCAAACTGACAGAAACACTTATCGTAAGCTGGATTGTCATGGCGATAATCACAGGGCTGTGTATTTTCCTTACGAGAGATCTTAAAGTCGAAAACATTTCGAAGAGACAGGCTTTTGCAGAGATGCTTGTTGAGACGGGCAATAATTTTGTTCGTAACAACACAGGAGGCAACAAGTTTGATAAGCTGATCCCGTTTGTTTCAGCTCTTTTTGCTACTAGTGTGATATCAAACCTGATAAGCCTCATAGGACTGCGAAGTCCAACAGCAGACCTATCAACAGAAGCAGCCTGGGCAGTAGTTGTTTTCATAATGATAACTGCCACCAAGATTAAGACCAACGGATTTGGCGGATATTTGAAGGGTTTCACTACACCTATTGCAGTTATGACCCCGTTTAATATTTTGTCAGAGTTGGCAACACCAGTAAGTATGGCTTGCCGTCATTTTGGAAATATTCTTTCCGGTGTAGTTATTGACGGACTTATCTACTGGGCTTTGGGACTTGCATCAGCAGCGTTATTCGGACTGATTCCGGGAGCGGTTGGAAGTTTCCTTTCCAAGATTCCTATCCTAGGCATTGGTATCCCGGCTGTAACCGGTGTTTACTTTGACTGGTTCTCCGGCTGTATGCAGGCATTTATCTTCTGTATGCTGACAGTAATGTATATTGCAAATGCAGCAGAGGAGGGGTGATATAGGGATTACGAGAACGAAGTGAAGTAATCCGATAGCACGCCTAAAATTTTAACTAAATACAAAAACTAATAAAAACTTCATTTAGGAGGCAAAGAATTATGGGTGATTTTCAGATGCTAGCTAAAGGTATTGCACTTGCAGGATGTGGTATTGGTGCAGGATGTGCACTTATCGCAGGTATTGGTCCTGGTATTGGTGAAGGAACTGCGGTTTCTAAGGCACTTGAAGCTATCGGACGTCAGCCTGAGTGTAAGGGCGACGTAACAGGTACTATGCTTCTTGGTTGTGCGGTTGCTGAGACAACTGGTATCTATGGTTTTGTTACAGGTCTTCTTCTTATCTTCGTTGCACCTGGTATGTTCATGAACTACCTGCAGTAATAATGGATTCAAGGTATCAAATACGCATGCTTGCATGCAAGGATTTGATACTTTGAAGACTAAACGGACATGAGGAAAAAAGGCATTTTACAAAGTAAAATGACGATTTCCGAATGTACGCCGGATTGCGAGAACGAAGTGTAGCAATCCGAGTTACTGCAGATACGTGGTGAGAAACACAGCACAAAATAAAGGAGAGACCAATATGGATATGCAGGCCCTTTTACAGCTCGCTGCGGACACAAAAGAGACGCAGGAACTGGTTACTTTGGTGCCCTGGACGTTTATCATTCAGATAATCAACCTGTTTATCCAGGTATTTCTGATCAAGAAATTCCTTTTCAAGCCAATCAATGACATTCTTGAGAAGAGAAGAAATCTTGCAGATAAATCGATCCGAGAGGCAAGAGAGGCCCAGGATAAAGCCGATTCTCTCAAGGAACAGTATGAAAGCAGCCTTACCAAGGCACATGCTGAAGCTGCTGAAATAGTTTCCGAAGCACAGAAGGAAGCACAGGTAAAAGCTGACACAATTGTGCAGGAGGCAGAGCAGCAGGCAGCAGGCATTAAGGCCAGAGCTGCTGCAGATATTGAGCAGGAGAAGAAGAAGGCAATTAACGAGGCCAAAGATGAAATCGGTGGTCTTGCAATGGATATTGCAGGCAAGGTAGTTGAAAAAGAGATCAACGAAGCCGATCACAGAAAGCTTATTGACGACTTTATAAATAAAGTTGGAGCTTAATAATTTCAAGTAAGGAGAAAAATTATGAGTAGTGCTGGAGATCTTTATGGGCAGAGCCTGTATGATCTGGCAGCGGAAGAGAACCTTACGGATGAAATACTGGGCGAGATGGAGGCGGTAAAAGAGATTTTCAAAGAAAATCCCGATTACGTGACACTTCTATCGGAACCTTCAGTCCCCAAAAAAGAAAGACTGCAGCTTGTAGATGAAGCATTTAACGGAAGCCTGCAGCCATACCTTATGAACTTTATCAAAATTCTCATAGAGAAAGGGCTCCTTCGAGAGTTTTCTGCTTGCCAGAAGCGCTTTAGGAGAAGCTACAATGAGGCAAACGGCATCGCCGATGCCCTTGTGACTACAGCAGTTGCACTTGATGATGCACAGTTATCACAACTCAAAGAGAAGCTTGAAAAGCTCAGCGGTAAGAAAATTCTTTTGAAACAGAAGACAGATCCAGGCGTCCTTGGAGGCGTAAGAGTAGATCTGGAGGGACAGCTCTTTGACGGAACAGTCAAAGGAAGGTTATCCGAGCTTCGCAGACGAGTAGACGAAACAGTCATCTAATAAAAACACGTCGGAGGATGATATGGAACTAAAACCAGAAAAAATATCCGAGGTCATTCGAAGCCAGATAAAGAACTATCAGAATGCAATTATCCAGAACGAGACCGGAACAGTTCTTACCGTTGGTGATGGTATTGCCAGAGTTAGCGGACTTTTGAACTGTATGTCCGGAGAGCTTTTGGAGTTTGAGAATGGTACATTCGGAATGGCTCAGAACCTCGAGGAAACAGTAGTATCCGCGGTATTGTTCGGAGAAGATGTAGGTATCAGCGAAGGACAGACCGTTAAGCGTACAGGAAGAGTTGTATCTGTTCCTGTAGGCGAGCAGATGATTGGCCGTGTTGTTAACGCCATTGGTCAGCCAATTGACGGACAGGGACCTATCGAAGCATCAGAATACAGACCGGTAGAATCACCGGCACCCGGCATCATTGCAAGACAGCCGGTTAAAGAACCACTTCAGACAGGTATCAAGGCTATCGATTCCATGATCCCTATCGGAAGAGGACAGCGTGAGCTTATTATCGGCGACAGACAGACCGGTAAGACCACGATTGCTGTGGACACAATCCTTAACCAGAAGGGTAAAGATGTTATCTGTATCTATGTAGCTATTGGACAGAAACGTTCAACAGTTACATCTCTTGTTGAGGATCTTAAGAAGGGCGGAGCTATGGACTACACGATCGTTGTAGCAGCTACAGCTTCAGAGCCCAGCCCACTTCAGTACATCTCTCCATACACAGGCTGTGCTATGGGTGAGTACTTTATGCACAAAGGAAAACATGTACTTTGTATCTATGACGACCTTTCCAAGCACGCTGTAGCATACAGAGCACTTTCACTTCTTATCAGAAGACCACCGGGACGTGAAGCTTACCCTGGTGACGTTTTCTACCTGCACTCAAGACTTCTTGAGAGAGCAGCTAAACTCTCAGATGAAAATGGTGGCGGATCACTTACAGCCCTTCCTATCATCGAGACACAGGCCGGTGACGTATCAGCCTATATTCCTACAAACGTTATCTCTATCACAGACGGACAGATATTCCTTGAGACAGAGCTTTTCCACTCAGGTATCATGCCAGCTGTTAACCCCGGTATCTCAGTATCCCGAGTTGGTGGTAACGCGCAGATCAAGGCTATGAAGAAGGTTGCCGGAACCCTTAAGCTTGTTTATTCACAGTACCGTGAGCTGCAGAGCTTTGCTCAGTTCGGTTCAGACCTTGATGAAGATACCAAACAGCGTCTTGCTCAGGGTGAAAGAATTGTAGAAGTCCTCAAGCAGAACAAGAATAACCCTGTTCCTGTAGAGAAGCAGGTAGCTATTCTGTACGCGGTTGTAAATAACATCCTGATGAAGGTTGAGGCAAGTGATGTTGCTGAGTACGAGGCAGGTCTTTATGACTTCCTTGATCAGAATCCATCCGGAATTGCAGCAATGCGCGAGATTCGCGAGAGCGGCAAGCTTGAAAAAGAGACAGAAGATAAGCTAAAGGCAGCGCTCGATGCTTATACAGATAAGTTTGTTAAGAGCAGATAAGGAGGATAAATAATGGCTGGATCAATGAAAGCTGTTAAACTCCGAATCAAGAGCGTCCAGAGCACTATGCAGATTACGAAGGCCATGCAGCTGGTTGCAGCTTCAAAGCTTCGTAAAGCCAAGGAAAGAGCTGATGAATCCAAGCCTTACCTTGAGACAATGCTCACAACACTGACAGATATAGCCAACGGAAACACAGATTTCCAGTCTATCTACACCAAACCGGGTGAGAATGCAGACAAATGGCTGTACGTTGTAATTGCCGGAGACAGAGGTCTTGCAGGCGGTTATAACTCCAACCTGTTTAAGTTTGTAGAGGCAGAGATCAAGGACAAGACTGATATAACAGTTCTTCCTATAGGTAAAAAATCTGTTGAGTTCTTTAAACACAGAAATGTGCCTATTCTCACAGAGGAATATGCTGAGGTTGCCAAGACTACAATCTCAGATTGTTTCCAGATAGCCAAGCTTATCTGTGGATCATATGGTGGTGGCGGATTTGGACACGTGTTCCTGTGCTACACAAACTTCGTGTCCATGTTGTCACAGGTTCCTACAGCTACTTCACTCCTTCCTCTTTCAGACCTTTCGTCTGAGGTAAAAGAGAATGATGGTAAGCCCAAGGATCTGATCCTATATGAACCAAACAGTGAGACAGTGTTCGATGCTATTGTTCCGGAATATCTGGCGGGTATTCTTTATACCAGTATCAACATCTCTTATGCGAGTGAGCTTGCTGCCCGCAGAACTGCGATGGAAGCTGCAACAGATAACGCAGAAGAGATGATTGAGACCTTGAGTCTGTACTATAACAGAGCTCGTCAGGCTAGCATTACGCAGGAGATCACGGAAATTGTGGCCGGAGCGGAAAGCTAATCTTTAACTAAACTATAAGGAGTTTAACAATGAGTGAAAATCGTGTTGGAAAGGTAATACAGGTTACAGGCCCTGTACTTGACATCCGCTACAAAGAGGGTGAACTTCCTGATCTTCACAATGCCATAGAAATCATGATCGATGACCGTAAGCTGATTGCAGAGGTTGCTCAGCAGGTTGGAGACGACGTAGTCAGATGCGTTGCCATGAGTTCAACAGATGGTCTTGTAAGAGGAGCTGATGCTGTAGATACAGGCAGTCCAATCACCGTACCCGTTGGTGACGAGTGCTTGGGCAGAATATTTAACCTTTTGGGAGATCCTGTAGATAATGGTCCGGATCCGGGTGCCAAGGAAAGATGGCCAATCCATCGTCCTGCACCTGCATACGAAGATCAGGTTCCTGCTACAGAAATCTTCGAGACAGGTATCAAAGTTGTTGACCTTATCTGTCCTTATGCTAAGGGCGGTAAGATTGGTCTGTTCGGCGGTGCCGGAGTTGGTAAGACCGTACTTATCATGGAGCTGATCAACAACGTTGCTAAGGCACATGGTGGTATTTCAGTATTCACCGGTGTTGGAGAGCGTACTCGTGAAGGTAACGACCTTTACGGAGAAATGAAGGAAAGTGGAGTTCTTGACAAGACCGCTTTGGTTTACGGACAGATGAATGAGCCACCGGGAGCCAGAATGAGAGTTGGTCTTTCAGGACTTACAATGGCTGAGTACTTCCGTGATGTTAAGAATCAGGACGTGCTGCTGTTCATTGATAATATCTTCCGTTTCACACAGGCTGGTTCAGAGGTTTCAGCCCTCCTTGGACGTATGCCTTCAGCCGTAGGTTATCAGCCTACACTGGCTACAGAAATGGGTGCTCTTCAGGAGCGTATCACTTCTACCAAGAAGGGATCTATCACATCAGTTCAGGCCGTTTATGTTCCTGCCGATGACCTTACAGACCCTGCTCCTGCTACAACATTCACACACCTTGATGCTACAACCGTTCTTTCAAGAGATATCGCATCTAAGGGTATTTACCCTGCTGTTGATCCTCTTGATTCAACAAGCCGTATTCTTTCTCCTGATATCGTAGGAAAAGAGCATTACGAAGTAGCCAAGGGCGTTCAGCAGGTGCTTCAGAGATACCGTGAACTTCAGGATATCATCGCTATCATGGGTATGGATGAACTTTCAGAAGAGGATAAGCTTACTGTTTACAGAGCACGTAAAGTACAGAACTTCCTGTCACAGAGCTTCTCAGTTGCTGAGCAGTTCACAGGTCTTCCTGGAAAGTATGTTCCTCTTAAAGAGACAATCCGTGGCTTCAAGATGATTCTTGACGGCGAATGTGATGACCTTCCGGAGTCTGCATTCCTTCTTGTTGGAACAATTGACGAAGTATTTGAGAAGGCTAAGAAGCAGTGATAACACCTTGTGTTAAGCAGTTAATACAAGAGATCGGAGAATAATATGGCCACAACTTATCATTTACAGGTTGTATCCTTAGATGGTCTTGAATATGAGGGTGAAGTCCAAAAAATACTGCTTCGTACAATTGATGGTGATGTCGAGATACTTGCCCGTCACACCAACTACTGTACAGCCATTGGAATGGGAACTGCCAAGGTGACCATGGAAGATGGCAAGGAGAGAAAAGCCGCTTGTATAGGTGGAATGCTCTCAGTAATGAATGGAGAGGTCAGAGTGCTTCCGACAACATGGGAATGGAGTGAGAATATCGACGTTGCCCGTGCTAAGGCAGCCAAAGAGAGAGCTGAAGAAAGACTCAAAGACAAACAGCTCGATAACGAAGCCAGAATTCGTGCTGAAGCTAAGCTTTACAGAGCGCTTGTAAGACTTGGATCCTCCGGACATGGTCAGGATCATTTAGACTAAGAGAAGATTATTACTATATCAAACGCTGGCTCTGTAACAAGGAGTCAGCGTTTGCTTAACAAAATCAGCAGGGGGAAGACTGTTGGAAAGAGAATTAAAAATTAAAAAAGATAGCAATAAATGGAGAGTGGTTCTGGTAGTAAGCGGAGTCATATCTAATGTGCTGCTTTTTTTAATTTCTAATCATTTTAAGCTTCCCTTTTTTCTGGATACAATTGGAACCATAGTTTCAGCTGTTGTCGGAGGATTGTTTCCCGGAATCCTTACAGCAGTTTTATCTAATACAATTTGCGCATTTATTGATGACAATTCGCTCTATTTCATGTTCGTGAATGTCCTTGTGGCTATTTATGCATCAGGGACAGTTAATTATTCCAATTTTAAAAAAATTAAAAAGGCTATAATATTTGCTCTTACAGCGGGAGCATTCTCAGGCTTTATGGGTGCTGTGACGCAAAGAGTGCTCTTTGGAGTGACTGAAAATCCGGTTGTAGGAGATCTTATTATTCCACTTGAAAGGACATTTGGGTTTACGCCGATTGGTTCCTTTTATGTGGCTTGCATACTGATAAACCTTCTTGATAAAGCTATTACAACCTTTGTGGCTTATCTTGTTGTCTTTTTTACCCCCCCGGATGAAGCGGAAGAGGTATTAAATTCCGGCTGGAAGCAAAAGCCATTATCAGTCGAAGAATTAAAGCGTATCAGGAACTGGGACAAAGACATAAAGATGTCATCCAGTACCAGAATGGCGCTGACTCTTGTTGGGGCTTCCCTTATCCTTGTTTTTATTATGGGATGGATAGGAATAAGCCTGTATTTTGAGAGTGAGAAGGAAGAACGAGTAGAAAATGCCTGGAATGCAACTGAATTTGCCGTTAACGTTATAGTTCCCTCTCAGATGTATGATTTCATAAGCAATGGAAGAGATGACGCCAATTATACTAATTTTGAATATCTTTTATCTACTATAAGAGACAATGCCTATGGTGTTAACCATATATATGTAATAAGAGCAGAGGATTCGGGTGTCAGATATATTTTTGATATGGCTTATGAGGATAAAGAGACACCTTATGAACCGGGAGAACTGATCAAATATAAAGACATGAAGAATCTTCCCCCAAAAGAAGAATTGTTTAAAGGGGAATATGTCTATAAAGAAACCAGGGGATTTGGTACATGGACAATGTCAGTTTTTAACCCTGTATTAAATTCGGAAGGAGATGTCATCTGTCATGTGGGTGCAGATGTTTCTCTTGCATACATGGCAGTGTATATGAGGACCTTCATTTTTAAGGTTGTTGTTATTCTTGCAGGTTTCTTTGTATTGATCGTCGCCTATGCGCTGTGGACAACTGACGTATATAGCACTTACCCAATCAGTAGTATGGCAGAGATGCTCGACAGATTCAGTAAGGGGAGCGATTCTCAGCAGCAGCTTGACGAAAATGTCAGAGAAATAAGAGCACTGAATATTCATACAGGTGATGAAACAGAAAAGCTCTATCGCAGTATCTGTAACCTGACCTTATCTCAGGCGGAGCAGATGAGAAGTATCAGAAGATTGTCTGAATCTACAGCCAAGATGCAGGATGGTCTTATCATGACCATGGCAGACATGGTAGAAAACAGAGACTACGATATGGGTGCTCACGTTCAGAGAACTACAGCAATTGTGAGAATTGTACTGGATAGTCTTAAGAAAAAAGGTTATTACGCAGAGAAACTGACACCTAAATTCATGTCGGATGTTATAAGGTCAGCACCTCTATACGATGTGGGTAAGATCAAGGTGCCTAATGAAATTCTCTTCAAACCTGGCAAGCTGACTGATGAAGAGTTTGAAATTGTCAAAACGCATGCTATTGAGGGTAAGAAGATACTTGATAACGCGATAAGCACATCAAACGGTGATAACTACCTGAAAGAAGCAAGAAATATGGCTGCTTACCACCATGAGAGGTGGGATGGAAGCGGTTATCCTGAGGGGCTTCATGGAGAAGTTATACCTCTTTCAGCCAGAATCATGGCTATTGCAGATGTCTTTGATGATATTACTTCAGACAGAGTATACAGAAAGGCATATTCTTTTGACAAGGCTATAGAGATCATGGAGAGCTTTTCAGGAACAGTTTTTGATCCAAAGTGCCTGGAAGCGTTTATGGATGCACTACCTGAAATCAAGGTAATCATGATGAAGTATGGAAACAATGGCATATAAGAGAAAGAGACAGATAACTGAATATTTAGCTGCTTTTTTGGCAATTTCCATGGCGGTAGTATTAGTTCTGCCAGGACTTTCGGTGAGAGCTGAAGAAAAAACTAATCTTGTTCCCGGAGAAACTGTCAAAAAATATGGTGGAGGCTATTCTGTTACGGGTCAGCTTGATGAAGGCGGATTTGCAACATATGTTTATGATGCGACAAATGGCCTTCCTTCTTCTGATGCCATGTATATTTACGGATCAAGTGACGGACATATATGGATTGGCGGATACAGTGGAGTTATCCGTTATGATGGAAAGGTATTTGAAAGACTTAGCACTGATAATGGTCTTACCAGCGCGAGAGTTATATACGAAGATAATAAGAAGAGAATATGGATAGGAACTAATGACAATGGAGTAGTGGTTCTTGATGGCAATAAGAGAAAACAGTATACGATTTTTGACGGTCTGCCATCTTCTTCCATAAGGAGTTTTGTTGAAGACAGATCAGGAAATGTCATTGTCGGAACTACAGCCGGACTGTGCTATTTTGACGAGGATATGATAATCCGCGAACTGTATGAGCCTGAACTTGAAGCGGAGAGAGTCCTCAAGCTTGAGAAAGGTCCTGACGGAATTATCTATGGACATACCGGAAATGGACTTGTCTTTTCCGTAGAGGATCTTCAGGTGACTCATATATATTCCGGTGAAGATCTTGGAATGCCCAAGATATCGACGATCCTTGTCGATCCGTATTACGCGGGAAAGGTATATTTCTGTACTGAAAAAGATCATATATATTATGGCAAGTTTGGACAAAAGGCTGGTGAAATGGACCTTTATTCAACCAGAGGACTTGGCGTAGTGCACTGGATTTCATATAACTGCGGAAGAGTATGGGTATCTTCAACATCTTCTATTGGATATCTGGACCTTGACGGAAAAATGACTCTTGTAGGAGGACTCCCGCTTAACAGCTCAATTGAAATGATGACATCAGATTATCAGGGCAATATGTGGTATGCGTCCTCGACACAGGGTGTAATGAAGATTGTTTCTGATAATTTTGTAGACATGACCAAATCTGATGGCTTGCCGAGGACAGTAACCAACTGTATTTATCAGAGTAACGGATTTTTGTATGTTGGTACTGACAGCGGATTGTATATTCTGAGCAGCGATAGAAAGATGCTGATAAATAATCTGACCAGGTACATTGGAAACAGCAGGGTCAGATGTATTATGGAGGACAAAGAAGGAAATCTGTGGATTGCAACTTATACAGATAATAAGGGACTGATCCGTTTTTCACCGGAAGGAGAGATCAGGGATTTCACAACAGAGGATGGTCTTAGCGATAATGCCATCAGAAGCATTATTCAGATGAGAGATGGATCGATAGTTGCAGGAACAAATGGCGGTATAGATGTTCTTAGAAACAATAAGGTAGTAGCCTCTTACGGTGCAGAAACCGGCATGAAGAATCCAATGATCCTTACCGTAGAAGAGGGAAATAATGGAGAGATAATAGCAGGATCTGACGGCGGAGGCATGTACATTATAGATAACGGTCAGGTGAGCCATATAGGTCTTTCTGACGGACTTACCAGTGAAGTCGTTATGAGAGTTAAAAAGGATCCTGACAGGAACCTTACATGGTTCATTACATCAAACTCAATCGGTTATTATAAAGATAAAATAGCTACAACAATTACAACATTTCCTTTTAATAACAATTATGACATCTATTCCGGAAAAGATGACAAGCTATGGATAATGTCATCTTATGGTATTTACAGAGTCGATGCCCAGGAAATGATTGATAATGATGTCAAGAACTATAAGCTCTTTACTATCGCAAATGGTATGCCCTATGCTGTAACATCCCAGTCCTACGGATACATGTCGGATGACGGATATCTTTATGTGCCTGGAAGAGAAGGTGCTATCAGACTAAATGTGGATAAGTTCTTTGAAAGACATGGCAGCATAAAACTGGGCATTCAGTCTGTTTACTGTGATGATGAGCAGATTCTGCCTGATTCTCAGGGCACTTATACATTGCCAGGATCAGACGGACGAATCAGTATCACGGCTTCTGTAATGGACTACACAATGACTAACCCTCTGGTACGCGTATTTATTGAGGGAAAAGAAAATGTTGGTCTTGAGGTTCCAAGGAGTGAACTCAGTACGCTGGAGTATACCTCTCTTGGATATGGTAATTATATCCTTCATGTACAGGTGCTGAATGAGAGAAATGAAGTATATCAGGAGGAGAGATTTCTCCTGGTTAAAAAGCCGCGTCTTGTTGAGCTTTTTGCTGTCAAACTGCTCATACTTGTGGTTGTAGCCTTCGCTGCAGGATTTCTGGTTTGGCGCATTTTAAAGGCTACCGTAGTTACCAAACAGTATGAAGAGATTACCAAAGCCAAGGAAGAAGCTGAGAGAGCAAATACTGCCAAGTCAAGATTCCTTGCGAATATGTCTCATGAGATCAGAACGCCTATCAATACTATTCTTGGTATGGATGAGATGATCCTCAGAGAAGATGCAAGAGATGTACCCAAAGCATACTTTTTATCCATAATGAATTATTCGCTTGATATCAAGAATGCTACAGAGTCTCTTCTGGGCCTTATTAATGATCTTCTTGATATGTCCAAGATCGAATCAGGCAAAATGCATCTTGTTGAGCAGGAATATGATGTTCAGGATCAGCTAAGGTCAATAGTTTCAATGATAAGATCTAGGAGTACAGAAAAAGAGCTGATCTTTGAGGTAGTTATCGATGAGATACTTCCGACCAGGATGTATGGTGATAACGGTAAGATCAAGCAGGTTGTATTGAATCTTTTGACTAATGCTGTTAAATATACTGCTGCAGGAGCAGTAGAATTCTCGGTTTCAATGGAAGCAAGGAATGATGACATCTGTGACCTTCGCTTTTCTGTCAAGGATACCGGTATCGGTGTTAAAGAGGAGGACATGGACAAGCTCTTTACCGCCTATGAGAGACTTGATGAGGAGAAGAACAGCGGAATTCAGGGAACAGGTCTTGGCCTTGATATTTCCAGACGTTTTGCTGAACTTATGGGTGGAAAGCTCTGGTGCGAAAGTGTATACGGAGAGGGCTCTGAGTTTATCCTGACTTTGCAGCAGAGAATTGTAGATGATACACCGATTGGAATATTCAAGGAACATAATATTTCTGATAATGGACCTTATGTACCTAAGTTTATTGCACCTGATGCAGATATTCTTGTTGTTGATGATACGCCTATGAACCTGAGTGTAATAAAGGGTCTTTTAAAGTCAACCAAGATGTTTGTAACAACAGCAGACAGTGGCGAAGAAGCACTTGAGAAGATAAAAGAAACAGACTTTAATGTGGTTCTTCTAGACCATATGATGCCTGGAATGGATGGAATAGAAACTCTTGAAAAGATCAGGGAAACTCATCCGAATCTGCCTGTATATGCACTTACTGCCAACGCAGCAGTCGGTGAAGAATTCTACACATCCAAGGGCTTTAACGGATATCTGGCTAAGCCTATAGACAGTGCTACTCTTGAGAGCACTATCTTAAAGCATCTTCCTCCTGAAATTGTTATGCAGAGAGAGGATGAAGAGGCAGAAGAGGAGCTTACAGAGATTCCTGAGAACATGCTGTGGATAAATGAAATTTCAGAGATATCTGTAGATGATGGTCTGGCTAATTCCGGAGGAGTAACTAACTATTTGTTCGCTCTGAGACTGTTCTACGATACCATTGATGATAATATTTCAGTGATCAGTAATTCGTATGAAGCAGGAGATATAAGACTTTATACCATTAAGGTTCATGCTCTTAAGAGCTCTGCAAGGATAATCGGAGCACTGGAATTATCAAGACTTGCAGCAAGCCTTGAAGAAGCTGGCAAAAATGATGATAAAGCATTCATTGATCAGAATACAGAGAAGCTGATTTCAGACTACAGCCTGTTCAAGGACAGACTTGCAAGAATGGATCAGGATGATGAGGAAATAAGGCAGGATGAGAGTCTTGAGATGATATCCTATGAAGATCTGCAGGATGCATATGGCGCTATCAGAGATTCTATTTCACAGATGGATTATGATGCGATTGAAATGATACTGGGCCAGATGAAAGAGTACAGACTTCCTGAAGATGCAGCTAAGAAGCTGAATAAGCTTGGCAAACTGCTTAAGACCTTTGACTGGGATGCCATGGAGACACTATTTGAGTAAATGATTCAGGAGCATAAAAATGTATGAGTTTATAAGAAGTCATCAACTTAATATGATGTTGGAACTAAGCTCAGCTTGTTTCACTATGGCACTGCTCCTTCTCATCACCAAATTCTTGACCAAAAAGCGTAAGTGGATTCTGATAATGATGGAGCTTATAGCTACAACCCTGCTTATTTCTGACAGATATGCTTATATATATAGCGGAGATGTAAGCGCTACGGGCTATGTCATGGTAAGAATCAGTAACTGCCTTGTATTCTTCATGACATCAGCGATCGTGTTAGGATTTAATCTGTATCTGACCGATCTTCTTACTGCAGAAGGCAAGATGGATAAGGTTCCGGGAAGAATCACTTTTGTTAACATTATTTCAGTGATTGGTATGGTACTTGCGATCATAGCAGCCTTTACAGGCTTATATTACAGCTTTGATGCCAATAATATATATCACCGCGGTCCGGGCTTTTTGATAAGTTACATAATACCGATAATTGGACCTATCATTCAGTACACTGTCATTGTTCAGTACAAGGAGAAATTCAGCCGACTGATCTACATTGCACTGGTACTGTATCTGGTTGTTCCTGTTTTTTGCGGTATTGTGCAGATATTTGCTTATGGTATATCTATAGTCAACATGGCTATGGTCCTGGTATCTATTTTCCTGTATGTGTTTACATATCTTGATGTAAATGAGGCTGTTATCAGAGCCCACGCTATTGAGATGGAACAGCTCGATGAAGACAGGAAGAGCATTAAGAGGCTGTTTGATCAGACTGCAACAGCATTTGTAGCAGCTATGGAAAAAAAGGATCCTTATCCTCCGGGACATTCAGCCATTGCAGCTGAAATCGCGGGAAGGATTGCAAAGAGTCTCGGAAAAGAACAGGATGAGATTGATGAGATATATTATGCTGCGCTTTTGCATAACGTAGGAATAATGGGAATTCCTGATGGTGTTGTGGAAAACCTTGATAAGTTGTCTCCCGAGCAGTATGAGGTATTTAAAAAGACTCCGATCATAAGCGCAGAGATTCTGTCTAACATAACCGAGTATCCGATACTTGCTGAGGCTGCCAAGTATGGAAATGAGAAATATGACGGAAGCGGCTACCCTGAGGGACTTAAAGGAGAGGAAATACCTGAGGTTGCAAGGATCATGGCAGTTATAGATAAATATGATGTCATGACCACTAAGTCCAAATTCAGCGATCCGTTGCCGGAACCACTTGTTAGAGAGGAATTTATTAAAGAGTCCGGTATCTCTTTTGACCCGCAGATAGCAGATATCATGATAGACATTATTGATACTGATGCCAAGGATGAAGGTGTTGCCGGAGTTCATTTGCATAACGAAATAGAAAAAGAGCTGGAATGCGGTAAGTACAGAGACAAGATATCTTCGGGAATACCGGTAGACAATGTTACTACGACCATAAGCTTTCGTTGCACATCTAACAAGAAGAGCCCCGGGGATTTCTCGATGCCTTCTATCATAGTGTTTGACTCCTATGACAAGCGTGTTCACAGTAATCCTAAGTCTATCAAGGCATACAAATACACAGAATATGGCGAATTGTGGTTTGATGGACATCATATTTCAACTGATGCCAGGAATATGGAGGTGACAATAGAAAAAATAGGTGATGACGTCAACTGGACGGAAGGAAAATACGTTATCATGGCCACCAAGTTTGAGGACCATGTCAAGATTAATATGACAGACGGCCATAAGGATATGGAGGTTATGATCGCACTTCCTGACAGCTCCAAATTTGCTGAAGTTGCAATTACAGGTGAAAACTGCCTGATCAGTGATATCACAGTTGAAAGGGATGAAGTGGAAACTACCGAGGATGATATCACAAGGATTGCAGAGGCAGTAAGCTATATAGAGCGCATGGAATCGGATGCTCCTAATTTACAGATTGACAATCACCGGTCTGCTTATACTGATGGAATTGAAATTAAGAATTACATTGATCTTGCCTTCCATTCAATGTCACTTCCGGCATCTGACCTGGTATGGCACTGCCCGTATATTGTCATATTCTATTCCGAAAATGGCATTGTTGGCGGGCCGGGATACAAAGAGTTTGCCCTTATCAAACTAAATGGTGAGATAGACAGAAGTGGTATATATGCTTATAACACATTTTCCATGAAGAGAACGGGTGATTTCCCTGGCTGGAATGTGTGGAAGGAAACCAACAAATCAGGACTTGAATACGAAGTAAGCTTTACTCGTAAGGGAAGTACCGTGACCTTGAAAACTACAAATCTTGGCGTGGAAATACAGAACGTTACTAGTGTTACAGACGGCGGAGATAAGATATATGCGGCCATAACAGGAGATACTGTAGCGATCACGGATATCAGGATCAAGTGACAATAATCAAGAAGTATCTAGCAAGATACGAAATGAAAAGGTGGGGGATAATTTGTAAGATATACTTGATGTAGAATTGCGAGAATGAAGAAGTTATGGAGCAATTCGTATATCATGAAGCAGATAAATAACAGATATAATAACAGATAATTTAGGAGGACAGGTATGCTTTATATCGGTGTAGATTTGGGGACATCGTCCGTTAAGCTTGTGCTTATGGATGAAACAGGTAAGATTCATGGAACAGTTACTAAGGAGTATCCTTTATATTTCCCACAGCCGGGATGGTCTGAGCAGAAACCTGAGGATTGGTACACACAGGCTATAGCTGGACTTAAGGAGCTTCTTGAAAATGTAGATAAGTCACAGGTTGCAGGTATCAGTTTTGGCGGACAGATGCATGGTCTTGTAATTCTTGACGAGAATGACGAGGTTATTCGTCCTGCAATTTTGTGGAATGACGGCAGAACTCAGAAACAGGTAGATTACCTCAACAACGAGATTGGCAAAGAGACTCTTTCCAAGTACACAGCTAATATCGCTTTTGCTGGATTTACAGCACCTAAGATTCTCTGGGTTAAGGAGAATGAACCTGAGAATTTCAAGAGAATCAAGAAAATAATGCTTCCTAAGGATTATCTTGCTTATAAGCTTTCAGGAACATTCTGCACAGATTATTCAGATGCTTCAGGAATGCTTCTTCTGGACGTACAGAACCGCAAGTGGTCCAAAGAGATGTGTGATATCTGTGGAATAACAGAGGATTTACTTCCTACTCTTTACGACAGCTCAGAGAAGGTTGGTCAGCTTAAGGCAGAATTGGCCAAGGAACTGGGACTTTCTGAAAACGTAGTTATAGCAGCAGGTGCCGGAGACAACGCGGCAGCAGCTGTAGGAACAGGTACAGTTGGCAATAATAAGTGCAATATTTCCCTTGGAACAAGTGGAACAATCTTCATGTCATCTGACAATTTTGCTGTAGACAGCAATAACGCACTTCACTCTTTTGACCATGCTGACGGACACTTCCATCTTATGGGATGCATGCTCAGTGCAGCCAGCTGCAATAAATGGTGGAACGATGAGATCCTTAAGACCAAGGATTACGCTGCAGAGCAGAAGGGCATTGAGAAGCTTGGAGAGAACCATGTATTCTTCCTGCCATATCTTATGGGAGAGAGATCACCTTGGAACAATCCTAATGCCCGTGCTACATTTACAGGTATCACAATGGATACAACAAGAGAAGATATGACTCAGGCAGTTCTTGAGGGCGTTGCATTTGCTACCAGGGATATGTATGAAGTTGCCAAGTCTATCGGCGTTGCTCCTAAGAGAACAATGATCTGTGGCGGCGGTGCCAAGAGCCCTCTTTGGAGAAAGATGATCGCAAACATCCTCAACGTAGAAGTTGATGTTCCTGTTTGTGAAGAAGGCCCTGGAATGGGCGGTGCTATGCTTGCTATGGTTGCATGTGGTGCTTATAAGAGTGTAGAAGAGGCTGCAGCAGCTATTGTCAAGGTTGATAAGACAGAGAAGCCGGATCCTGAGCTTGTTGCCAAGTACGAGGCAAGATATCAGCAGTTTAAGACTATTTACCCTGCATTAAAAGAAACTTTCGATAAAATTATTTAAATAAATACAATACGCAAGAATTGATAATAAATAGGCTTTAATTACGCGGTAATAGTAAGCGCCTGTTTGTATAATATAAAATGTTCAAATTTGATGGTTATAGTTTTGAACATTTAGTACTCGAAAACGAGGAGATTATACAATGTCAGGACTTAGATTACCGCGTATTTTGTCGGATGGAGCAGTTTTACAGCGTAGAAAGACCATTCACATCTGGGGATGGGATGAAGCCGGTTCGAATATTTCAGTTGCATTAACAGAAGCTGATAAAGAGAGCACGCAGAATGATGATATTCTCAGCTCCGGAAGCTGCATATGTAAAGAAAACGGAAGATTTGATATGTATCTTCCTGCCAGAGAAAGTGGCGGCCCTTACAAACTTGTAGTATCAGATGATAAGGGGGAAGAGGTTGTAGTAAGTGATGTTATGATTGGCCTTGTGTGGTTCTGCTCAGGCCAGTCCAACATGGAGCTGCCTGTGATCAGAGTTAAGGATAAATATCCGGAGCTATTGGAAATAGCAGATAACAACAAGGTCAGAACCTTTAAGATCACAGAGGACAGTAGCTTTGAAGGGCCTCTTGAGGAGCTTCGTTCAGGTAGCTGGACTTGTGTAAGCAAAGAGTCCATTACAAGCTTTTCTGCTACAGGCTACTTTTTTGCTGATCATCTGCAGAAGCTTACAGGTCAGACAGTTGGCTTTATAAATGCAAGTCTAGGAGGATCAAGGATTTCCTCATGGATGAGCAGAGGAATGCTTGAGGGCTATGATGAGCTCCTGGCAGAAGCAGATAAATACTCAGATGCAGAATTCAGGAAACAGGTTATGGAGACCAATATGGTTAACGGCAATACCTGGAGAAGTAATCTGTATGAGTCGGATCTTGGAATCAAAGAGCATTGGGATGCCTGGGATGGCAACGAAGATGCTGATAATGATAAATGGAAACCTTTTGCAATACCTTCATTTTTCAAGGGAACGGAGCTTGATGGCTTTATTGGAAGCGTCTGGTTTAGGAGAAAGTTTGATCTTCCGGTGGAACTTGCAGGGCAGAAGGCCCGTCTTTTCCTGGGAACGATAGTTGATAATGATGTTGTATTTGTAAATGGCCAGAGAGTGGGAGATACACCTTATCAGTATCCGCCGCGCAAATATGATATTCCTGAAGGACTTACCAGGGAAAAAGATAATACGATAGTGATCAGAGTCTGCGTAGAAACGGGATTTGGCAGATTTACTCCTGACAAGGATTACAAGATCTTTAATGATAAATGCTCAGTCAGACTTGATAGCTTTGATGATATGACAGAAAGCTCTTGTGATAAGCATTGGAAGTTCAGGATTGGTGCAAGGTGCGACATGATCCCGCCTACAGATTTTATCAACTGGAAGTCAACAGGATTATATAATGCAATGACTGCACCATGTCACAACTTCCCTATTGATGGAGTTTGCTGGTATCAGGGCGAATCCAACATTGAGGATGGCTATGATTACAATGCACTTACGATCAGACAGGTAGAAGGCTATCGCAAGGCATGGAACGAAGAAAACCTGCCATTTATCGGAGTGTCTCTTCCGAATTTCACAATAGATTCACCTGTAACAGATGACTGGGGTAAGTTCAGACTTACTCAGGCAAGGCTCCTTGAGCTTCCTGCTACAGGACTTGCAATAACCATGGGACTTGGCGAAGATAATGATCTTCATCCTGTCACCAAAAAACCAATCGGAGAAAGACTTGCTTTGTGGGCAGCACATCTCAAATATTGTTATAATGGAGAGTACATGGGTCCTGAAATAACAAGTATTAATAGGGTGACCGATCAGGAAGGACGAAAAGCGTTTAAGATAAGTCTTAGTCATTCCAAGGGTCTCTGTGTTGTAGATGCAGGTAAGGGAACGGAAATAACAGATTTATATATTAAGACTAAAAAGGATAGGGTACTTGCTAAAGTGATACTAGATACAGACAACGGGGGACTACTGGTATACGTAGAGGATGACGCGGCTTATGAAGAAGCCAGTGAGATTATGTATTGCGTTGATAATACATATTCAGGAGGACTTATTTCAAACGAGACTGGAATACCGATGGGGCCATTTCTTGAAGTGATTGACGGTAATAAGAAGGGTAAACAGTCAGCCTGAATCGATACCTTTAATAGAAGGGGTATAAATGAAAAGACTTTTTGTTGATGGATGGAAATTTTGGGAGTCGGAATACGGAAGCAGCTATGAGCAGATGATGAGCCACCTTGAGGAGTTTAAAGAGGTGGCTGTTCCGCATGATTATATGATCACGGACATAGATGCTCTCTATAGGGACAGTACAGGCTGGTATATTAAGAGTCTGGATCTGACAGCAGCTGATCTTAAAAGGGAGCTGTTTCTGATATTCGACGGTATTTATATGGACAGTATCGTCTATATAAATGGTGTGGTCGCAGGTGAATGGAAGTATGGATATTCTCAGTTCATACTCAAGATCACAGACTTTGTACAAGAGGGAAGAAATGAACTGGCTGTTGCAGCCAGATGTAAGTTCCCTAATACCAGATGGTACTCTGGAGCAGGAATATTTAGAAATGTCTGGATATGTGACTATGACAAAACCTATATTCCTGAAAATGGAGTATATGTACATTCATCCAGGCTTGGAGAGAGAATTCGCGGCTTAGAGGCAGCAGGTGATTTTGATAATAAGGCTGTATCTGATTATGAGATTATTGTGACGACAGAAATTTGCGGTCCGGATAAGAATAATCTTGATGTAGAGCATAGCCTGTATGATGCTGATGGAGGCAGGGTCTCATTGGAGGAAGTGCCTGTTTCTGGCGATGTCAAGAAACCTGCAAGTGCTCTTGCAGGCGGAAATGTGATCAACAATAAAGAGGAATCTGTGATCCTTGTTCATAAATATATAGTCAGAGATGTCAGGGAATGGGATGTTACAGCTCCAAACAGATATAAACTTGTAACAAGTCTTATGTCTGAAACTGAGGAAACAGCTATTGGCTTTAGAGATGCTTTCATGGATCCTGAGAGAGGCTTTTTCCTAAATGGCAGGAACATGAAGCTAAATGGTGTGTGTCTTCATCATGACCTGGGAGCTCTTGGCTCTGCATTTAACAAGTCTGCCATGAGGAGAAGACTTATTCAGCTAAAAGAGATGGGAGTAAACGCCATCAGGATGACTCACAATATGTACGATCCTCAGGTTCTGGAGCTTGCTGATGAAATGGGATTTCTTCTCATATCAGAAGCTTTTGATATGTGGGAAGGAGCCAAGACTGAGTTTGACTATGCAAGGTTTTTCCCTGACTGGCACGGAAGAGATGTTGCAAGCTGGGTGAGAAGAGACAGGAATCACCCCTCAGTTATTCTGTGGAGTATAGGAAATGAAATCTATGATACCCATTCAAGTGACAGGGGACAGGAGGTTACAAGAGATCTCAAGAGTCTTGTTGAACTTCACGATCCTCTTATGAATGGCAGAGCCACGATAGGCTCTAACTACATGCCTTGGGAGAAAGCTCAGAAGTGTGCTGATATCCTCAAGGTTGCAGGCTATAATTACGCTGAGAATTATTATGAGAAGCATCATAAAGAGCATCCTGACTGGATCATATATGGAAGTGAGACCTACTCAATTGTTCAGAGTAGAGGCGTATATCATTTCCCTCTTTCGGTTCCTACACTATCCGACAGTGATGAGCAGTGTTCATCGCTTGGCAACAGCACAACCAGCTGGGGAGCAGACAGTATAGAGAACTGTATCTGCAGGGACAGAGACATGGAGTTTTCCATGGGGCAGTTCATTTGGACCGGTTATGACTATATTGGCGAGCCTACTCCATATCAGACCAAGAATTCATATTTTGGCCTCATTGATACAGCAGGTTTTTATAAAGATGCCTTTTATGCCTGGAAATCAGCCTGGGTGAGTGTTGATAGGGACCCGTTTGTTCATGTTTTCCCGTACTGGGATTATAACGAAGGACAGATCATTGATATAAGAGTGTGCAGTAATGCGGATATTGTTGAGCTCTTTGTAAATGGTAAGAGTTACGGCAGGCAGACACTGACACATGCTCCGCACAGTGGCAATAAGATATTTGCAGACTATCAGGTTCCATATGAAAAGGGCGAGATAGTAGCTGTTTGTTATGACAAAGAGGGGCACGAGCTTGCAAGAGACAGCCACAGATCCTTTGGAGACACAGATAGCTTTGTGGTAACAATAGACCATAGACTTGATGCGTATAGGAGCAAAGGTAATAGGGCTGAAGGTGCTGAACTTGTTTTTGCCGAGATCAGTGCCATTGATAAAGATGGTAACCCTGTAGAGAATGCTTCTGACTACGTAAAGGTTAATGTGTGTGGTGGAAGACTCATTGGACTTGATAACGGTGACAGTACAGATTATGACAGCTATCAGAGCGACACAAGGAAACTCTTTAACGGTAAACTCCTTGCAATAGCTGAGCCTTATGGTGATCCTGATGCAGTTAAGATTAGTGTATCAAGGGCAGAATATGTGCCTGTCAGAAAGATTGAACTGACAGTAACTAAGGGCAGCAGGTCTTTTGATCCTGATTGTAAGACAGCTGTTGTATCTGCCAGAGTATATCCTGAGAATGCTACAGATAAGAGATTGGTGTTCAGAGCTCTTAACCGAAATGGTACAGAGACCAACATAGCAATCCTTTCAGGAGGTATAGGATCTGCAAATGCAGGAAAATGCAGAATTGAGACAGACGGACAGGATAATAACTGCATTGTAGAAGGGCTTGGAGATGGCTCTTTTACCCTTAGGTGCGAAGCTTATGATGGCAGAAATGCAGTGGCTGTTATGTCATGCATAGACTTTACTATAACGGGGCTTGGTAAAGCTTTTCTTGATCCGTACGGATTTATCCCGGGAAGTCTTTATACATCTTATATCGGAGCTATTGGAAATGGCAACGAACATGGCGTAGCTTCTGCAAGAGGCGAAGAAACGGTAATTACATATAGCGGAATTGATTTTGGAATCGAGGGTTCAGATGAGATCACAGTACCTATTTTTACGCTTAATGATGATGCCTATGATATCGAAATATGGAAAGGAATACCTGGTGAGGATGGTAGTAGACTCCTCAGAGCAGCAGTCTACCAAAAGAAGTCAATTTGGAACGTGTATCAGGAAGATACTTGGAGATTAAGTGAGAGGCTGACAGGAATTCAGACGATCAGCTTCAAGGTTTTCCAGAAATTCCACATTAAAGGTTTTTCTTTTACCAGACAGCTCCGCGCATTTACGGACATGCCTGTCCTGAATGCGGATTCCATCTATGGAGATACATTTACAAGGGCAGCTGACGCGGTTGAGGGAATTGGAAACAATGTTACTCTGGAATTTGATGAGATTAACTTTGGAGAAGGTGGAACAAGAGGAGTTTCCATCTGTGGAAGAACCAGACAGGGAGCAAATACGCTGCACCTTAGAATGGTGAAAATTGCTGATGAAGAGGGCAAAGGCCAGGTAATTGAAGGCGCAGATCAAATTGGTACCGAGGTTAAAGAGATACTTGAGTTCCCGGAGACTTCTGAATATAAAGAAGTCACATTCGAGATAGGCAAAAGAATTGGAAAATGGAACATTACTTTTGTATTCCTACCGGGAAGTGACTTCGATTTTAAGAGTTTCAGATTTATTTAGTTTAGGAATTTGCTCTGTCGGGACTGGAGTCCGCTCCGGTCCTGTAGAGCTTACGGTATTCAGTCGGAGAACATTTGTTGATATCTTTAAACACACGGTTAAATGTGGATAAGCTAAAGAATCCTGACTGAAGTGCAATGTCCATTACAGACAGATCGGTATCACCGAGTAGTTCCTGGGCCATCAGTACACGGCGTTTTGTGATGTACTGGTAGCAGGAAACTCCCATGTAGGCTTTGAAGAGTCTCTCAAAATGGAACTTGGAGAAGCCAGCAAGATCAGCGAGCTGTTCAACTGTAAGGTCATCTGATCTGTGGGAGTCTATGTAGTTGGTAACTTCAACAAGTTTATCAATATTCTTGTACTGGGAGTCGCCGGTGTCTCTGTTAGGAATGGCATCATTTAAGTGCATACTGCCAATCTGGGCAAGGATGAGCGAAACCAGTGAATAAACTGAGATCTGCAGAAATTCATCCTGCTGACCGTAGAGTCTGTCGATTTCCCAGAAATAGTTCTGGAGACGGGCAACCTCAACAGGATACAGATTCTGACTGATGTGAGTATATGGCGGCAGTGTCTTGATGAGCGGAACAAGTGATGAAACCTGAGAATAGGTTGCAAGGTCGAAGAGAAGTATGAGCTTCTCGCCGCCCGGAGCATCGGAAATATATTCGTGCAGAGTTCCCGGAGCAATCATCATGATATCACCGGGCATACAATTTACAACTGCGGATGAATCGTTGTGGAATTTAACCTTCAGCGATCCTGACAGCAGCAAAATAAGCTCCACTTCGTTATGCCAGTGGAGAGGGTAGTTGGCAAGATCGTTATGATACAGGAGAACACCCTTGAGCGTATCATAAAAAATATGTTCCCTTGATTGCGCGTTTATATCGTGTATCATTTTGTACTCCCGGATAAATGATATTTGGTATCGTTAGATTGTGATTTATAAATTAAGGTAATAGATATTTTAGCACAGGCGAATGGTTTATGCATATGATATGTAGATAATTGTGAGAACACGAAGTTATGGAGCAATTCGTATATCATTTATTAAAAGATAAAGAGTGAGGAAGGAAAGGTATTATGGAGAGTAGGGGATGGTCACAGCTATGGCTTGATTATGAGTCAAAGTTTGCCGCAAGTGGTGTGGCAAACGGGACCGAAAGAAAAATAGTCATTGAATGCTCGGACTTTGATAGGAATAACCGTGTTATTAAAAGTGCTGTAAGCGAGTTAAACAGAGCATTTGCGGATGCTACAAAAGAGGTTAAGATCTCTTTTGTCAGAAATGAGAAAATCGCAGCACAGGGTTATAAAGTTGGAAATATTATAGGCGGAAGCCTGAATAAACCTCAGGATGGTGACGGCTTTATAATTGAAGCTTCTGACGAAAATGGCTTATTATACGGCACTTTTCACCTGATCAGAGAAAAGCTTATGGGCAGGGACTATCCTGATATAAGTGTAAGCTGTGCTCCATCAAACCCTCTCAGAATGATGAATCACTGGGATAACATGGATGGCAGCATAGAAAGAGGCTATTCAGGAAGATCATTTTTTTACGCTAATGATGAGATAATTGTGGATGACAGAACAGTTGATTATGCGCGATTTATGGCCAGTATTGGTATAAACGGAATAGTTATCAACAATGTTAATGTTAAATGGGCAGCAACTGACCTGATCACAACCAGATTTTTTGACAAGGTTAAAGAGCTGTCTGATATATTCGAAGATTACGGTATCAAGCTCTATCTGTCTCTTAACTTTGCTGCGCCGATTGAGCTTGGAGGACTTCCAATCTGCGATCCTCTTGATGAGCAGGTAAAACAATGGTGGAAGAATAAGATAAAAGAGGTTTATGATCATCTTCCAAATCTTGGAGGATTCCTGGTTAAGGCAGATTCCGAGGGAAGACCGGGACCATTCACTTACGGAAGAACTCAGGCGGATGGTGCTAATATGCTGGGAGATATTATTGCTCCTTATGGCGGGATCATCATCTGGAGATGCTTTGTATATAACTGCACTCAGGACTGGCGCGACACCAAGACAGACAGGGCAAGAGCCGGATATGATTATTTCAAAGGTCTTGATGGGCAGTATCATGACAATGTAATTCTGCAGATCAAGAACGGACCTATGGATTTCCAGATAAGAGAGCCTATTTCTCCTCTTCTGGGTGGACTTACCCAAACTAACCAGATGCTGGAAGTGCAGATTGCACAGGAATACACAGGACATCAGATTGACTTATGCTATCTGATACCGATGTTTAAAGAAATTCTTGGATTTAAGACATATTGTAAGTCTGACAATGACACAGTTGCTGATGTTGTAAGCGGCAGGACAATGGGAAATAAGCTTGCCGGAATGGCAGCAGTTATAAACACAGGTAATGACTATAACTGGACAGGAAATGATCTGGCAGCAGCCAACCTTTACGGCTTTGGAAGGCTCTCTTTTGACACAGAGCTTTCTGCTGAAGAAATAGCAAGAGAATGGGTTAAGCTGACCTTTAACCTGGAGCAGGAACTTGAGGATAAGCTTGTGGATATGCTCTTAAGATCTAGAGAAATCTATGAGAAATATACAAGTCCTCTTGGAATAGGATGGATGGTAACTCCGGGAGACCACTATGGCCCTAGCGTTGATGGATATGAGTATTCCAGGTGGGGAACTTACCACAGAGCTGATCATCTTGGACTTGGAGTTGACAGAACAGATAAGGGTACAGGCTATGCACAGCAGTACTATCCACAGAATGCGGAGATGTACAATGATCCTCATAAATGTCCTGAAAATCTCCTTCTCTTTTTCCACCATATTCCATACACATGGAAGCTTTCAAGTGGACAGAGCCTTATCCAGTACATCTATGACAGTCACTTTGAAGGGTATGAAGAAGCCAGAAAACTGGCAGATGAATGGAAGAGCTTTGAGGGTAAGGTGCCGGAGCGTGCCTATAACTGTATCTCACACCGCTTTGATTTGCAGGTAAATAATGCCCATGAGTGGTGCGATCAGGTTAATTCATATTTCTATCGTAAGAGCGGTATTGCGGATGAGAAGGGACGAGAAATCTTCTGATTGATCAGGTATCGTCCTTGTGGGATAACTGAAACTGCTTTGGCGACATGCCAATCTGCTTGGAGAAGCGCCTTGAAAAGCTGGAATAGTTATTGTATCCAACCATAAAACAAACATCATAAGGAGAATAGTTCTGGAGTAATAATCTTTGCGCCAGAACTATTTTTTTGGCATTAATGTAGTGCTTAAGCGAGTCTCCTGTAGCTTCACTGAATACGCGGCTGAGGTGATCGCTTGAGTAGTGAAGGGCAAGAGCCATGCTGTTAATAGTGATATCCTCTTTGATATTCGTATCGATATAATCAAAAATCCTGGAGACCACCTGGGGCATGAGATTGTTCTTGGGAAGAGGCTTGGTATTAGAGGAATACTGGAGTGCTTTTAGCAGAAATTCCACAAGAAGAGCCTTGGCAAGTACGGTGTGGCCAAAGTCTGTGCTGTCCATGCACCTGTTGAGCCTCTCTGCCAGTTCTATAAACTCAGGAAGTGCTTCCTCCGGGATTACGAGATGATTCATATTGGGAGAAGATGCGCTTCTAAAAAGCGTGGAAAAATCAGTATCTTCATCTCCGAGTTCGTTTAAATACTCGTACTGAATGTTGATAACCACACGCTCATAGCTGTTAATATCTTCGAGGTCAAGGCCGTGGAAGACCAGAGGACTTGTAAAGAACATATCCCCTCTTTTCATCTTGAAAATATCGGGTTCTATCATGATATTAACATCCCCGTGCAGAAAAAGAACTATCTCATAACCGTCGTGGTTATGAACAGTTTTAATATCACCGGGTGTTACGCGGGCAGTCTTGTGCTCGCAGATATATTCTCTGTCAATCAGACTATATGGGCAATTCAGATCTTTTTTCATAGAAATCCCCCAAAAAATGGAAATAAGAATAATCAAACTATTTGATCAATTTAGAACATGTGCAACATATATAAACAAAATTTCTGAAATGCATATACTGTTGTGCAACATTATATCGGAAAATGCAAAAAAATTCTATCTTTTTGTGTATTTATATAGAAATCCTATACTTTATAGTGATTATTATAGAGGAGATGAATATAACACAGCAGAGTGGGGGACATAAAGTGGCTAAGGTAAGTTTTGATAACAGAATAATGTTTACTTACGAAGCCAAATCTTTTCCCGGAGTTAACAAAGTGGCCGAGCTTGTGCGGGAAGATATTTGTCTTGTCACAGGCTTTAGGGCAGGAGAATACGTTAGAGGCACAAGGTGCAAGAATCTGATAATCTTCGGAACTGTGGATAAGAGCGATTATCTTAAAGAGCTTGATAAAAGTGGCCTTATCAGATTGAACGATATAAGGGGCAAATGGGAAACCTACAGCTTTCAGATAGTAGATGATCCGTATCCGGATGTTGATCATGCTCTCGTTATAGCGGGAAGTGATAAGAGAGGAACAATTTATGGCTTGTTCCATTTATCGGAGCTTTTGGGAGTTTCTCCTTTTGTTAACTGGAATCATTGCTATCCGCGAAGAAGAAAAAATGTTGTTCTGACAGATGAATGTAACATGGTATCCAAGGAGCCATCTGTCAGATACAGAGGCTTTTTTATAAATGATGAATGGCCGGCCTTTGGAAACTGGGCAACGGAGCATTTTGGCGGAATTAATGCCAGGTGCTATGAGAAGATTTTCGAGCTGCTCTTAAGACTCAAAGGCAATTATCTGTGGCCTGCCATGTGGAAATCAAATTTTAGCATGGATGGACCAGGGCTTGAAAGCGCAAGGCTTGCTGATGAGTATGGTGTAGTCATGAGCACATCTCACCATGAGCCATGTATGCGAAGTGGCGAGGAGTACGGAATTCTCAGAGGCAAGGATTCGATTTATGGAGATGCCTGGGATTTTATATCCAACAAAGAAGGCATTACGAGATTCTGGAGAGATGGCCTTGTCAGGAATAAGCCTTTTGAAAATGTGATAACTCTTGGTATGAGGGGTGAACGAGACTCACGAATCCTTGATGAGGATTCTGGTCTTAAGGAGAACATTGATCTGTTAAGGGATGTTCTTAGAACCCAGAACTCACTTATAAAAGAAATTGTGGATAAAGATCTGGATAAGGTTCCACGGCAGATGGTTCTTTTTACGGAGGTCGAGGAATTCTTTTACGGGGACGGTAATACAAAAGGGCTTATGGGAGATCCGGAGCTTGAAGGCGTTACCCTCATGTTGAGTGATAACAACTGTGGATATACAAGAACACTGCCTGATGAGAGTATGCGGGACCACAAAGGCGGTTATGGAATGTATTATCACCTTGATATGCACGGCGGACCATATTCTTATCAGTGGATCGGTGGAGCGTATCTTCCGAGAATATGGGAGCAGATGACTCAGGCCTATGAATATGGTGTCAGGCAGATTTGGGTGGTAAATGTCGGAGATGTTGGGACTCAGGAACTTGGACTGTCTTTCTTTTTGGACCTTGCCTATGACATTGACAGATGGGGCGGCTCTGACTCACAGGTTACAAGAGATTATATAGACATCTGGACTGAGAAACAGTTTGGAGCCATGATGCCTTTATCCGGGCGCAACAAGGCCCGGAAGATCATTTGGGATTATACACAGTTACTTGAAAAGAGGCGTCATGAAATAATGAACGCTCACGTGTACCATCCTCTTCATTTTGGAGAGGCACAGGAAGTACTTGATGTTTCGGATGAGATATTAAAGGAGGCTGCAGCTTTAAGAAAGCGCATTGAAGATAAAGATCTTTCTGCATTTATTTCTCTTTTATATTATCCCGCCTGTGGCACAGCCAATCTGATGAAGATGTGGATACTGGCCGGGAGAAATGAACTGTTTGCAAGCCAGAACAGAATTGAAGCCAATGAACTTGCCAAGGAAGTTGAAGAGTGCTTCCGCGAGGATGAGAGGCTGATAGATGAGTATGAATCAGTCGATGATGGATATTACAAGGGCTTTGGGCGATCCGAGCATATCGGTTTTGTTAACTGGAATGATGAGGATAACAAGTATCCTGTGAGATTTCTGGTTCATGGTGCAAACAGTCCCAGAATGCTACTTTCAAGAAAAGATGATGAGCATTACATGACAGGTCTTTTCTGGTGCGACAGACCTCAGACCTGGAAAGATTTATTAAGGCCTGATGTGAATAGCATAGAGTTTGATCTTATAAATGGCAGCGAAATTCCTTACAGATTCATGATCAGAACTGATTGCAAATGGATGAGCTTTAGTAAGACTGAGGGTGAAGTCAAGGTCAGGGAGCGGATAACATTAACGGTTGATAAAGCTCTTTTAACAGATGAGACAACCGGTGAGTTTACTGTAGAAGCTGAAGATTATAGTAAAGCCCGGGTCACAGTTATGGCAGCGCCTTATGGAAAATATGGTAATTGCAAAAAAGGCGTGTTTGTTGAATGCGATGGTTACATCTGTATGGAAGCAGAGCATTTTGCGGACAGCTTTGAAGTAGATGGGGCACGCTTTAAGGTTTTAAAGCCCTATGGGCGAAGCGGAAGTGCTATCAAGGTATATCCTGTGACCAGTGATTTTGCAAATGCCAAAAAGAGACCATACACTGAATATCATTTTATGATTCAGGAAGAGGGCGAGTACTATATCTGCTTTATGCTTGCGCCTACAACTCCAGTGACCTTCAAGCCGGAGCAGTATCTGGGGTACTCCTTAAATGATGGGGAGATTTGTATTCTTAATACTGTTGCGGATCCGGGCAGACCTTTCTTTTTGAGCCCGCAATGGGAAAAAGAGGCGATAGAAAATGTCAAAAAGGTCGAGGATAAGGTCTTTTGCAGAAAGGGAGTTAATATCCTGAAGTTCTATGGAATGAGTCCGGGAATAGTTTTGGAAAGAGTTGTTCTGGTAAAAAGAGGCGTGAGGCTTCCTGAGTCCTACCTGGGGCCAAAGGAAAGCTACATGCAGGGAGAATAGTTTTTGGAGGAGAAGATGGCTAAGAATTCGGGGAATAAATCGAAAGCTAAATTTAGCGTTTACATCAAAAGATACTGGCAGTTATATGCCATGCTATTTCTGCCACTTTTGTATCTTGTAGTTTTTAAGTATGCACCAATGATCTATGTGCAGATTGCGTTTAAGAAGTACAGCCTGGTACAGAGTGTATGGGAACTGCCACTTGCCAAGAATCACGGTTTTGAGTATTTCATTCAGGCATTTAAGAACAACGATTTTAAATATGCTCTTAGAAATACACTTACACTTAACCTTTTGGATCTGGTATTTGGATTTCCGGCACCTATCATTTTTGCTCTTGTCTTAAATGAGCTTTGCTTTACACGTTATAAGAAGGTTGTACAGACAATAGCCTATATGCCGCATTTCCTTTCATGGGTCATCATTTACAGCTTGGCACTTCAGCTCCTTGCTCCAAATGCAGGTCTTGTAAATATGATCATCAAGGATCTTGGCGGAGAGGCGATCCCATTCCTCAATGACGAGGCACACTGGATCGGAAGCTATATCGGATTTGGTATCTGGCAGAACTTTGGATGGGGATCAATTATCTATCTCGCTGCAATCGCAGGAATAAATCCTGAGCTCTATGAGGCAGCAGCTGTGGACGGAGCAGGAAGATTTCGCAAGATGTGGCACATTACACTTCCCGGAATCAAGCCAACTATCGTAGTTCTCCTGATAATGAGCCTTGGAAATATCCTTGGCGGTGGGTTTGACAGACCATTCGCATTCCAGAATAACCTTGTAATGAGAGTTGCTGACGTTATTGCAACATTTGTGTACAGAGTAGGTATCAAGGGACTTCAGTTCTCCCTGACTACAGCGGTAGGCTTGTTCCAGTCACTGGTTGGCGTGTTCTTCCTGCTGATGGCAAACTTCATCTCACGTAAGCTCGGTGAGAGAGGAATATGGTAAGGGAGGACAAAAGAGATGAAGATTAAATCAAATGCAGACAGAGCATGGGATATAGTGTTCGTTATCATCTGCCTTATAGTGAGCGCGATGTGCGTGATCCCTATGCTGAATCTTCTTGCCAAGTCACTTAGCGCGACAGATTTTCTGGTAAGAAATGAAGTTTATATAATTCCAAAGGGTTTTAACTTTGATGCATATGCAACTGTATTAAAGGATTCCAAATATATAAGAGCGTTTGTATGGACAGTGTTTCTGACTGTGGTTTGCACAATACTCTCACTTACAATGACAACGCTCTGCGCATATCCTCTTATATTTGAGAACCTGCGAGGAAGAGGTTTTATAAACGTATTTATAACGATCACGATGTTTTTTAACGCAGGTACGATTCCTAACTACCTGCTGATGCAGAAACTGGGACTTCTCAGTAACCCGCTGGTTCTGATTATCCCCGGTGTTATGAGCGTTTATAACATGATCATCATGAGGAGTTTCTTTTACGGAATTCCTGATAGCCTGCGTGAATCAGCTGAGATTGATGGAGCGTCTTTCTTTAAGATATTAGTGCTGATCTACCTTCCGCTTTCCAAGCCTGTTATGGCTACACTGGCTCTTTTCTATGCGGTAGGAAGATGGAATGGTTACTCTGATGCTCTTATGTACATGAGAGATGACAAGTTCTACACATTACAGCTTCTCTTGTACAACATCATCAATAACATAAATCAGGTAGAAGTTGCTACACAGGAAGGCTTCTCAGCTCCGGGACTTGCGGAGTCCTTAAAGGCAGCGATCGTAATGTTCTCAACAGTTCCGATCCTGTGCATTTATCCTTTCCTTCAGAAGTACTTCATACATGGAGTAACTCTCGGAGCGGTGAAGGAGTAATTCTGAATCACTTACCGACTACAAGTGCACTGACTGAGTTATCTTTAATTAACTTAAGCAGTATATAGATTTATTTACAAAGAAATACAATCTCTGCACTTCTGATGTAGTGATACGAGAGGAGTCGACCGCAAGTACATGCATAAGGAACGATTTTAGTTCTATGGAGATAAGACAAAACCTTTGTTTTGGCTTATCGGAATGTACAGAACTATGAGTGACGTTGCATGTATTGTGGGAGATGGTCTATATGGTACCAACCCAGTAGTGGGATAATTATTAATATAACGGAGGTAGAGTTATGAAGAAAAAGGTATTATCCATGTTTCTTGCATCTGCAATGGCACTTTCTATAGTGGCCTGCGGATCATCAAACAGTGGCGCTGACACACAGCCTGCAGCAAGTGAGCAGACTCCTGCAGCAGAAACAAAAGAAGAGGCAGCGCCTGCAGCAGAGACTGCTGAGCCGGAAGTGGCTTCAGAGCTTACAGATGGTAAGTTTGCGGACACAAGAAAGATCACAGTCGAGATTTACGACAGAGGAAATGACGGCGGTTCAGATCCTGAGAACAACATGTACACAGAGTACATCAAAAAGGGAATGCTTGAAGAGCATAACGTAGAAGTTACTTTCAAGAAGGTTCCAAGATGGACAGAGGTTGATGATATCAACAACCTTCTTGCAGCAGGAGAAGCTCCTGATATCTGCGTAACATATTCTTATCCAACAGTTCTCACATATGCTCAGATGGGCGGTGTTATCGACCTTAGCGAGATGATCGAATCTTACAAGGGAGAGCTTCCAAACCTTTGGGGATGGCTTGGTGAGACAAACATGCTCTGGGATAAGGATCCCAAGACAGGTACTGTTTGGGCAATCGAAGGTAAGAGAGCTGAACAGCAGAGAATCGTAACTTTTGTTCGTCAGGACTGGCTTGATAAGCTCGGACTTGAAGCACCTAAGACAACTCAGGAATTCGAAGATATGCTCGTAGCATTCAAGGATAACGCTGATAAGCTCCTTGGAAGCGATGCTTCTAAGCTTGTTCCTTTCTCAACAAGCTATGATATCGGTTGGAGAGCATCAAACCTTATCACATCCTACATGGATCCTAATATTACAGATAAAGAGTATTACATCAACGGATTCGATGACAGAATGGTTACACAGACTTCTACCAAGGAAGCTGTAAGACTTCTCAACAAGTGGTACAACGCAGGCCTTATGTGGAAAGATTTCGCTCTGTATGGAAGCGGAGACACAACAGAGGATGACATGATCAAGGCTGGTTACGTTGGTGCATTCCAGCACAACTGGGATTATGTATTCAGAAACGGTGAAGATTCAATCAATGCAAACCTTAAGAGAAACGTTGGCGAAGATGCTAAGTTTGTTCCTGTAGATTGCTTCCAGAATTCAGCTAACAAGTATTCTAAGTGGCTGTACAGCTCAGCAGGCGACAGAAAGATCTTCTTCCCTACAACAAACACAGAGCCTCTTGCATCTCTTCTTTATCTTGATTTCATTTCCAAGCCTGAGACAATCAAGTACCTTCAGGCAGGTGATGAGGGCGTAACACATGAAGTTCTTGATAGCGGTGCTATCCAGATCATTGCTGCAACAGGTGATGCAATCCAGAACTCAGGTAAGAACATCGACTACACAATCACATGTAACGGAACAAACTTTGGTGATGAGAAGCTTGCTGCTCTTTCACTGGCATATGGTTATGCAGAAGCTGATCCTGAGCTTGTAGATCAGGCTAACAAGATTGCTATGGCAGATGGCCTTGAGCCAAAGAATGTTAACGTTGGTGAAGTTACAGCTGAGGCAGGTGTTGGTGATACTCTTTCATCAAAGAGAGATCAGATTTATGACAACGCTGTAGTTGCTGCAGAAGCAGATTTCGATTCAACATGGGATAGCTTCATGTCAGATTACCTCTCAGCAGGTGGACAGGCTATCATTGATGAGCGTACAGAGAAATGGGCTGAGTACTTCGGCGATGCTGATATGCTTCCATAAATCTTAAATAATTTAGAATTTTATGAGATTGCTTTTGGGCGTGACCTATCTGGTCACGCCCATTTATTTGTGTAGCATCTTTTAATAAACCCCCTGCTCTGCAGGGGGATAACAGCTGCTTCAGCTTACAGTAAAAAACCTCCCGTGATAGAATTACTTACGGTTCGCCAACCAAAGTAAAATCACAGGAGGTAGTCCAAAATGGACATGAATAGTTTATCACACACAAAATGGGAGTGTAAGTACCACATAGTATTTGCACCTAAGTTCAGGAGAAAGGTTGCATACGGTCAGATCAAGCAGGATATAGCAAATATTCTCAGTACATTATGCAAGAGGAAAGGTGTAGAAATTATAGAGGCAGAAGTATGCCCAGATCACATACATATGCTGGTAAGGATCCCGCCGAGTATGAGTGTATCAAGCTTCGTAGGCTACTTGAAAGGAAAAAGTACGCTTATGATATTTGAGAGGCATGCAAATCTCAAGTATAAGTACGGCAATAGACATTTCTGGTGCAGAGGCTATTATGTAGATACTGTAGGTAAGAATGCAAAGAAAATTGAGGAGTACATAAAGAATCAGTTAAAAGAGGATTTAGAGTACGACCAAATGACACTAAAAGAGTATATTGACCCGTTCACGGGTGAGCCGGTAAAGCAAAACAAATAAAAATGAGCCCAGGGGGCTCTGTAGGAAAATGATGTTGCGGCTGGCGAACCATTCGGCGAGTCTTTAGACTCAGTGCCGGCAACAGGCCCTTATAGGGCCAGAACAAACCACCGGCTAAGCCGGTGGTTCTGATTTTTTAGAAGTCTTTTGCCGCAAGTATTAAGAGTAGGAAGGCAAAAAATGGTAAGAAATGACAACCCTTCTATGTGAGAATAATAAAAGTAGATTACACATGTATTAGAAGGGAAATAATATGAACAGAGAAGAAGCAAGAAAGCGTGCTAAAGAGCTTGTTGCCAAAATGACTGTTGAAGAGAAGGCTTCACAGCTTCGTTATGATGCGCCTGCCATTGATAGACTTGGTATCCCCGCTTATAACTGGTGGAATGAAGCACTTCATGGCGTTGCAAGAGCCGGCACAGCCACAATGTTCCCACAGGCAATCGGCCTTGCGGCAGCATTTGATGAAGAGCTCATGAGTGAAGTTGGCGAAGTAATTGCTGAGGAAGCTCGTGCCAAGTACAATGAGCAGTCCAAAAGAGAAGACAGAGATATCTACAAGGGACTTACTTTCTGGGCTCCTAACGTTAATATATTCCGTGATCCACGCTGGGGCAGAGGTCACGAGACTTATGGAGAAGATCCATTTCTTACCAGCAGACTCGCAGTTCCATTTGTTAAGGCAATGCAGGGTGATGGCGAGTACATGAAGGCTGCTGCATGTGCCAAGCATTTTGCAGTTCATTCAGGTCCTGAGGGAGAGAGACACTTTTTTGATGCCAAGGCTTCCAAAAAGGATTTGGAGGAGACATATCTCCCGGCATTTGAGGCTCTTGTAAAAGAGGCAGAGGTTGAGGCTGTAATGGGTGCCTACAACAGAACAAATGGAGAGCCTTGCTGTGCAAACAAGCCTCTCATGGTTGATACACTTAGAGGTAAGTGGGGATTCCAGGGTCACTTTGTTTCTGACTGCTGGGCTATCAAGGATTTCCATGAGAATCACAAGGTTACATCAAGCCCTGAGGAATCAGCTAAGCTTGCTCTTGAGATGGGATGTGATCTTAACTGCGGATGTACTTATCAGTCCATCATGAATGGTGTAAGGGCCGGACTTATTGATGAGAAGCTTATCACTGAGTCTTGCGAAAGACTCTTCACTACAAGATTCCTTCTTGGAATGTTTGATAAGACTGAGTTTGATGAGATTCCTTACGAGAAGGTCGAGTGCAAAGAGCACCTTGCAGTTGCCAAGAGAGCAGCAAGAGAGTCAGTAGTACTTCTCAAGAATGACGGACTTCTTCCTCTTAATAAGGATAGTATTAAGACAATTGGTGTAGTTGGACCAAATGCCAACTCAAGACTTTCACTTATCGGTAACTACCACGGAACATCTTCAAGATATATCACAGTTCTTGAGGGTATCCAGGATAAGGTTGGAGATGACGTACGCGTCCTGTATTCAGAAGGCTGCGACATTTTCCAGAATAACATCAGTAATCTTGCTGATCCTAATCTTCCTGACAGATTGTCTGAAGCTCAGGCAGTTGCAGATCACTCTGATGTAGTTGTTGTAGTTGTAGGACTTGATGAGAACCTCGAGGGTGAAGAGGGCGATGCAGGTAACCAGTTTGCATCAGGAGATAAGATCAATCTTAATCTTCCTCTTTCACAGAGACAGCTTCTCAACGCAGTTCTTGACTGTGGTAAGCCTACGATAGTTATAGATATGGCTGGTAGTGCTATTGATCTGTCCAAGGCCCAGGATGAGGCTAATGCAGTTCTTCAGGCATTCTATCCCGGAGCAAGAGGTGGCGCAGATGTGGCCGATATCCTCTTTGGAGATGTATCACCATCAGGTAAGCTTCCTGTAACATTCTACAAGTCAGCTGACGATCTTCCTGACTTCAAGGATTATTCCATGAAGAACAGGACATACAAGTACTTTACAGGCACACCACTTTATCCATTTGGATATGGTCTTACATATGGTGACTGTTATGTTAAGCCAGATTATGACTTTAATGTTAAGTATGCAGATGCAGACAAGGTTTCTGGCGCTGAGATCACTGTGACAGTTGTCAACGATGGCAAGCTTGATACAGATGAAGTTGTACAGCTTTATATCAAAGATATGGACAGCTATTTCGCTACAACTAATCCAAGTCTTGTCGGATTTAAGAGAGTTCACGTTCCTGCAGGCGGTGAGACCAGGGTTACTCTTACAGTTTCAGAGAAAGCCTTCACTTCAGTAAATGAAGAAGGTGAGAGAGCAGTCTTTGGCAAGAACTTCAGATTATATGCCGGAACTCAGCAGCCTGGCGCTCGCTCAGAGGAACTCACAGGTCATAAGTGTATTACAGTAGATTTTGCAATAGCAAGGTAATGTGAGACAGCGTAATAAAGAATTGTGTTTAGAGATACATGTATTAGCAATAATGGTTTGGTTTGCAAGAATGACATGTATTGATTTCAAAATAACATAAATACAAGTTACAAGCAAATTGAATAATTTTGTATGCAATTTTTCTACGTTTTGTCTGCTTGTAATTTGGCTATCTATGACAGATAATTAGTATCGTCAACAAATGTATACAAGTGCAAAGTTGTATTTTTTCATTATTTCAGTTGGCAGATCAGGTACAACGCACATGTGTATAGACCAAGCAGAACCAAGGGGTTCTTGGGAGATAAAGTTTTATTTATGCGCAATAGCGCGGGAAAGGGGATTTTTATGATTAACATTCCAGAAGTTAAAATTGGACTTGTTGCAGTAAGCCGTGACTGCTTCCCAGCATCACTTGCTGTCAACAGAAGAAAAGCATTAGTAGAGGCTTATAAGAAGAATTTCAACGACAAGGACGTTTATGAGTGCCCTGTTTGTATCATTGAGAGCGAGACTCAGACACTTGAGGCTCTTGAAGATGTTAAGAAGGCAGGATGTAACGCACTTTGCGTATACCTTGGAAACTTCGGACCAGAAATTTCTGAGACACTTCTTGCTGAGAAATTTGATGGACCTGTAATGTTCTGCGCAGCTGCAGAGGAGTCACAGGGTGACCTTATCGATGGCAGAGGAGATGCTTACTGCGGAATGCTCAATGCAAGCTACAACCTTCACCTTCGTGGAGTTAAGGCTTACATTCCTGAGTATCCAGTTGGAACAGCTGATGAGTGTGCTAAGATGATCAACGAGTTCGTACCTATCGCAAGAGCTCTTGATGGACTTGCTAACCTCAAGGTTATTTCATTCGGACCTCGTCCAATGAACTTCCTTGCTTGTAACGCTCCTATTCAGCAGATCTACAACATGGGTGCTGAGATTGAAGAGAACTCAGAGCTTGACCTCTTCGAGTCATTCAACAAGCATGCAGGAGATCCTAGAATTGCAGAAGTTAAGGCAGACATGGAGAAAGACCTCGGCGCTGGTAACAAGAAGCCTGAAATCCTTGAGAAGCTTGCTCAGTATGAGCTTACACTTCTTGACTGGATCGAAGAGCACAGAGGCGGCAAGAAGTACGTTTGTATCGCTGGTAAGTGCTGGCCTGCATTCCAGACACAGTTCGGATTCGTTCCTTGCTATGTTAACTCAAGACTTACAGGCAGAGGAATTCCTGTATCTTGCGAAGTAGATATTTACGGTGCAATCAGTGAGTTCATCGGAACATGCATTTCTGATGATGCTGTTACACTTCTTGATATCAACAACTCTGTACCTGCTGATATGTACGAGCAGTCAATCAAGGGCAAGTTCGACTACAAGCACACAGATACATTCATGGGCTTCCACTGCGGAAATACATGCACAAGCAAGCTTTCAAGCTGCGAGATGAAGTTCCAGAGAATTATGGCTAGAAACCTTCCTGAGGAAGTTACACAGGGAACACTTGAAGGAGATATCGTTCCTGGAGATATCACATTCTACAGACTTCAGAGCACATCTGACAATCATCTTAAGGCTTATGTTGCACAGGGTGAAGTTCTTCCTGTTGCTACACAGTCATTCGGTGGTATCGGTGTATTCGCTATTCCGGAGATGGGAAGATTCTACAGACACATTCTCATCCAGCACAACTTCCCTCACCACGGAGCAGTTGCGTTTGGTCACTTCGGAAAGGCTCTCTTCGAAGTATTCAAGTATGTTGGTGCTGAGGTTATTGGTTACAACCAGCCTGCATCACTTCCATACCCTACAGAGAACCCATTCGCGTAAAGCGCCTGAAGAGTTCTTTTAAAGTTTAATTATTTTAGGGGATACGAGTTTTCTCGTATCCCCTTTATATTTTGTGCAGATGTGTGATATGATTTAGCACAGTAAACTAATGACGTGATTAAAAAAGTATGATAGGAGTTGCGAGAATGACCTCAATCATTGAGCAGTCCATATATCATAGGATTCAGAGGTATGTATAATATGAAAATTGTAGTTGCTGACAAGGATAGTGTAGGAAACGACATGGATTACAACATTTATGATGATCTGGGTGAAGTTACCTATTATGATGACAAGATCACCGAGGATAATGCCAGAGAGAGGCTTGCTGGAGCAGAAGTTCTGATGATAAATAAGAGTGCCATAACTGATAAGATATTGGATGATGCGCCGGATCTAAAGCTTATATGCGAGTTTGCAACCGGCTTTGATAATGCAAATATTCCTGCATGCAACAGGCATGGAGTCAAGGTTGCCAATGTAGTCAACTATTCAACTGCATCTGTAGCTCAGCATACTTTTGCACTCCTTTTTTACCTGATGGAGAACATGAGACATTATGATGAGTTTGTCAAGGATGGTAGCTATGCTAACCAAAGTCACTTCTGCTGTCTTGATATTCCCTTCCATGAGCTTGATGGAATGACCTACGGGATAGTCGGTATGGGAAATATTGGCAGAAAGGTTGCTCAGATTGCAACGGCGTTTGGTGCCAAGGTTATCTTTTACTCTGCTTCAGGAAATAGTACTTGTACAGATTATGAGAGAGTAGAGTTTGATGAGCTCTTGAGACGCTCTGATGTTATCTCAATCCACTGTCCATTGAGTGACAGAACCAGAAACCTCTTTAGTGGAGATGTTTTTGACAAGATGAAAGAGACAGCAATTCTTATAAACGTAGCCCGTGGCGCGGTTGTAAGCGAGCAGGATCTGGCAGAGGCTCTTTTGAACAATAAAATAAAGGCCGCAGGTCTGGATGTTTTAAATCCGGAACCCATGGCCAAAGATTCTCCTCTTTTACAGATACAGGATAGTGGAAAACTTATTGTCACTCCCCATCTTGCCTGGGCAAGCACAGAGGCCCGCAGAAGATGCCTTGAAGAGGTCAAAAAGAATGTTGAAGCTTATATGCGCGGTGAGATAAGAAATATTGTAAATCCATGATTGTAAGTACAAAATCTGAACTAATATGAGGCAATTTAGTCACGTTATTTTTCGTTAAATGCGAGCTGGGCAAAATTGTAAAATCCAAGATACCAGATGCGGAAGTCGTGATGTCCGTCAAGCTCCTGCCACATGTAGTTCTCGCCGTCAACGAACTGATCGCAGACTGCAGGTAATGTCTTGGCAGCAGCTGAATGGCTGGCATAGGCTGTCCTGTCCTGAAGTCCGCAGATATTATAAAAATAGTATATAGGATATTCGTTGCCTTCAAGAATGCTAGCTGTCTTGGAGGCAACATTGCTTGTGGGAGCAGCAGAAAAAGCTCCGAAATATCCGAACATATCAAGGCATTCTCCGATGCCGATGTTGATTGTCTGCATTCCTCCCATGGAAAGGCCTGCGATAGCTCTGTGAGCACGAGCTTCTGACAGATCATAGCCTTCCGAATAATCTGCATAGGTACTGTAGTGTGAATCGATATAAGGAATCAAGTCGTTTCTAAGTTCCTGACCAAAGAGATAAAAAGACTCGATTCCTGTGCCCTTATCTCCGGGTTTATCACTAGTCTTGCCTGCTCTTCCGTTTGGTGTAACAACGATAAATGGCTCAATATCTCCATAATAAGCAAGGTTATCCATGATGGCTTTAACCCTTGAGGTACTCTTGTTCATTCCCCATTCATCTTCATTTCCGCCGATGCCGTGGAGAAGGATCATTACGTTATATTTTTTATCCTCGCTGTATCCGGCTGGAAGATAGATGTTGGCTTCCTTGGTGTATTCGCTGCCATCTCCTGCATAGTCATGAGTGGTGTAAGTGATCCTCTCTATTGTTCCTGCATCTTCACCGGTTCTAAGAGCGGTATATTTGGGGAGAACCATGTTTCCAACTTCAGCATGCTGATCGTCAGCCTTAGTTTCTTGTGATGTTGTACTACCATCAGAGGATGCATCATCTGAGCTGCCTGATGTTGTAGCTGAAGCACTTTCTGCAGCTGAACCTGTAGATCCTTCTAAAGCGCTATCTTCAACTATTTCGGCAGAGTCAGCTTCTGCTGAATATGAGGTTTCTGCAGCTATTGCTTTTTCTATTTCATTTCCGCAAGCAGTAAGTGCCATACATGAGATCATCATTGCCATTACTATTTTCTTTTTCATGTAAATATAATGAGTCCTTTCTTGTAAGATTTCTCTGAGACTTGTATTTTAAGCTATTCGCACGAATTTCGCCTATCACATAATTGCCTTAATTTAACAGATTTTGCTATATTTTCTCTTTATAATCCGAAGCGAGGGTGCTAATATTAAATTGAAATCATGGGTAAAAGAGATAACAGAACACGGAGATTACTGATGAAAAGACAATTATTAAAGAGAACTATAAGTACTTTATTAACGATAAGTAGTGCACTTGTCCTTAGTATGAATTCTGGTCTTGTCACAGCGTATGCTACAGAAGGAGGATTATCAGCAGGAGAAGCTGCTGCGCAGGCTGCACTTGAGAGAACAGAGCCTGTTACTACTGTGGCTGAAGAGGAAGAAGTGGTTGAAATTCCTCAGAATAATACTGTAGTTGTAAATGGAAATATCACAAAATCAACATTGGATGGCCACTATTATGCTTATAGCATACCGGGGCTTGCGGTTGTTTCACCATTGGCTGATCTTCAGAAGCAGGCTAACTTTATGGTGCTTGAGTATTTCTTTGTTTCAACTTGGGATCTGTACAAGTATACAGCACCGATGGCTCTTGAGACGATGGATACTATAGCTAAGGCTCATGAAGCTGAACTTGGAGCCACATTCCAGATGACAGTCAGCAGATATTTTTCCATGAAGGTGTATCCGCTTGAAAATGATGAAATGCAGATTACTACAAAGGTAATGATCCCAACAGCGTTTATGGGAGAAAAAAACAGTTATGCGGTAGTTTATGTTAAATCTGGCGGCGCGTATGAAATACTTCCTGACCTTGATGATGAACCGACTACTATTACGTTCAATGCTCATGCCGGAACAGGCGCATACGGACTTATCAAGTATCTGGAAAAGTGATTACTACGATTATTTAGGACCATTCGGATCAAGATTCGAATGGTCTTTTTTGTGTAGCATCTTTTAATAAACCCCCTGCTCTGCAGGGGGATAACAGCTGCTTCAGCTTACAGTAAAAAACCTCCCGTGATAGAATTACTTACGGTTCGCCAACCAAAGTAAAATCACAGGAGGTAGTCCAAAATGGACATGAATAGTTTATCACACACAAAATGGGAGTGTAAGTACCACATAGTATTTGCACCTAAGTTCAGGAGAAAGGTTGCATACGGTCAGATCAAGCAGGATATAGCAAATATTCTCAGTACATTATGCAAGAGGAAAGGTGTAGAAATTATAGAGGCAGAAGTATGCCCAGATCACATACATATGCTGGTAAGGATCCCGCCGAGTATGAGTGTATCAAGCTTCGTAGGCTACTTGAAAGGAAAAAGTACGCTTATGATATTTGAGAGGCATGCAAATCTCAAGTATAAGTACGGCAATAGACATTTCTGGTGCAGAGGCTATTATGTAGATACTGTAGGTAAGAATGCAAAGAAAATTGAGGAGTACATAAAGAATCAGTTAAAAGAGGATTTAGAGTACGACCAAATGACACTAAAAGAGTATATTGACCCGTTCACGGGTGAGCCGGTAAAGCAAAACAAATAAAAATGAGCCCAGGGGGCTCTGTAGGAAAATGATGTTGCGGCTGGCGAACCATTCGGCGAGTCTTTAGACTCAGTGCCGGCAACAGGCCCTTATAGGGCCAGAACAAACCACCGGCTAAGCCGGTGGTTCTGATTCGTTGACTGGATATGCTATTTTCTTTATAATTTTATATGTTAAGAAAAACTTAAAAATTGAGGGGATAAGTATGATAAAAAGTATTAAGAAAGCCTTACTTTCTGCGGGCGCGCTTATAGGTGTGGTGGCGCTCCTGTCTTTATCACCTGTAGCCAAAGTGGATGTTCAGGCAAGAGGCTCTGAAATTGCCATGGGTATCGATGTTTCCAAGTATCAGGGAGGAATCAACTGGCAGCAGGTCAAAAATTCCGGTGTTAAATTCGCGATGATCAGAGTTGGTACTACCAAAAAGGGTATCGACGAACAGTTTGTTAATAATGTTGTCAATGCTAACGCAGCAGGGATCAGAACAGGTATCTATATTTATTCATATGCTACCAATCCAGAGCAGGCAGCAGCAGAGGCCAATACAGTTCTTGCATGGATAGCTCCGTATACTGTTTCTTTTCCAATTGCAATAGATATAGAGGATTCCTGTCAGAAAGGACTTAATCCTGCACAGCTTCAGGCTATAGCAGACACCTTCTGCGGAATAATTTATGCCAATGGTTACGAGCCTATGGTCTATGCCAGCAAGAACTGGTTTATGGGTAGAATGCCAGTAGTTTCATCACCTAAGTGGGTTGCTCAGTATGGCAATGCATGTGAGTATCCCGGAGACTATGCAATGTGGCAGTCAACCAGCCATGGTTCAGTTGCAGGTATTCCATCAAGGGTAGATATCAATCACCTGTACACAGATTATTTCAGCCGCATGATTCCTGAGGGCTTTAATAGTTATGGTGGTAACATTTATTACTATCATAATTACAGGAGAATGACAGGGTGGCTTAATCTTTCAAATGGAAGATATCATGCAGATGCAAGCGGAATAATCAATGCAGGCTGGTTCCAGGATGAATCTGGAATCTATTATCTTGATCCTGCACAAGGTGGTCTTGCCAAGGTTGGATTTGCAGATATAGGCGGAAGCAGATATTTCTTTGATGCAAATGGTGTCAGAAGAACAGGTCTTATAGATGTTGGCGGTGCAATCTGCTACGCTAACGAAGAGGGCGTTTGCCAGAAGGGACTTATACCACTTGCGGATGGTGTCCACTATTTTGATGATCAGTATCTTATGCATGTTGGTCTTACTCCTATTGGTAATAAGCTTTATTACTTTAATGAAGCCGGTGTTATGCAGACAGGAATGCTTGCATTTGAGATTGGTAAGTTCATGTTTGGCGCAGATGGCGCAGCGGTGTCCGGGTGGTTTGCCAATGAACTTGGACAGAGATTCTACTTTGGCCCTGATTTCAAGGCTACAGTTGGTCTTGCAACTATAGACAAGTCAGTTTATCTTTTTGGCGACGATGGTGTTATGTTTACCGGATGGTCAGGAGATGTTGGAGCCAGATATTACTTTGGCCCGGACGGCAAGATGGTTACAGGCTGGAATGCTATTGATGGAAGAGCCTTCTATTTTGGCGCTGACGGTTTGATGGCACTTGGACTTGCTCCACTTAAAGATGGAGTATACTATCTTGATCCTGCAGACGGACATATGGTTGTAGGATGGGTTCAGCTTCCTGACGGATGGAGATATTTTGATGCCAATAATGGCAAGATGTTAGCAAATACTTCTGCAGTTCTTGACAATGTGGCATGTTCATTTGATAAAAATGGACTTTTGACTGCACCTGCAGGCTGGGTTCCGGGAACTCCGGCTCCTGTAGATCCTGCAGTAGTTGCGCAGGCTCCTGCTCAGAAGTCAGCAGCAGTTCCGCAGTAAATAGTACAGGACTTACACTTTGCTTTGAGTGTAAGTCCTTTTTTGATGCTTTCATACAAAAAATAGTAATAAAGTGCTATTTGTGTTACAATGGTACGGCAAAAAATGAAAAACTAACTCAGAAAGAGGAGGAGTTATAAATGGATTTACAGAGTGCTAGAGAGAAACTCGCTAAGTTTGGACAGGAGCATGTCCTCAAATATTATGATGAGCTTACAGAAGCTGAGCAGAAAGATCTTCTGAATCAGATAGATGAGACAGATTTTGCTGTACTTGAGAACTGCAAGAACCTTGGTAAGAGTGAGGGAAGAGGAGAGTTTTCTCCACTTGCTGCAATGCAGGTTTCTGAGATCAAGGAAAGAGAAGAAGAGTTCAGAAAGATTGGTGTTGAGACAATTAAGGCCGGTAAGGTAGCTGCAGTTCTTTTAGCAGGTGGAATGGGAACAAGACTTGGATCTGACAACCCTAAGGGAATGTATGATATCGGACTTACTAAGCCTGTATATATTTTCCAGAGAATCATTGAGAACCTTCAGGATACTGTTAAACAGGCCGACGGTGCATATATTCATCTCTTTATCATGACAAGTGAGAAGAATAATGATGCTACAGTAAACTTCCTCAAGGAACACAACTATTTCGGTTATCCTGAGGATAAGATCACATTCTTCAAACAGGATATGGCTCCTGCTTCTGATTATGACGGCAAGGTTTATATGGAAGCTAAGGGCAGGATTTCAACTTCTCCTAATGGAAATGCAGGCTGGTATTCTTCAATGCTCAAGGCAGGCCTTCGTGATGTCCTGTTAAAAGAGGGGATTGAGTGGATCGACATTTTTGCAGTGGATAACGTGCTTCAGAGAATTGCTGATCCTTGCTTCGTTGGAGCAACTGTTAATGCAGGTGTTTCATGTGGTGCCAAGGTTGTCAGAAAGAATGCTCCTGATGAGAAGGTTGGTGTAATGTGTCTTGAGGATGGCAGACCTTCCATCGTTGAGTACTATGAGCTTTCACAGGAGATGATGGATGCCAAGGATGAAAATGGTGATCCTGCGTATAACTATGGTGTTATCCTCAACTACCTCTTTAATGAGAAGGCACTTTTCAACATTGCCAAGAATACTCTTCCTCTTCACGTTGTTGAGAAGAAGATTCCATATATTGATGAGAATGCAAACCTCATCAAGCCTGAGGCTCCAAATGGATGCAAGTTTGAGCAGCTGGTTCTTGATATGATCCATGAGCTTGATACATGCCTTCCATACGAAGTTGTAAGAGAGCATGAGTTTGCTCCTATCAAGAATAAAACAGGTGTTGATTCAGTAGAATCAGCAAGAGAGCTCTGCAAGCTTAATGGAATTGAGCTATAATACAACATTTTGACAGGTATATATAACATAACCCTGTTGATAATCAAGCGACTCAAATATACAATGATACCAGAATAAAACAAATAGTTTGATACGGAGGTATGCTATGGCTATTCTTGTAACAGGCGGAGCAGGATACATTGGATCACATACAGTAGTTGAACTTCAGAATGCGGGATATGATGTTGTTGTTATGGACAACCTGGCTAATTCCAGCAAGAAGGTTATCGGAAGAGTAGAAGCTCTCACCGGTAAAAAGGTTCCATTCTACGAGACAGATATAAGAGACAGAGAAGGTCTTGAGAAGATCTTTTCAAATGAGAAGATCGATAGCGTTATTCATTTTGCAGGACTTAAGGCAGTTGGCGAATCTGTACAGAAGCCATGGGAATACTACGAGAATAATATAGCCGGTACACTTACACTTGTTGATGTTATGAGACAGCACGGATGCAAGAATATTATTTTCTCATCATCAGCAACAGTATATGGTAACCCTGCATTTATTCCTATCACAGAGGAGTGCCCTAAGGGAACATGTACTAACCCTTATGGATGGACCAAGTCAATGCTCGAGCAGGTTCTTTCTGATATTCAGAAGGCTGATCCTGAATGGAATGTAGTACTTCTTCGTTACTTCAATCCTATCGGTGCGCATAAGAGCGGTACAATCGGCGAGAACCCTAACGGAATTCCTAACAACCTTATGCCTTATATTACACAGGTTGCAGTTGGAAAGCTTCCTGAGCTTAATGTATTCGGTAATGACTATGATACACATGACGGTACAGGAGTAAGAGATTATATCCACGTTGTTGATCTTGCACTTGGACATGTTAAGGCGCTTAAAAAGCTTGAGCCGGGCAGCGGACTTAATATCTACAACCTTGGAACAGGCGTAGGCTACAGTGTTCTTGATATAGTCAAGAACTTTGAAGAGGCTACAGGCGTTAAGATTCCTTATGTTATCAGAGACAGGAGACCCGGTGATATCGCAACCTGCTATTCAAATGCGGACAAAGCTGAGAAGGAACTTGGCTGGAAGGCTGAGAATGGTATCAAGGAGATGTGTGCTGATTCCTGGAGATGGCAGAGTCAGAATCCTAATGGATATGAGGACTGACCACATATTATTGCTGAAATAACAATATAATGATATTCTATTATAGCTATCTGCGTATTTCGCAGGTAGCTATCTTTATTGAGTGCTATGTTGGGGTATTGTGGGGTAATAAGATTAAGTAAGAGGTAATACTAATGTACAAGATTGAATGCGATACCCATACACATACGTTATATTCACGTCATGCATATTCGACAATTGAAGAGAATATCAGATCTGCAAGTGAAAAGGGAATTAAGCTTCTTGCAAGCACAGATCATTTCAGCGACATGCTCTTTGGAGATTATGAGAACGTCAAGAATTATCAATATTTCTTTTGCTGTAATAACTGGCCCAGGCAGTGGAAGGGCGTAACACTCCTTCGAGGCTGCGAAGCTGATATTGTGGATATGGAGGGTAACTTCTTTGGCCATGATATAGCCATCAGGAAATCGGTCATTGGAGATACATATGATCCTGAGAAGAATCTTCAGGAGATGGTATTTGAGAAGCTTGATTTTGTTATTGCTTCAGTTCACGCCAAGAGACATACTATAGGAAAGAGTGTAGCTGAGAATACTAATATGTATATCAAGGCACTTGAGAATCCCAAGGTTTTCTTTATCGGCCACATAGGAAGAGCAGGAGTCCCTTTTGAAATGGATGAAGTTCTGAAAAGGGCCAGAGACCTTCACAAGCCTATTGAGATCAATGAGCACAGCTTTTCGTGGGAAGGTCATCATCAGATGGTATGCAGAGAGCTTGCTGTCAGATGTGCAGAGCTTGGAGTTTCTATATGTGTTAATACAGATGCGCACATGGCTCTTGAAATTGGGGAGACAGGAAGAGCTCAGGCCATGCTTGAGGAAATAGGTTTTCCACAGGAGCTTATAATTAACAGAACCAGAGAGAGTTTCCTTCAGGGACTTTCAGAATGCGGAATAGAGCTTACTCTTTAACAGGAGTAAGCTTTATTTGAAAAAGGGAGAAGATATGTTTAGGTTATGGGTCAAACTGATTGAGGATAATCATCTTATTAAAGATACTGTAATATGTGACAGTACAATGGATACCAGAACACATAAGGTGATGAATGCAATAGAGAAGGCCTGCTATGAGCTTGATCTGTCCAAGCCAATCTGGCTTGATACAACAGTCAAGGACTTTCAAAGACACTCAAAATGCAGGTTTACAAGAGATGCTTTTATTGAGCAGATTCCCTTTGATTATATGGAAATTCAGGTCATTGAGGACGAATATTAAGAAAATATTATTTTTTTATAATAATTAAAACACAATTCCGTCACATTATCTTTTTATACTAAAGCCATAATCCAGAAAGGAAGAAGGTAGTTATCATGTACGAAGATGATAAGATGGAACAGGGTGGTGTAAAAACTAACGATAGCACAAATGATAATTCTCAGAATAACACACAGGGTAATACAGTAAATTCTACTTCTCAGAATTACTCACAGACATATTCTCAGAACTATGGTGCTTATGGAAGTGGACAGGGACAGGCAAACAATACCTATTCTTATAATCCTTACTCCTATGGTAATAATCAGCAGAGCCAGAATACTTACAGCTATGGCAATACAGGAAATGGATATACTTACAATCAGCAGCAGACTCGCACATATGGTACATATCAGTACAATAACAGCAACGCGACTGCAGCTCCTGTTAAACCGGCCAAGAAGAATACAGCAGCAATAGTTGTAGCAGCAGTTGCTATTCTTGCTCTCCTTGTAGGCGGTGTTGGTGCTTCTTATTTTGCAATCGCCAATAAGGTAGCTGATAAAGTTGCAGAGACAACACAGGTTCAGGAAGATACAACTGAGAAGGCTCAGGTGGCACAGACAGAAACTTCTGAGGACAAGGTTCAGACAACTACTGTTTCTGCAGAAACTAAGGCTGTTGTTACAGATGTTACAGCCGTTGTAGAAGAGGTAATGCCAGCAATGGTAATTATCCACAACAACTATACAGCTTCAGCAAGCTATTTTGGCTATGTACAGACTCAGGAAGCTACAGCATCAGGAAGCGGAATTATAGTTGGACAGAATGATTCAGAACTTTTGATAGCAACCAATTATCATGTAATTGAGGGTGCTGATTCTTTGGAAGTTATCTTTAATGATGAATCTACTATAAAAGCTGATGTTAAGGGTACAAACTCAGACATGGATCTTGCTGTTATCGCAGTTTCTCTTGATGAGATTTCAAGCGATACAATGAGTAGTATTAAAGTGGCAACTCTTGGCGATAGTGATGCTCTTGTACTTGGAGAACCGGCTATAGCAATTGGTAATGCTCTTGGTTATGGACAGTCAGTTACAACAGGTGTTATTTCAGCACTTAACCGTCAGGTAGAACTTGATGATGGATCTTCAAGAGAATTCATTCAGACTGACGCAGCTATCAATCCTGGTAACTCAGGTGGTGCACTTCTGAATCTTCAGGGTGAAGTAATTGGTATTAACTCCAATAAGATTGGTGGAGATACAGTAGAAGGAATGGGATATGCAATTCCGATTTCTGCTGCAAAACCTATCATTGAACAGCTTATGAATGAGCAGACCAAGATCAAGTATTCCGAAGATAAAAGAGGCTATATCGGAATATCAGGAGTAAGTGTTACATCTGAAGTATCTGCAGTTTATGGACTTCCACTTGGTGTTTATATTGCAGAAGTAACAAATGGAGGCGGTGCTGAGGCAGCTGGCATCACAAAGGGCGATGTTATCGTTTCATTTGATGGAATGGAAATTGCTTCTATGGATGATCTCAAGAACAGACTTCAGTATTATCCGATCGGAGCTACAGTGCCTGTAACTGTTATGAGACAGAACGGTTCAGAGTATACAGAAGTTACATATAATGTTACACTAGGAGGAGCAACCGAGACTAGTTCTCAGGACTCCACGCAGCTGAAAACGGTGGAAGCTCAGGACAGTATGATGGCAAGCAGACACCAGCCAAGCCTGAAGACAGATCAGGAAACTTTGGATCAGGCAATGGTGGACATTGATCAAGAATAGAACTATATGGTTGCTATGGATGACGAGGAGCCATCCATAGCAATTTCTTTTTTCACAGGAAATAAGGGAGAATTATCGGATGACAGACAACAGAAATGATGATTTCGATTTCAGAGAAGTTACAGATGATGAGAGCGTAGATATTAAGGACGAAGACAACAAGCAGGAATTTGAAGACGTATGCTTTGTTTGCAGAAGACCTGAGAGTAAGGCTGGTAAGATGTTCCATCTTCCGAACAATATATCAATCTGTAACGATTGTATGCACAAGACGATGGATACAGTGAGCCAGTTTGATTATCAGAATATGCTTAATAATCCTAATCTCATGAATGAGCTTAACAAACAGACAGGAATGCCTAACATGGGATTTTTTAACATGGGAGATCTCACGAACGGCAATTTCAATATGGGCGGCGGAATCCCTAATTCTCAGAAGATCAAGAAAAAGAGTGAGAAGAGCAGTAAAGCTGCTATAGACATCAAGAATATTCCTGCTCCGCACAAGATCAAGGCTAAGCTTGATGAGTACGTTATTGGACAGGATCAGGCCAAAAAGGTAATGTCTGTTGCTGTTTATAATCATTATAAGAGAGTAGCAACGGATACAATGGATGAGATTGAAATTGAGAAATCCAATATCCTTCTCTTGGGACCAACAGGAAGTGGTAAGACATATCTGGTCAAGACTCTTGCCAAACTCCTTGATGTGCCGCTTGCCATTGCAGATGCTACATCACTTACAGAGGCCGGATATATTGGAGATGATATCGAGAGCGTTGTAAGTAAGCTTCTTGCTGCAGCAGGCAATGATGTTGAGAAAACTGAGCATGGTATTATCTTTATCGATGAGATAGATAAAATTGCCAAGAAGAAAAATACTACCAGCAGAGATGTAAGCGGAGAATCTGTTCAGCAGGGAATGCTCAAGCTCCTTGAGGGTTCCAATGTGGAAGTTCCTGTAGGCGCCGGCAGCAAGAATGCCATGGTTCCGCTTGCTACTGTTAATACCAGAAATATTCTCTTTATATGTGGTGGTGCATTCCCTGATCTTGAAGACATCATTACTCAGAGACTTAATAAGCAGACATCCATAGGATTTGATGCTGATCTTAAGGATAAATATGAAGATGATCCTAACATTTTGTCCAAGGTAACAGTTGATGATCTCAAGAAGTTCGGCATGATTCCTGAGTTTTTGGGCCGTCTTCCTATAATCTGTTCCCTTCAGGCTCTTACCAAGGATATGCTGGTCAAGATATTAAAAGAGCCCAAGAATGCTATCCTCAAGCAATATCAGAAGCTCCTTGCTCTTGATGAAGTAGATTTATTATTTGATGATACAGCTCTTGAAGCTATAGCAGAGAAAGCTCTTGAAAAGGATACTGGAGCAAGAGCTCTCCGTGCTATTATCGAGGAATTCATGCTTGATATCATGTATGAGATTCCCAAGGATGACAATATCGGAAGAGTGACAATTACACGTGACTATATTGAGGGTAAGGCATCTCCTCTAATTGAGATAAGAGGAGAATCTGTTCAGCCAAGGCTTCCTCAGTTAAACGTAGAGCAGGCTACAAATACCTGATTAAAAAATAAAAGCTGTGAAGTAATGATTTCTCATTATTTCACAGCTCTTTTTTCTTTGTTTCAGAAAGTGATACGAGTACCGGCTTTACCCTTGAGCGCATCCTTGACGCTTCCAAGAGAAGTGATAACAACTTCGCCGTCGTGGTTGGATTCAAGGAACTCAATTGCTGCTTCTATTTTGGGAAGCATGTCTGTCTCGCCAAATTCACCTGCCTCAATATATGCCTTAGCTTCAGAAACGGACATCTTGGAGATTTCCTCCTGGCCCTCTTTCTGGAAGTTCTTGTATACATAAGGAACGGATGTGAGGATTATGAGCTTGTCTGACTTAAGGTCAGCAGCAAGCTTGCCGGCGATGGCATCTTTTTCTATGACTGCTGATGCACCCTTGAGGATGTGTCCCTGCTGGATAACAGGAATTCCGCCGCCTCCGCATGCAATTACGATCTGGCCTGCATCTACAAGGGCTTTGATTGCATCAATTTCAACTATATCAATTGGCTTGGGCGCTGCGACTATACGTCTGTAGCCTTTGCCGGGATCTTCTTTAACAAAGTTTCCTTTTTTTATCTCGTTATCGGCATCTTCCTTGGACATATATCTGCCGATGGCCTTGGTTGGCGCATAAAATGCTTCATCATAAGGATCAACTGTTACCTGTGTCAGGATTGTGCTGACAGCCTTGGAAATACCCCTTGCTGTGAGCTCTGCCTTGAGGGAATTCTGAATATCATATCCTACATAGCCCTGGCTCATTGCGTTACATACGCACATGGGAGCTGCGGTGTAATCAATATACATTCTGTGAAGCTCAGTCATGGCCTTGTGTATCATGCTGACCTGAGGTCCGTTACTGTGTGTAATTGTAAGAAGGTAACCGGCTTCTACAAGATCTGCAAGAGCCGTAGCTGCGACTTTGGTAGCTGTGAGCTGCTCTGAGGTTGTAACACCGAGAGCGTCGTGTCCTAGAGAAACTACTGCTTTAATGTTATCCATAATGTCTCCATTTCCGCGTGATTTCAGATAAAAAATTTAAGTACATTGTACAAAATTAATAACCACTTTACAATAATAAACAATTTGTAGTAGTATGTATCTTCGTTGATTAGTGAAAGGAAAACAAAATGACGAAGACAAGTAATATAAGAGATTTAACTGTCGGAGATCCTATGAAACTCATAATGGGATTTGCAATGTCTCTTTTCTGGGGAATGTTGTTCCAGCAGCTTTACAATATAATCGATACGGCTATAGTATCCTGGACTCTTGGTAAGGAAGCTTATTCCGGAATGGGATCTACAGGTGCTGTTAACTTCCTGATCATGGGCTTCTGCATGGGAGTGTGCAATGGTTTTGCCATACCTATAGCGCAGAGGTTTGGAGCAAGAGACTACAAGAGCATGCGTAAATTCTTCACTCATGCAATTATTCTCTGCTCAGTATTTGCAGTAGTTATGACCTTTTTTGTCAGCATATTCTGCAAACAGATCCTTGTCGTAATGAGAACTCCTGATTCCATATTGACTTATGCTTATAAGTATATAATCGTTATCTTTCTTGGAATTCCGGCAACTTATATGTACAATCTTTTATCAGCTACAATTCGTGCACTTGGAGATAGTAAGCATCCTGTGCAGTATCTGATAATAGGTTCTGTTGCCAACATTGCTTTTGACCTTTTGTTTATTCTGGTATTCCACTGGGGGATATTCGGTGCGGCCTTTGCTACCGTTGTTTCACAACTGATAGCAGGAACACTTTGTCTTTTATATATTGTCAGGAAAATAGATATTCTAAGGCTTTCAAAAGTTGACTGGCAGGCTGATAAATCTCATTTCCTGATCCTTCTTAATATGGGAGTTCCTATGGGACTTCAGTATTCAATTACAGCAATAGGAAGTGTTATTTTACAGACAGCTATAAATGGGCTTGGAGAGGATGCGGTTACTGCTGTCACTACAGCAAGTAAGGTCAGCATGTTCTTCTGTATTCCTTTTGATGCTCTTGGTTCAACTATGGCAACTTATGGTGGACAGAATGTAGGTGCCAAGAAGCTTGATCATCTGACAATGGGACTTAGAGCGGCGGTTAAGATTGGCAGTATTTATTCTATACTGGCATTTGTTGTTCTTGCTTTCTTTGGAAGAAATTTTGCCATGATATTCCTTGATGCAAGTGAAGTTACATGCCTTGATAATGCGCATCTTTTCCTGATATATAACAGCCTGTTCTATATACCGCTTGCGCTAGTTAATATTGTAAGATTCCTTATTCAGGGTATGGGATATTCTATGTTTGCAGTACTTGCCGGTGTCATGGAGATGATTGGAAGATCGCTTGTGGCGGTGTTACTGGTGCCACATCTGGGATTTACCGCAATCTGCCTCGCCAGCCCGGTGGCATGGATATTGGCAGATGCGTTTCTGATCCCTGCATTTATTACAGTTAGAAATAAGCTTCAGAGAATATTCAATGGTCAGGTAGAAGTTTATTAAAGCTTATTAAGAGCATTGTTGATGTTCTGAGAAAGGCTTGGATCAAGGTCAGGGTTGATCTTGGTTATACGCCTGTCGTAGGTCATAAGACCATTAACTTCTTCTTCTACGTCACTTACCTGCGTGTATACAGCGCCGGCAAGACCTTCGGTAATAAGAGGCTTGATGGAGCCGTTTATAAGGTTATAATATGCGACACCCAGTTGATCCAGGGTGTCGTATTTTTTATATCCGTACACTCTGTCTACGCTGCTGTGTCCATCTATGTGCAGTGTAAATCCACCATATTCGGAAATTACAAAGGCTCTTCCGTTCTTGTCATGCTCAACAGCAAGCGGCCTGAAGTAGTTATGAACACTTCTGTAGTTGCCACTTCCTTCATCAAACCATCCGCTGGCCTGATCGATTGGTCTGGTATCATCAAGTTCCCTTGCCATTATAGTTGCGCTGGCAGCATTGAACTGCCCCCAGCCCTCGTTGAACAGAACCCAGGTGGCAATACTCGGCACATTGTAGAGGTGTCTTATAGTATTCTGCATTTCCTTGAGCCATTCTTTACGGCCTTCTGCAGAGCTTCTGGAAAATGCCTTGTAGGTAGATGGTCCATCCGGCATACGACCAAACATACCCGGGAAAAGAGTTGGCAGATATGATACAACAGGCTTGGCATAAGATGAGCCACCACTTACCATGTCCTGCCAGACTATCATGCCGAGTCTGTCACAGTGATAATACCATCTGGCTGCTTCTATCTTGATGTGCTTTCTCATCATATTGAAATGAAGACGCTTCATCTCTTTGATATCAAAAATCAGTGCTTCATCTGATGGGGCAGTATAAAGTCCATCTGGCCAATAGCCTTGATCTAATACACCCATAAGGAAATATGGAGTGTGGTTCAGACAGAATCTGCTGATACCAAGTGAGTCTTTTTCTATGGAATAATAGCGCATAGCAAAATAGGAATCCACGTGATCCTCGGCAGTGCTGATCTGGAGAGGATAAAGGTATGGATCCTCAGGACTCCACAAATGTGGATTATCCAGTTTAAAAATAAAGTGATAATAGCTTGGGCTTATTGCCGAGTGGTCTTCGCCTATGCTGGGATAGGTATCTGAGGAAAAAGAAAAATCACCTGTGAATGTAGTGTCATAGGAATCAGATGAAGAAGGTGATTTCACCAGCTCTTTTCCCGGAATCCTGACTGTAACCCGGCTGGGCTTATTGGTAGATACTTCAATCGACACGGTTCTGAGGTCATCTTCTGGTCTGATACGTAGTTCTCTTATGTATGTGTCAGGAACTTCTTCAATCCATACAGTCTGCCAGATTCCGCTCTGCGCAGAGTAATACATACCGCCGCGTTTAAGAGTTTGCTTGCCTCTGCTGTGATATGAAGAATCGCTTGTATCAGAAACTTTAACAGCAAGAATATTATCAAGAGTACTGAGCTTGTCATCGCTATAATTAAGGTATTCTGTTATATCAAGGGTAAATGGAAGATAGCCACCTTTGTGATTACCGATTGAAACAGAGTTGATGAAAACTTCAGCGAACTGGTCAACTGCTCCAAAGTGAAGTAAAAATCTGGAATCAGTTTTTTTCCTGGTAAGAGTCGGGAGAGACTTTTTGTACCATAGAAACTGATAGGGTTCAAGGCGTCTCTCAACTCCGGAGAGGATTGCTTCCGGTGAAAAAGGTACAAGAATATTGCCATCCATCTGTGCAGGCATTGACTCGCCTGACTCCTGAGGAACTATAGCATATTCCCACTCGCCGTTGAGATTATAGTAGCTGTTTCGCTGAAATTGAGGGCGTGGATACTCTTTGAGTACATTATTCCTGTCGAGTTTCTCACCCCAGGGTGTATATAGTCTGTTTAAAACGTCGTCCTCGTGTGGCTTATCGATAGCACGTATAGCATCAATTAAGTCCATTTTGTTCCTCCTTACTGCTGCTGACATTTGCTGCTTCTGAGATCAGATTCTGATAAAAGACAGCTACACTGGCATATCTGTAGACGCTGATCCACAAAAGAGGAACAAACAGCGTGATTATTCCAAAGATATATAGTGGGACGAAACTTAGCTGCAAGAGGAAAAGCTTTCCTTTTCTGCCCTGCATTAATCTACGGCTTGTCTTAAGAAGCTCAAGGGCAGACCTGTCAGGAAAATCATGGAGCAAAAAGAATGCCTGTGAATACATCAAATAAATAAATATGTTGATCACTATGCCAGCTATCAGAATAATAATGTTGGTCAGATACAGGTCGATAGAAGATGTCTGATCCGCGTAAAAAAGGATCAGTGAAGATGGAAGAGTCACTAGATAATTGGCTATTACAAAGACTGATTGAATAACTACAGCTTTCTGCGGCTGCTGTTTGAGACCAAAGAAAATATCAGATGCAGAAATTGTCTGTGAGTAAACCAGATTCATATAAAGATAAGCCTTGCCTGATGCAAGGATACCCAGAAGAATGCTCACTATGAGGTTGATGAACTGATTGATGATAAAAATGAGGATATTACCGTAGGATGCAACTGTGGTAATACCCGAGATTAAAACCTGAATAATGAAAATAAGAATGTTCGCAAAAATAAGAGTTCCGTATCTGTCCAGAGCTCTTTCTTTGGCGATAGCTTTAAGCTGTGCTGTTGATATTGTTGACATTTATACTCCCCCGACAACCTCCTTATCCTGCCAGATCTATATTGGCGCCCAAAAGTCCCTGCTGGTCCATAGCCTTGCGGGATTTCTGGTATGGGTTATCTTCGTTACTGTATTTGATCTTGGTTGCGGTCTCCCCACCGCTGACATAAACGCGTCCGCACTCGGGACACACTGCTGTCTTGATAGAAACAGATGCCTGTAATACTTTGCCGTTATTCATGGCTGCATCCTTGTAAGCGTTACTGACATGCTCAGCCTCATGTCCGCGAACTCTGGAAGCTGCTGACTGAGGACTGATGTGCTGCGCCGATTTAAAAGAAACCATCTCATCTGAACCGTCCTGATATTTGCGGTTCTTGCAGGTTTCACATTCTGCCGGAGATGAAAGCTTACCTGGAGCCTTATTGGTAGATTCATTTGGATTAAGTATAGGCTTGGATCCTTCGGCAGGTGTGCGGTTTGTAACACCAAGACCTGCGTATGCACCGTATCCACTTCCTATTGCACCTATCATACTCATGGGCACCTCTTTCTATGGCAAAAGAGAAGCCGGATCACTGGGATTCCAGTTGTACTCCGAGTTCCTTAAGCATATCATCTACGCTTTCGCCATAATACTGCTCAGAAAACTGGTTGAGCTGCTGGCGATACGAAGGATCAGTCATGATATTATGAATGCTGGAAACAAGCACTCCGTATCCCAAAACTACACCAATAGTGCCATATACTATTCCCTTTTTGGCCTGCGGAAGAAATCTTTCCGCAGCTCCTTTGGACAGGATTGCCATCACTACTGCGATACCGCCAAGGATGATTCCTGTGTACATGAAGAAACAAAAGGGAATGGAAATCAGCCCAAGTACTAGGCTGAGGGTCGCTAAATTAACGTGTTTATCAAGTTCGTTGTGAGCTTTATTGTAATTGTAGTTATTGTAAAAGTACTGGTTATCCTCGTCTCCCATCAAAACTTTTCCTCTCAAACATAGGTTCTTACTATAGATTTTACAATAAAAGAGCGGCTTTTACAATGATTCTGGGCTTCTGCCAAGTCTTGAAAACGTAGCAAAAGGCTTGGTATAATAAGGAGTGTGCGCTGTTAATGAAAAATTAATTGAAAAATTAGTCTTTTTTTCTAGGAACAGCAGAATATGACTTATAGTTATTAGCGAGGAAAAAATGGATATTGTATTAAAGATCAAAGAAGAACTAAACGTTGAGAAGTGGCAGGTTGAGGCAGCTGTCAAGCTGATCGATGAAGGAAACACTATTCCTTTCATTTCCAGATACCGTAAGGAAGTTACCGGTTCACTTAATGATGAGCAGCTTCGAAATCTTGATGAGAGGCTCAAGTATCTTCGCAGCCTTGAGGAGAGAAGAGAACAGGTTCTTGCGTCAATTGAGGAACAGGGCAAGATGACAGACGAACTCAGAGCCAAGATCGTTGCTGCTGAGACGATGGTTGCTATCGAAGATCTTTATCTTCCATACAGACCTAAGAGGAAGACAAGAGCCAGCATTGCAAGGGAGAAGGGACTTGAAGGCCTTGCTGAGATCCTTTTGGCACAGGAGACTACCAAACCTCTTGCTGAGGAGGCAGCTGCATATGTAGATGCTGAAAAGGGTGTCAATGATGCGGCAGAAGCTCTTCAGGGTGCTATGGATATCATTGCTGAGGATGTTTCCGATAACGCTGATTTCAGAACATATATCAGAGAAGCTACTATGGAACAGGGAATTCTCACCAGTAAGGCCAAGGATGAGAAGGCTCAGAGTGTATATGAGATGTACTATGGTTACGAAGAGCCTATCAAAAAGGTTCTTGGTCACAGAGTACTTGCTCTTAACAGAGGAGAGGCTGAGAAATTCCTTGTTGTTAAGATTGAAGCTCCGGAAGAGCAGATTTTGCAGTACCTTAACAAGAAGATGCTCAAAAATGACAACCCTATCACAACTCCGGTAATCGAGGAGATCAATCAGGATGCTTATGAGAGACTTATTGCACCTGCTATTGAGCGTGATATCAGAAATGAGCTTACAGAGAAGGCTGAGGATGGTGCTATTTCAGTATTTGGCAAGAACCTCACACAGCTTCTCATGGCGCCTCCTATCGCAGGCAAGACAGTACTTGGATGGGACCCTGCATTCAGGACAGGCTGTAAGCTTGCTATAGTTGATGCAACAGGTAAGGTTCTTGATACTAAGGTTATTTATCCTACAGCACCTCAGAACAAGGTTGAGGAATCCAAGGCAGAACTCAAGAAACTTATTGATAAATATGATGTTGATCTTATCTCAGTTGGTAACGGTACAGCATCCCGTGAATCTGAGCAGGTTATTGTTGAACTTATCAAGGAACTTGATAAGTCTGTACAATACGTTATTGTTAATGAGGCTGGAGCTTCTGTTTACTCAGCAAGTAAGCTTGCTACAGAAGAGTTCCCTCAGTTTGATGTAGGACAGAGAAGTGCCGCTTCAATCGCAAGAAGACTTCAGGATCCTCTTGCAGAGCTCGTTAAGATCGATCCTAAATCAATCGGTGTTGGTCAGTACCAGCATGACATGAACCAGAAGAAGCTTGGCGAGACACTGGAAGGTGTAGTAGAGGACTGCGTTAACAAGGTTGGTGTTGACTTAAATACAGCATCAGCTCCTCTTCTTCAGTATATATCCGGTATCAGCAAGGTTATTGCCAAGAATATCGTAGATTACAGAGAGGAAAATGGTAAGTTTAAGAGTAGAGCAGAACTTCTGAACGTACCTAAGCTTGGACCTAAGGCTTATGAGCAGTGCGCAGGATTCCTCAGAATAGCTGATGGAGAGAATCCACTTGATGCAACCAGTGTTCACCCTGAATCCTATGAAGCTACACTCAAACTTATGGATAAGCTTGGTATTACTTTTGATGATGTTCGCGCGGCTCAGAAGAATGCAGCCAAGGCAGCTCTTGAGAAGCCTGTAGCAGCCAAGGAGGAGAAGCCTCGTCCACCCAAGAAGCCCAAGCAGGTTGTTATCAGAAATACCAGCACAGCAATGGGAGCAGCTCTTGCAGCAGCCCTTGCAGGCAGCAATCTTGTGGCTACAGATGATGATGAAGTTAGAACTAATAAGAAGAATGAGCAGAAGGCAAATGATCAGGGAGGAGCTTCAGCAGTAGGAAGTTTGTCTAAAAAGGTTACAGAGCCTGAGAAGAAAAAGCTTGCAGAGGAGCTTGGAATTGGAGAGATCACTCTTACAGATATCCTGAGCGAGCTTGAAAAGCCTTCAAGAGATCCTCGTGAGAATATGCCTGCACCAATTCTTAGAAGTGATGTACTTGATATGAAGGACCTTAAGCCTGGAATGATCCTGAAGGGTACAGTCAGAAATGTAATTGACTTTGGATGCTTTGTAGATATAGGTGTTCATCAGGATGGCCTTGTTCATATCTCACATATCACAGACAAGTTCATCAAGCATCCGCTTGAAGCAGTAAGTGTCGGTGATATTGTAGATGTTCAGGTCCTTGACGTTGAACTTGATAAAAAGAGAATTGCTCTTACTATGAAGCTTGGAGACCCTGCCAAGATTGCAGCAGAGGCAGCAGCCAAGGCAGCTACACGCCCGGCACCCAAGACAGAGACTACAGAGAAGAAGACAGCACCTAAGAGAACTTCAGTTGTAGCTCAGGTTGCAGAGGCAGCTGGCGTTTCCAAAAAGCCTGCAGCACCTAAAAAGCCTGCAGCTCCCAAGAAGGCAGTTACTTCAAGCGAAGTAAAGCCTGCTGAGAAAGCTGCTGCTCCTTCCGCTGAACCGGTTAAGAAGTTCAAGAAAAAGGGAATAGTAATTTTTAAAGGAAATGCAAACGAATAATTTTGCAGATATTTGGACCAAAAATGCGCTATGGTTTTTATATACCATAGCGCTTTTTCTTAACAGTAAATCTCTCAACTGGCACATAGCATTATTTTGCAAAGTATGAGCAAGTAGTGAAATGACAGGGGATTGCGGTAGTGAGATAATCGTATGAGTAACACATAAAGACATAAGGAGATATGACATGACACCGGATAGATTAGAGGCAGAGGGAAGATTCGACTCATTTGATAATGGAAAAGTACTATTTGGGAAAAAGAAATACAGGCTCCCGGCAATGGGCTGGAATAGCTGGAATGCTTTTGGCAGTGGAAATACAGAGGAACTTACCAAGGCTATGGCGGATAAGTTTATAGAACTTGGCCTTGATAAGCTTGGATATAAATACATTGTTCTTGATGATGGATGCTACAAGGACCAACGTGTAGACGGAAGGCTGTCCAATGAGGATGGCAAGTTTCCTGGCGGCTTTAGGGCACTCTCAGATTATATTCACTCCAAGGGCCTTAAGTTTGGAATGTACAACGATATAGGAACCAATCTGTGTGCCGGAGCAGAGGTTGGAACCTGCGGACATGAGAAAGAGGACGCAGAGAACTACCTTGAGTGGGGAGTTGATTTCCTCAAGGTGGATAACTGTTATTATCTGTGGGATAATGCGACCTTTTCAAATCCTGAAAATGCCCGTTACACATTTGCTCCTAACATAAGGGGTATCAGGATCGGGGCTGAAGAATTCCCGGTAATCTATGGAGTCCATGATGGCGGTGAGGTTAGCCTTGCAGGGATAGAGCTCACAGGGGAAAGGGCTTCCAGAGAAGAGGACTACATTACCGGAATCGGGACTTTTGATGGTACAGGTCCGGAAGCTTCTCCTGTCGGACTTCGCAGCAGCGAGCTGGTATTTGTTGTAAACGCAGACAGGGATATGGATACTACCCTTTGCGTTAACTACGCATCAGGCAAAAGAGAAGGTGTAGGAGCGTGGCTTCAGGTTGCGGTAGGAGATGAGTATTACTGGGATGATTTCCTTGATGAAACACCATCTGAGGGAGACTTTATCTGGAGCAGGGAAATATCTATAAAACTTAAAAAAGGCGAAAACAGAATTCGTCTTATGAATCACCGCCGCCAGGAGAATACTCTTAATTCCTATGCAAGGTTGTTAAAAAAGCTGAATAGATTAGCTCCTGATAATGACATTATTTATTCAGCCTGTGAATGGGGTAAGACTCAGCCTCAGAACTGGGCCTACAAGGTATGTGATTCCTGGAGAATACTAAATGATATAACATTTAGAGTGGGCCGTGACGGAGATCCGGGTGTTGGTACCTGGACAGGAGATTACACAACAAGTGTTGCTACCCAGTACAGCAAGGCTGTTATAATGGATGAGTTTGCAGGACTTGATAAAGGCTGGAATGACCCGGATATGATGATGATTGGAATGAACGGCCTAAACGACGTTCAGAATAAAACCCACATGACTATGTGGTGTATGATGAATTCACCTCTTATGCTCGGACTTGACCTTAGAAGGGTACACAAGGGGGATACATTGTATAATATTATCGCCAATGAGGATGCCATTTCCCTTAACCAGGATAGTCTTGGAATTCAGGCCAAGCGAGTTTTTTCAAGTCTTGCTGCCAAGGAGCCTGATAAAGAATACATAAGAGATATCGACAGAGTGGACATTCTCTGCAAGCCTCTTTCAGGAAACAGATTTGCTCTCAGTTTTATAAATGTAAGTGAAAAAGATACTGATAAAACCTATACTATAAAACTCTGTGATCTTAAAAAGGCTCTTGGAGATTGGATATATAAGTGTGATAAATATCTGGTCAAAGATATATGGACTGGCGAAACAACAGAAAATGAGACAGGAGAGTTTTCTGTAAATGGTCTTGCCGCCTGCGATAATGTTACATTTATTGTTTCACCGGCATCTCCTGTAGAAATGAAATAATTCTTATTATAGAGGACGACAATGACTGAAAAAGAGTTTTTTGACCTTCTTTTGACAAGGTATTCGGAAGAAATTTCCGAAGATCTTCCTGCTGAGGGACTCGGATATTATCTTGAATACTTTCTTGATCACTATCCGTCTGAGAAACTTGAGCTTAAGATTACCAAAAAAGTTGCAGCAAGAATCTTACACGAATTCATGACCTATGTACTTAAATGGGAAGATCTGGAGTGGGGAGATGCTGCAAACCTTAAAGATATCTATGATTGCCGTGTATGTTCAAATGCTATTGCGCAGGTTTATGAACGGGGTATAATAGGTGAGGCTGAGCCTTTAGTGTTCGGCCTTAACATAACGCTTGGAAGAGAAGATGGAATCCGTATTATAGAGAGATTTCTTTCCAAGATAAAAGAGATAGATATTTAGAGGTTTGTAATGGGAAGCTACGCAGATTTATGGAAGAAGATCAAATCAGATCCGGTATTATACATAGCATGGATACTGGCTCTTATCTCAGCATTTTTTGTAAGACCTGACAAGGGATACCTGGACTATATTGATTTCAGATCACTTGGAATACTATGGGGACTGATGGTAATTATTCAGGGACTTAAAGAAAACTCAGTATTTGAGAAGATCGGACAGCTACTGATGGGCAGAGCCTCCAAGGCTTGGCAGTTATCCGCAGCACTTATTTTTATGTGTTTTATTGGAAGTATGCTGATTACCAATGATGTGGCGCTGATTACCTTTGTACCTTTTGGAATGCTTGTTTTAAAGAGCTGTCAGAGAGAAGATCTTATGATCCCTGTTATTGTTTTCCAGACGATTGCAGCGAATCTCGGAAGCATGGCAACACCTGTAGGAAATCCACAGAATTTGTATTTATATGGCATCACTCAGATGTCAATTGGAGAGTTTGTTCTCTGCATGCTCCCATTTACAGCGGCAGCTGCCCTGATGCTGGTATTGTGCATATTTCTTTTGCCTGGTAAGAACAAAGATATAGTCATAAACTCGGAATACGGCATAGTCAAAGAGTTTGGAAGCCGCAGGCAGATAGTTATCTATACTGTATTGTTCGTAATAGCAATTCTCTCGGTACTTAGAGTTATTCCCTGGTATGTGATGGCAGCAGTCGTACTTGTTATGGTTGCCGGAATGGATTACAAGATCCTGTTAAGAGCAGATTATATGCTTCTTTTGACTTTTATAGGATTCTTTATATTTACAGGGAACATGGCGAGAATTGATTCGGTTAAAGAGTTTTTTAATTCTGTTACTTCCGGTAAGGAGTTTACGGTAGCAGTGATTGCCAGCCAGTTTATCAGTAATGTTCCGGCTACACTTTTGCTGTCCGGCTTTACATCGAATTATAAGGAGCTTCTCATAGGAGTTAACGCAGGAGGACTTGGAACCTTAATAGCTTCTATGGCAAGTCTCATATCTTTTAAATTCTATTCTGCTACCTATAAAGAACGCCAGAAAGCCTACATTGTTTATTTCACAGTGGCTAATCTGGCATTCCTGGCAGTTTTTGTACTGCTTCACTTATTTATCTGATCTTGATATCAGGTCACAGACGAGGGTGTATTCCCAGCTCCTGGTGCATTTTGCGTTTGTTCTCATACATTCGCTGATCCGCCAGGAGGTAGACCTGATGTGAGTTTCCTTTTTCGCTCTCATGCTTGAAAGCAAAGCCTATGGCTACACTTCGCTTATAATCAGGATAAAGAGCATTCATGACATTGAGCGCGCTGTTCATTCTTCCGATAAGTGCGCTTATATCCTTGGTGTTGGCATCTCTTAGAACAACAAGGAATTCATCACCGCCTATTCTGGCAGAGAAGTCATTTTCACCAAAAGTATTGGATAGAACCTTGGCAAATTCTTTAAGATACCTGTCTCCTGTAGGATGTCCGAATTTGTCATTTACATCTTTAAGACCATTTAAATCAATACTCATTATGCAGTAATCATCGGTTGCGCTGTTTAGTTCTTCCATGAGCTTGTCTGCCTTGGATCTGTTGGCCAGATTAGTGAGGCCGTCTGCATAAGCCAGATGAGAAAGAGACTGATTCTCTCTTCTTTTGGCATAGGTTTCTGTTATGTACATAAGGTATGTAGATAACTGACAGGCGGCGAATATCAGGCAGGCTGAAGAAATTACTATTTTATTGGCTGATTGATTGGTTTGGTGGCCGGCAACCTCGAAGCCATACATTATAAGGTGGAAAAACTGGCCAAAATCAAAGGCAAAAAGCCCTACAAGCTGTATTAGAGTAGCAGGAGATTCTTTCGTATTTTTTTTGTTACTGACTGCTACATAATAAATCAGTATCACAAAACCAAGAACAGCTACTACATGATAAAGAGGCAGAGTTACTCGAAGGTGTATGCCGAAAAAGTAGTGCAGAGCATATTGAAGTATAGGCACAGCGGTGCTTACGAGCATTATTGCCTTGTATCCCCTATCATTTTTTAGGTTCTTGATGTAATACAGCAGCAGGTATGAGTAAGGAACCACAATATACATACAGAAGTATTCTATTTCAGTCTCTTTTTCTGTATATATAAAAAGAGAAAGAATATTATAGTAGGTCATCAGCCAGGCTGCCAGATTCATGCAAAAGCACGAACCTACAAGAAGACTTCTGACTTCAGGAACATAGTTTACAAAGACTAAACCAATGCATAAGAACATAAGGCCGAATACAAATGTAAACATTCCGGTGGCTATTATCAGGAGATTATCTCTTACGAATTTACCGCTTATATCCGTCTGCGCTGCAAGGATCGGTGCAGTAAGAGTCTTGAAGGCATTAGGCTCCCCTACGTACATGTCAAAAACAAAGGTTTTACCTGCATAGTCTGAAGGCAGTGGTATCATGTGGTACATTTTGCCTATAAATTTTCCGGTTTTATAGTACTCATCTCCGTAGCTATAGATTTTGGTGCCGTCAATATAGCATCCAAGGGTTGTATATCTGCTTCTGAAAAACAGTACGGGGTTAGGTATATTGCTCTGGGGAAGTACAGTTTTATAAATTATGTGGTCGCCGTGCTTTAGCTCCCCCTCAAAGTATTTATAGCTGTCCCACATGGATACTTCATGAAAATCAGAGTTGTTGATACTCATAAGCCAGCTGTCATTAAGATCGATCATTTCATAGTCTGCAGATCGATATAAAGTGATGCGGCAGCCTATGATAACTACTACTATTATGAATAAAGAAGCAAGCAAATAAGGGAGTCTCTTTTTATTTTTCATTTGAGCCTCCTTCCTTATCTGCATGTTTTAGCAGATCATCGTACAGTCTTCCAAGAGACTGTTTATGGTGAGTGTTTTTCATCTGGTACATTCTGGCATCTGCAAGAAGATAAACGTCCTGAGCAGTAGCTGTATGATAAAATTTCTCGTCATGACTGTCTGCATAGCCATAGGATGCCGAGAATTTCAGATGAGTTTCCTTACTGTTCTTGTGTTTCATCAGGTCATCGAAGCATGAGATATCTCTTTGAAGACGCTCATCGTTAACATAAGGCAGTACTACAATAAATTCATCCCCGCCCATTCTGCCAAGAAGGGAGGCATCAGTAAAACTATTGGACAGGATATCAGCAAAATCACTTATCAGGCGGTCTCCTTCAAGATGCCCGAAGTTATCGTTTGTATATTTGAGATAATCAAGGTCAATGCTGATGATGGTGTAATCACCGCTTAGTTCAGCCAAAGTAAGTTCACACCTTGAGCGATTTGCAAGAGAGGTCAGACTATCTGTGTAGGCAAGACCTTCAAGCTGCTGTTTCATGTTTGATTCATTTATGTATTCGATGCAGTGGAAGAAATAATTCAGAACAAGACACATCATGAACAGAAGCGCCCCTACAGTCAGGAAGTTAATGTTGGTATTCATTTCGCCTGAACTGAAATATTTTTTGATGTTGAATTTGACTATATCTATAACAGAGCATCCAAGGAACAATAAAAGACCAAGGAGAAGCATATTGGTCGACATGCTTTTTGATCTGAATTCGTCCGGATATCTGTATCTTTTATAAACAGAACCCCCCAGTGAAGAAATGACAAATATGCCTTCTGTAAGAGCAATCACATGAAGAGTAGTTACAAAATGGCAAATGTGTATAGTGTTGGTCAGATGAAGTATAGCTGTGGTAATTGCAAATCCGAAATTGATAATGCCGAGGATCATTGCTATTAAATGACCATTTATCTGCCTGGCTGTATAGAGGAATAAGAGAATTGAAGCGGGCAGCAGGAATAAAGTGATGTATTCAAGGAAAGTATAGAAAGCTGCATTTTCAGTAAATAACCAGAAAAGATCGTTGAAGCATAGAATGTATAGTCCTAAAAGGACAGAAATAACTCCGCTAAAAGTAATGCTGAGATCATGGTTTCCTCTGTACATAAGGATAGGAGATATGATAATCATCATATATCCGAACATGACAAGGAATACGGCAATAAAAAGTGCAAGTCTGTTACTTTGCGATATATCTCTTGCAATGTCCTCGATATATCCAAGAATGATTGGAGATATGCCGGAAAAAGCCTCATTTTCCTGAGGTGTTATGATAATTGTCAGTTCTTTTCCGGGATAGTCTTTTGGGAGAAGAACAAAATGCTGCTTTTTGGGAAGCATCTGTTTTTTTTCGACATAGTCCCAGCCATAGGAATAGATTGACTCTCCATCCAGCAGGACATCAACAGTAGATAGTATGCTTCTGAAATGAATAGTGACGGGATCAATATCATACTTATCAAGTGTTCTGGTAAGAGTGATCACATCACCAATATTAGCAATTCCTATATCTGCCAGGGACAACTGCTCAGGAGTGTAGGTTTTATCTGCATGAGTAACAGTCCAGCCGTCTTCAAGCTGGACTAAGTCATAATTCATGGGAGATTTGAAACTGTCTGTTCCAAGGAAGGCAATAGCCAACCCCATTATGAGAACTGCACATAATGTCAGAAGGATAGTTCTGATCCTGCGTTTTGTTTTCACCCACAGACCTCCTATTGTCTACCTTATAGTATACAGCTAACTGATAATAAAAACACTTAATAAAATATAAAAAGGCCAACACAATCTATGAAAGAATGTGTTGGCCTTGTAAAATTTTTTTAAAAATGTCCTGAACTTCCACCGTGACTGGAGCCTGAACTTGAGACGTGGAAAGAACTTCCACCGCCGCTATTAGAGTTATTTTCCGGAATTTTGGTCCTGGAAGTTGATGATCTTATGTAAGTATCTGTATGAAGCCCCATATGGAGTCCGTTGTGAATCTGGTAACCTGCTGCGTTTACACTTGCCTTGACTGATTTCAAATCCAAAGACATGATGCCAATTGGAATAAATCCAATTACAAGTCCAATTAGAATGCATATCAGTAATGCCCTTGTAACGGCAGCAGGACTTGTGTCCTTGTAGTCCACGTCATATGGAGTGCCTTCTTCATAGAGAGTGAAGTATCTCTCAGATACATCTATGAAGGCCTTGAAGGCATCGTAATAATCGTCGTCACGCAGATACGGGATCATTTCATCCATTAGTTCTTCCTGACCATAATCAGTAAAAACATAGGCAGCAGTTCCATGAGTTGAAATTGCCCATTCCCTGTCTTCCATGCTGAGCATAAAGAGAATACCTGAGCCGTCATAATCTGCCTGAAAGCCGTTATAGTCAAAATAGTCATCTGCATAATCCTGAATAGAACCACGGTGAGAATTAACAGTCAGGATGGCGACATTTGCCTGATGGGTCGAGCTGATACTGTTCAGAAGACCAAGTATTTCCTGCTTCTCAGAAGCTGTTAAGAGCTCTGCATTATCAAGAAGTCTCTCTTTTTGTCTCGTGGATGGCATGACGTAGTCATCCCACAATTGTCCGTCACTTGCAAAAGATGTGACAGTCGGAACACAAAAAGCAGCAATCATGATGGCAAGAAGCGCTAAAGCTATTTTTTTGTGTATTTTGATAATTATTCTCATAAGTTGTAATGATACCTAAATATTTGATTTTAGATTATAAAGTAATAAACCAAAAATGAAATAAGAGTGCCTATTGCTGCGAACGGTATATAGTATTTGATTGCCTGAAGCCAGCTAAATGGCAGGTTTCCAACAAATTTACCGGATTGACCGTTCATGGCAAATAAGTAATTTTCACCTTTCCAGGTTGTGTTTAGTATATACACAGGATACATAGCATACTTGTAGGATGAACTTACAACCCCGGTATTCTCCCTAAGTGACCTGAGACCGGAATAACCGTTAATGGTAGCCTTGAAATCAGATATTATGGAGGCTTTGATCCTGTCCATAGCACGTGGTTTCATGGCATCTGCCGGATTGTTGTATTTATTTGCCAAAAAGCCGGCGAGATATCCCATATTAAAGGGAACCATCTCGTTGTGATCAAATGGTTCTAGGGATTCCATGAGATCATCAGGCATTTCCTTGGAACCATCTACAGGCACAAAGGCAAAGTCCTCTGTTCCGGATCTCTTTACATCATAGTATTTGGTTTCTGTGTATATATACTTGCTGTCCTGCCAGGTTCTGACCTTGGTGCCTTCATAGGAACCGTCAAAGCTCATGGTGGCGTCAAACAGCCAGAAAGGAACATAAACACCCTTGATTTCATCTATATGGTTTTCATCCAGAAAGACCTTTGGAACAAGTTTTTTGGATTTTACATGTTCTCTGTAGGTTTTCATGGCGTCTTCTTTTGTGCATTTAAAAGGAATTATGTAGTCAGGTTTAAACTGTCCTGAGAACTTCTCGCTTACAACGACGTTGTTACTGCAGAAGGGGCACTTGGTTGAACCAAGTGATTCTGTCGTGAGAATCTCACCACCACAGGAGCCGCATTTATAGATATACAGTTGTTGTCCGTCATCAGTTGTATTTTCGTTTGTATATTCGTCTGCAAGCTCTCCGGTACTGGACGAGTTGTGGTTAGCTACATAATCCTTGACGTCAAACTCAGAATCGCAAAAAGGACATTTAAGTTTCTGAGTCTTGGGATTAAATTCCATTGCCCCGCCACAAGCGGGGCATTCATATTCATGTAAAGCCATAAGTTCCTCTGCTGATAAATGATTGCTTTATTGTCTTGGAGCACCGCAGTTAGTGCAGAAGTTTCCGGAATTAGCTGTGCCGCAAGAGCATGTCCATGCGCCGGTAGCTGGTCTTGGCTTACCGCAGTTAGTGCAGAAATTGCCGCTGTTAGGTGCGCCGCAAGAGCATGTCCATGTTGCACCGGGAGCTGCCATCTGAGGAGCCTGCTGCTGTCCCATAGCAAAGAGATTCTGCGCGTTCATGCCGCCAGCCTGCTGAGCCATGTTCATTCCGGCAAATGCCATCATAGGGCCTGTTGCTGTGTTCTTGGCAGCATCCTGCATAGCCTGAGCCTGAGCACTTGCAATAGTAGCTGCAGCCATATTTGGATTTCTAAGAGCGCCTGCTCTCTGGAGTTCCTTGATAGTTTTCTCATCTTCTTCAGAAGCTGTAACTGAGCTTACACCGAAGTTTGAAATCTTGATTCCATAGAACTCAGTCCACTTCTGTGAAAGAACTTCGTTAAGAGCATCAGCAATCTCTGTTGTGTGTCCTGGAAGAGCACTGTAACGGATGCCCATAGTTGAAATCTTGGCAAATGCTGGCTGAAGGGCTGTCAGAAGCTCTGACTTGAGCTGAGACTCGATTCTGTCTCTTGTAAATTCACCCTCAACATTGCCGCAAAGATTCTTATAGAAAAGAACAGGGTCAACAATCTTGTAGCTGTATTCGCCATGGCACTTAAGGCTAACGTCCATGTCAAGTCCGATATTTGTGTCAACTACGCGGAAAGGCACAGGATTAACTGTTCCGTATTTGTTGCCCAGAATATCTTTGGTATTAACAAAATAAACACGCTGATCCTTGGCTGTAGCACCGCCAAAACCAAGTCTCTTTCCAAACTGCTTGAAGGAATTAACAATATTCTCTCCAAGATCGCCATAAAAGATTGAAGGCTCTGTAGAAACGTCATAAACAAATTCGCCTGCTTCAGCACAGATTTCAGTGATCTGTCCCTGATCAACAAGGATCATGCACTGTCCTTCATTAACGGCAATGATAGAACCATTAGAAATAATGTTCTCATTACCCTTTCCTGCCTTCTTGATACCCTTTGTCATAAGCACATCGCTTGAAAGAGCAGGACAGTAAAAATAATCTCTCCACTGATCAGCAAGAACGCTACCACCAGCAACAAGAGCTGCCTGTAAAAGTCCCATAACTATCTCCTTTCATACATACCCATATTCTGTTTGATAAAATTACCTAAGCAACTAATATTTTCGCACACTTTAGCTCAAAATGCACCTTTTTTGTGATAAATAAAGGCGTAATAGTGTATCATTGTTTTATGGAAAAAAATAAGTTGCTTATTACTATTAATACAAATGGAAAAAAGATAAGGTTGCAAGCTCCCAAAAGGCGACAGCTCAAGGGGCTTTTAAGTGATGCTGGCGTGCAATATGTGCTTCCCTGCGGCGGCCTCGGCAGATGCGGAAAATGCAGAGTCAGATTTCTCAGCGGAGCTCCGGATGTGAATTCTCTTGATAAGTCTTTTTTGACGGAAAAAGAGATATCTGATGGCTTCAGACTTATGTGCAGATGCATTGTTACAAGTGACTGTGAAATTGTTCTTGATGATGTGGCTGTCAAAGAGGAAGAAATTGAAGTTAAGAAAAGCTTTGAAATCAGAGTAAAGCAGCCTCTTGATGAAAAAGACATAACCGGATGGGGCATAGCTGTTGATATCGGGACAACAACCTTGGAAGCTATGCTTGTAGGAATGAATGATGAAAAGACCAGACAGGTCTTTGATATTGTTTCCGGGATAAATCATCAGAGGAAATACGGCGCAGATGTAATAGCAAGGATTTCTGCAGCGGCAGGAGGAGATGGAGAAAAGCTCTGTCAGAGTATTCGGGAAGATATTAAGACTCTAATTGTGGAACTGGTTAATGGAAGAGAAGTTAATAAGCTTGATTATATCTGCATCACTGGCAATACGACGATGCTTCATCTTCTAAGAGGTTATGATGTGGCGGGACTTGGAGAGTATCCCTATAAGGCGGTAAATCTTGATGTGGAAAATATAAGTGCGTGGGAACTTTTAGGTGACCTGTCAGAAAAAGACTTTCCGTATTTATCAGAAACCAGAGCTGTACTGATGCCCGGAATATCAGCTTTTGTCGGTGCAGATATAGTGTCGGGTATCGATGCTATAAGTATGACAAAGATGAAGCACAAGGCTTTATTTGTGGATCTTGGAACAAATGGCGAGATGGCTTATTGGGACGGACACAAGCTTTTTGTGACCTCTACGGCAGCGGGGCCTGTATTTGAAGCAGGAGGAATTGTATGTGGGACAGCAGCTATCCCGGGAGCAATCTATGGAGTCCATATTGAGGAAAAAGATGGCAAGTACAAGGTAGAGCTTGAAACAATCAAAAATAAGGAGCCCTCCGGAATTTGTGGAAGCGGCGTTTTAGAGGCTGTTTCAGAACTTGTCAGAAACAGGATAGTTGATGAAACAGGTCTTTTGACCAAAGAGTATTTCGAGACCGGTTTTCCGCTTACAGATGGAGAAAACGGGATCAGGATTTATCAGAGCGACATCAGGAATGTCCAGCTTGGCAAGGCGGCAATAGCAGCGGCCTGGAGTCAGCTACTTGGAGAAACAGACCCTGAGTATATAGAAATAAGCGGTGGATATTCAAGCAGCTTTGACGCAAAAAAAATTAAATATCTTAAGCTCTTTCCGCAGAATTCCAAGATTGTGCTTGGTGCGTCAAATGCGGCGCTTGTGGGATGCATGTATCTTTTGACAGATCTTTTGACGAGCAGGGAAGCCGGTGATAAGGCTGTTAAGAGACTGCAGAAGATAGCGGAAACTGCGCAGGTAGTGGAACTTGTAAACAAAGCAGATTTTGCAGAAAAATATGTGGAAGCTATGAGTTTTTGAGGTATTATGATATAGGTGTTAAAAGTCAAAAATATACATCATAAGGTGTTTTAAGAGAAATGAAAGAGGTTTTATATGATTTGTGATACTTGTGCAAATTATGCATATGATGATGACTGGGAATGTTACGTATGTATGGTCAATATGGATGAGGATGACTATGGCCGCATGGTAGCTGGCGGTAATAAGGAGTGCCCATATTATCAGGATGGCGATGAGTACAAGGTTGTAAGGCATCAGATGTGACTATTGCGTATAAGCGAGTGCATAATAGTCATTAGAATAAGTAGTGTCAATATTTGATGGAGGAGCATGTAATGAAAGTAACACTGGAGCACGTTACCAAACGTTTTCCTAATAGAAATAAGAAAATTAAAGAGGACGTCATTGCTGTTAACGACTTTAACTTTGAGATTCCTGATGGCAAGCTTATAGGTCTTTTGGGTCCTTCAGGCTGTGGAAAGAGTACAGCGCTTAACCTTATCTGCGGACTTGAGAAGCCTACAGAAGGAAGGATCATTTTTGGAGATACGGATGTGACAGACCTTCCGCCGCAGCACAGAGGAGTGGGACTGGTTTTTCAGAATTATGCTCTTTATCCGCACCTTACTGTCCGTGAGAATATCAGATTCCCGCTTGAGAACTTTAGAGGCGACAAGAAGCTCTCCAAGGAAGAAATGGAAGAAAAAGTTTTAGAGGCGGCAAGACTTGTGCAGATTGAGGAACTTCTGGACAGAAGGCCAAGTGAGATGTCTGGCGGTCAGCAGCAGAGAGTTGCTATTGCAAGAGCGCTGGTAAAAAGGCCTCAGGTGCTTCTTTTGGATGAGCCACTCTCAAACCTTGACGCGAGACTTCGCCTTCAGACCAGAGAGGAACTTAAGAGAATACAGCTTGAGACCGGTATTACAACTGTTTTTGTAACTCATGATCAGGAAGAGGCCATGAGCATTTGTGATACCATCGTTGTTATGAAAAATGGAGTTTTGCAGCAGATGGGAGATCCTCAGAGGATCTACGATGAGCCGATAAATCTTTTTGTTGCAAGCTTTTTGGGAACTCCGCAGATCAATACCTTTAAAGGAAGGATTGCAGACGGCGGGGTATATATTGGCGATGCAAGAGTCCTTGACGCCGGTGGCGTTTCTGACAGAAATGTGTCCGTATCCATCAGACCGGAAGGCTTTATTGTTGATGAAAACGGGCCGCTTGAATGCGAATTTGTAAACCGCGAAGTAATGGGAAGAGACACAAGCTACGTGGCTAAGCACCCGCTTTTTGTAGGTGAGAATATCAGAGCCATCATTCCATCAGAAGTAGTCAGTACCGGAGTTGACGGCAAGATAAGATTTTCACTTAAACCGTCCAAAGTTCATGTTTTTGATGAGAATACCAATGAGAGGATAATCCTATGAAAAAGAATCTGACTGCCTGGCTGTGTCTTTTACCGGCCATAGCTTTCCTTGGAGTATTCATGGTGTATCCTCTTATCGATGTATTTGTTTACTCCTTTGAGGAAGGATATAATTTCGCATCCCAGACCTTCTGGGGAACCGGATTATATAACTATTCTTATGTTCTTCATGATCCATACTTTATTCAGGCTCTCAAGAACACCTTCATAATCGTTATAATCACTGTCCCTTTATCTACGGGGATAGCTCTTTTGATATCTCTTGAACTTAGTTCTATCAAGGCTTTGAGAGATTTTTTCCAGACTGTATATTTCCTGCCCTATGTTACAAATACACTGGCTGTAGGTCTTGTTTTCATGATCCTGTTTAAAAAGACAGCGTATTCGGACGGACTTATTTCTCTTTTGATCCAGCTATTTGGCGGACCATCAGTTGATTTTATTGACGGACCTTACTGGGCCAAGATGTTTGTAATGTGCTTTTATACCATTTGGATCGTTATGCCATTTAAGATATTGATCCTTACAAGTGCGCTGGCTTCAGTAAATCCTATGTATTACAAAGCTGCTGAAGTTGATGCAACTCCAAAGTGGAGAATCTTTTATAAGATCACGCTTCCAATGATATCTCCAATGGTTTTCTACCTTGTGATCACTGGATTTATCGGAGCTTTCAAGGCATATAGCGATGAAGTGGCTCTTTTTGGAACAGATCTTAATGCAGCAGGTATGAATACAATTGTCGGATACGTGTATGATATGCTCTACGGTAATAGCGGAGGCTATCCTTCCTATGCGTCGGCAGCAGCTCTTATCCTCTTCGCAATCGTATTTACTATCACAACCATCAACTTGATGGTCAGCAGAAAGACTGTATATTATCAATAAATTGTCATAATAAGGAATCGGTTAGATATGAACGAAAATGCCAATAAAAAACTTGAAAGACAGGCAGTGAGAAACGAGAGGCTCAGAAAGGTAGTGATCTACTTTCTTCTGACTCTATGGGCAATTCTTGTACTGTTTCCCTTTTACTGGATGCTTCTAACTTCAGTCAAGGGATATGGCGCATACAATTCAGAATATGTGCCCAGATTCTTTACCCTCAGCCCGACGCTTGAGAATTATGTGACTGCATTTACTGCGGTTTCACTCGGAAGATACTTTTTTAACACCTTTGTTTTTACGGTGCTCACAACCCTTCTTATGATGGTGGTTGTAGTCCTCTCGGCGTTTGCTTTTGCAAGGCTTGATTTTAAGGGAAAAGATATAGTGTTTTCTCTTTTTCTGTCGCTGATGATGATACCTAATGAGCTTGTTATCATCACTAATTACGTTACAATCACAAACCTGGACCTTAGAAACACCTTTATGGGACTGATCTTGCCATCGGTAACTTCTGTGTTCTACATATATCTTTTAAAAGAGAATTTTGAGCAGATTCCGGAAGAACTATATAAAGCCGCTAAGGTTGATGGAACCTCGGATTTTAGATACTTGTGGAAAGTTATGCTCCCGATCTCAAGGCCAACTATAGTGACGATCACTATCCTAAAGGTCATCGAGTGCTGGAATTCATATGTATGGCCCAGACTTATCACAGATGACTCCAATTATTTCCTTGTTTCAAACGGTATCCAGGAGATAAGGGAAAACGGCTTTGGACGAGAAAACGTACCTGCTATGATGGCAGCAGTAGTTGTAATATCTGTACCGCTTGTGGTTTTGTTCCTCATTTTCAGACACAAGATCATGGCTGGTGTAGCAAGAGGCGGAACGAAGGGCTGATTTAAGAGCCTTGTCAATATTTTATGAGAAAGAGTATCAGAGAGAATATGGTAATCAATATAAAAAGAAAGATAACAGTCTTTTTGGGATGCGTATTAGCCAGTTCGTGTATTCTCACAGGGTGCCACGGAGCAAAAGACAGCGCAGGCTTTGAGATACCGCAGGAGCTTGATGAGAATAAGAAGATAGAACTGACTTTCTGGGCTAAAAATGACACGAATGTAACTCAGACTGCAATTTATAATAAGGCAATAGAAGACTTTGAGAAGCTATATCCTAATATTACAGTGAATATGCGTCTGTATACGGATTACGGCAAAATATACAACGATGTAATCACCAATATTTCAACGGGAACCACACCAAATGTGTGTATCACTTATCCGGATCATATTGCAACCTATCTTATGGGCAATAACACTGTAGTTCCGCTGGATGATCTTTTTGCTGATGAGAAATACGGGCTTGGTGGAAGCGCCCTTAAGTTTGACTCACCTGCAGTTTCAGAGATAGTACCTGAGTTTTTATCAGAGTGCGTAATTGGGGATAAGCATTATGCTCTTCCCTACATGAGGTCAACTGAGGCCTGTTATATTAACAAGACATATGTGGAAAAGCTTGGATACGAGCTTCCGGATACGCTTACCTGGGATTTTATCTGGGAGGTTTCAGAGGCTGCTATGGAAAAGAATGCAGACGGGACATTCAAGGTAAATGGTCAGAACGTAATGATACCATTTATTTACAAGTCCACAGATAACATGATGATACAATCCCTTAAGCAGCTCGGGGCAGGTTATTCAGACCAGGAAGGAAACATTCTTCTTTTTAACGATGATACCAGAGGAATTCTGAAGACTATTGCAGAACACACAGGTAGCGGAGCTTTTTCAACATTTAAGATTTCCGGATATCCGGCTAACTTTTTAAACGCAGGACAGTGCATCTTTGCAATTGACTCAACTGCAGGGGCTACCTGGATGGGATCCAAGGCGCCACTTCTTGATATTTCAGAAGATAAGGTTATTGATTTTGAGACCGAAGTAATGGCAATTCCTCAGTATGATCCCGAGAAGCCTTCCATGATCTCGCAGGGGCCATCCGTATGTATTTTCAATAAAAAAGATTCTCAGGAAGTACTGGCATCCTGGCTTTTTGCGCAATATCTTTTGACTAATGATGTTCAGATTGCTTATTCAGAGACTGAAGGTTATCTTCCTGTCACAACCAAGGCTCAGAGCACCGCAGAGTATCAGGATTACCTTGCCGGGGCCGGAAGTGATGATGACAAACACTATGACGTTAAGATCAAGGCTACAAAGATCCTCATGGATAATACTGAGAACACCTTTGTTACACCTGTATTTAACGGATCAGCTTCTGTGAGAGATGCGGCCGGACAGCTTATTGAGAACGTGACTAAATCTGTCAGAAGGAAAAAGACAGTTGATGATGCTTATATTGACCAGCTTTATGAAGATGTTAAGGCGCTTTATCATCTGGACCAGGGTTCTACAGGCAATATAGGCGGCAAAGCAGAACTTGGGAAACTTCCCGCAGCATCTGTTGCGCTTATAGCAGTTCTTGTAACCGCGTGGGTTCTGATTGGACTGTATTCGTTAAAAGAGAAACTAAAAACTTNCAAAAAAATGAATAAATATTTGTATTTATGAAATATTGTTAGTATAATTGCATTGTTTGTAATTATTCATGGGCGTTCGCCCACATAATAGGAGGAATATTATGAAGAAGACATTAGCAGTAGTATTGACAATGGGTCTTGCACTTGCATTCGTTGGATGCGGCAAGCAGGAAGTAACAGAAGTTGCTGAAACAGCTACTGAGGCAGTTAGTGCAGTAGAAGAGGCAGCAACTGTAGCAGAGTCTGTAGCAGCAGAAGTAACAGAAGTTGCAGAGACAGCAGACGATGCTAAGTCAGAAGGCGTTATGACATACGCTGAGTACGCAGCAGCTGAGCTTGATTCAGAAGTTGTAGTTGAGACTTATGTACAGGCTAAGCAGTCATGGTGGGAAGATAAGGCTACATTCTATACACAGGATCAGGATGGCGCTTACTTCATTTATGAGATGGCTTGCTCACAGGAAGATTATGACAAGCTTGTTCCAGGAACAAAGATCAAGGTTACAGGTGTTAAGTCTGAGTGGTCTGGTGAAGTTGAGATCGTAGATGCAACTTACGAGATCGAGGATGGTAACTTTGTAGCAACAGCTAAGGATGCTACAGACCTTCTTGGCAAGGATGAGCTCATCGACCTTCAGAACCAGCTTGTTTCTTTCTCAGATATGACAGTTGAGGCAGTTGCATTCAAGAATGAGCAGCCTGGTGATGATATCTACGTTACACTTTCAAAAGATGGTGCTAACTATGAGTTCTGCCTTGAGTACTATCTCAATGGTTCGGACGAGAAGTTCTACAACCTCGTAAGCGGACTTGAGGCTGGCCAGACAGTAGATGTAGAGGGATTCCTTTACTGGTATGAGGGAGCTAACCCACACCTTACAAACGTTACAGTAAAATAATAAAAAAACCAATTATTTAACCGACTATAGACTAGGGGCGCAGCTTTATGGCTGCGCCTCATTTAGTTTGCCTGCATATTATTGGTATTTGCGGCAGGTATTTGATAAGCACTTCCCCTAAAGTGTATAATTGAGTTAATAAGAGTAATACGGAATACTAATTGAAAGGGGCCGGGCATGATAAAAGAAGTACATATTGATACTTTAGAAGAACTTTTGCCGCTTCTTACAGAGCAGGAATACAGAGCGGATCTGGACAGAAACAGGAGCCCATATATTTACAGAGGAATGTCTGATTCCTCTTTTACCATGTATACAAGTCTTAGCAGGAATTGTAAGAGCAGGCAGAACCACCTGGAGCCTGCTATTCTGGAGAACTTCGCCAAATATGCGATAAATGACGAGCCTTCAATTGGTTCATCTGTATGGAGGCAGATGATACTGGGACAGCACTATGGTCTTCCTACAAGACTTCTGGACTGGACACAGTCTGCACTTGTCGGACTTAATTTTGCCATGACAGAGGAAAATCTGGAAGAAATGGATAAGCATGACTGTATGGTCTGGCGAATAAATATGTCAGAGATGGTCGAGCTTCTTCCAAACAATTATAAATATGCCGTCTATGACAAGCATTCCACTATTTTTACTGTAGATATGTTAAAAGAGCTTACAGGAAACAGTTTAAAGCAGTATGACAGAGACATGGGCAATTCTGCAATGGTTATAATAGAACCCCCATCTCTTAATCAGAGAATCATCAATCAGCATTCATTTTTTGCTGTTGTTCCAATGGGAATAGAAGATATAGAAGGCTTCCTTGATAAGAATACCAAGGATACTGTTAAATATGTTATTGATAAGAACCTGCGCTGGAGAGTAAGGGATATGCTGGATCAGCTTAACATGAGCGAGAGAATAGTATACCCCGGGCTTGAAGGACTCTCCAAGTGGATAGCAAGGCACTACTACGTTAAGTAAGACCAAAGGAGAATGTGATGACTGGACCAATTATTACCAAAGATAAGGTAGAAACCATACTTGATAAGAAATTTATCCGTGTTTTTGATCTGCAATATGAGGAGGGCAAGCATTATTTTGATGCGACAAGACGTCCTTTGGATAATATAGTTGCTACCAAGACAGAAGAGGAATTTAAAACAATGCTGCCTGACGCAGTCAGTTGTGTGGTTATTGTTGAACTTCCGGGCAAAGAGCCGCAGCTTCTTTTATCCTATGAGTACAGATATCCTACAGGAAGATTTCTTTTGAGTGTTCCGGCAGGCCTTATGGATCCTGAGGATAGGGATGAAGAAAACCCTATAGCAACAACTGCCATAAGAGAGATTCACGAAGAAACAGGAATTGTTGTGGATACCAAAAGAGACAGTGTATCAGTTATAAATCCGCTTCTTTTCAGCACACCCGGAATGACTGATGAGAGCAATGCACTGGCACTTGTGATACTTCACCTAGATAACCTTGATGAAATGAATCAAAAGGGCGGTGTAGGTTCAGAGTGTTTTGACGGCTTTTCTCTAATTGATAAAGAAAAGGCAAGAGAGCTTCTTAAAAAAGGCGTTGATGACAAGGGGCATTTTTATTCTGTATATACCTGGTCAGCACTAATGTACTTTGTTTCTGATATGTGGAAATGATATGACTAGCCAAAAGGGATTTTTTTCTCTTTTGGCTATTTTTTTCTAAAGAAATAATGAAGGTTTTCCGATAAATAGATTAGAGAAATAGTATAGTCTAATCTTTTTTGACATAAATATTATTGTAGCAGGGAAGCGGTCAAGGAACAGCCTTGAGAAATGGAGGGAACCATGAGTAATATTTCTGAAATAGCAGCGAATTCTGGCGCATTAGAAGCTATAAAAAATTCCGGGGTAAAAGAAAATAGCGGTGTTAAATCCGGCAACTATGGCAAGACCATTGGAAAGGCTCAGCTTAGCGAAGCTGGTGCCAAATACTATGAAGAACTTAAAAAGAAGTATTCAAATATGGATTTTGTTCTTGTCAGTAAAGATATGAAGGAACATGCCAAGCAGAATGCGGCTTCTTATGGAAATGCCAATAAAATGGTTGTTCTCATAGATGAGGAAAAGATCGAGAGAATGGCCACGGATGAGAACTTCAGAGCCAAGTATGAAGGGCTTATTTCAAGAGCTCAGTCACAGATGCCAGCGCTTAAATCACTTGCTCAGCAGCAGGGCAATGTTAAATCGATCGGAATGCAGGTCAATGACAACGGAACAGCATCTTTCTTTGCCGTTATGCAGAAATCGTCACAGAGCATGACAGAGAAGCTGGCCGCTAAGAGAGAAGCCAAAAAGAAAGCAGAGAAAGCGGCTGAAAAGAAAGCGGAAAAGAAAGAGCAGCATGAAGAACAGCTGCAGAAAATAAAAGATAAGTCTTCCGATGGCACAAACAAAGTAAAGAACTGGGAAGATATTGAAAACGATGATGATGTAGAAATCATCATGGCAAGTTCTGTAGAAGAATTAAAATCCAAGATTGAGGCTTATAACTATAATATGAGAGCCAATAATATACAGGCGCCTGAAGAAAAGTTAGTCGGACAAAGCATTGACTTTAGGGGATAGTCAACTGATAATTGAAATATAAGTGTAAGTTTGTATGACTTTTCGTTGGGGGTATTATGTACAAAATTGCCATTTGTGATGATGAGAAGAGCTCTGCTGCTGAGGCAGCAGGGCTTTTAGATAAGTATAAGGCAGCTCATCCCAGAGTGGAGATGAGTGTCGATATCTTTTATACTTCTTTAGATCTTTTAGATGCCATAGAGAAGAATTCCTATGACGTCTATCTTTTGGATATTTACATAGACAAACTAAACGGAATAGAAATTGCTGAGTCCATTCGAGGCAAGGATGAGAATGGCCATATTATCTTTATGACTTCTTCAAATGCATTTTATAAAGAGGCCTTCAGGATTCACGCTGTTCACTATCTTGAAAAGCCCATACTTGAAGAAGATTTTTTTGACGCCATGGACAGAGTATGCCAGGAGCAGGAGACCAGATTTTTGGTAGTCAGAGAAAGCGGAGTAGTCAGCAGAATACCTGTTGAGGACATCATGTACATAGAGTCAGAAGACCATTACAAGAGGATTGTGACAGTGGAAAAGAGCTATTTTGTGCGAAGCACAATGCAGGCACTAATGGCAGATCTGGTAGAGCCGTATTTTCATGCCCTTGGGACCAAGACTATAATAAATCTGAAAAAAGTACTCAAGATAAATAAGGATATATTGTCGATGGAGGATGGAATGGAGTTCTCAGTTCCGAGAGGAACCTACAGACAGTTAAGTGACCTTATTCTTACTTATAATTTCTGATAACGATGAAAAATACTATTGGATGGAATTTGCAGGAATAAACTGAAAAATTAAAACTGAAAAACGGAGTTGAGGGGATTTGAACCCCTGCGCCGGACTAGCCGACCTACCGGATTTCGAATCCGGACCCTTCAACCACTTGGGTACAACTCCAAAATACAAATGATAAAGCGCCTGGACTAAGCTCCAAAGCGCTTTTTATTATACTTTTTTAATGATTGACAGTCAACCGTGTAACTTGGCATGGACATAATAATTTTGTATAATTGTTAGTAGTATGTGCGTTTACAATTGAGCTTTTTCAAAGGAGGCCTTTTCACAATGATGAGAATCGGTATGTTGACTAGTGGTGGTGACTGTCAGGCTTTGAATGCGGCAATGCGCGGCGTTGTTAAGTGTATTGCGCACAGTGGTGAGCAGGTTGAGTTCTATGGCTTTTTAAACGGTTATAAGGGACTTATTTACAGCGATTTCAGAATGCTCACATCCAAGGATTTTTCGGGAATCCTGACCAAGGGTGGAACTATTCTTGGCAGCTCCAGAACTCCTTTTAAGACAATCAGAGAACCTGATGAGAATGGTCTGGATAAGGTTGAGGCAATGAAGCAGAACTATTACAAGCTTCAGCTTGACTGTCTGGTTGTTCTTGGGGGCAATGGTTCTCAGAAAACGGCTAATTTGTTGAGCGAAGAGGGACTCAATGTAGTATCTTTACCCAAGACTATAGACAATGATCTCTGGGGAACTGACATGACATTTGGATTCCAGAGCGCGGTTGATGTGGCAACGCAGGTTATTGATAATATCCACACGACAGCTGATTCTCACGGCCGTGTATTTATTATAGAAGTAATGGGACATAAGGTTGGATGGCTGACACTTAACGCAGGACTTGCGGGAGGTGCCGACGTTATCCTGATTCCTGAGATCCCTTATGATATTGACAAGATTTGCGAGGCTATAGAGGCAAGAGACAAGAGAGGCAGCCGATTTACTATAATTGCTGTGGCTGAGGGTGCGATATCCAAGAAGGATGCCAAGCTTTCCAAGAAAGAGTACAAGGAGAAGATGGCAGATTACAAGTACCCTTCTGTTTCTTATGAAATAGCTGAGAAGATACAGAATAAGACAGGACATGAGGTTCGTGTCACTGTGCCCGGACATATGCAGAGAGGTGGAGCACCTGATCCATACGACAGAGTGTTTGCTTCACGTCTTGGTGCGGAGGCTGGCCAGCTTATTCTCAACAAGGAATATGGCTATATGGTTGCTTACAAGAACAGAGAAATCGTCAAGGTTCCTCTTTCAGATATTGCAGGCAAACTTAAATATGTTTCTCCGGATGCCAGCATTATTCAGGAAGCCAAGATGCTTGGAGTATGCTTCGGGGATTAATGATCATAATATGAAAAAAGTTATGGCATGAGGCCACTTTAATGGCCTGCGTGCAGGGCATTGAAATCTTATGCAGATACTTATGCATAAGAGAAATGCTGCGGGAGTTTAGTTTTAATGGGTTATGTAGCACTATACAGAAAATTCAGACCACCGGTTTTTGAAGATGTCAAAGGCCAGGATCACATAGTTACCACACTCAAGAATCAGATCAAATCGGATAGAGTTGGACATGCTTACCTGTTCTGCGGAACTCGCGGAACAGGTAAGACTTCTGTTGCCAAAATTCTTGCAAGGGCAGTTAACTGCGAGAACCCTGTGGATGGAAGTCCATGTGGACAGTGTGAGATGTGTAGGGAAATAGCTGCGGGCAACAGCATGAATGTTATCGAGATTGATGCTGCTTCCAACAACGGTGTGGATAATGTCAGAGAAATCATCGACGAAGTTTCTTATTCACCTACCAAGGGTAAAAAGAAAGTTTATATTATCGACGAGGTTCACATGCTCTCGACAGGCGCTTTTAATGCGCTTCTTAAGACGTTGGAAGAGCCACCGTCTTATGTAATGTTTATTTTGGCTACGACTGAAGTTCAGAAGCTGCCTATTACTATTTTGTCCAGATGTCAGAGATATGATTTTCACAGGATCACAATTGATACTATCGAGGCAAGACTTAGAGAAGTAGTAGATGCAGAAGGCATCAAGGTAGAGGACAGAGCTCTCAGATATGTTGCCAAGACAGCTGACGGATCCATGAGAGATTCGCTTAGTCTCCTGGATCAGTGCATTGCCTTTAATTATGGGGAAGAACTTACCTACGACAAGGTGCTTAATGTGCTTGGCGCGGTAGATACAGAAGTTTTCAGCAGGCTCTTTTCGGCGCTATATACACAGGATATTAACGGAGCACTTACTCTTTTGGCTGATATTGTCATTCAGGGACGAGAGCTGTCGCAGTTTGTTAATGACTTTGTATGGTATCTGCGAAATCTGATGCTTGTGCAAGCCTCTGATCAGATGGAAGATGTTATAGATATTTCCTCTGATAATCTGGTAGCACTCAAAGAGCAGGCGAGCACTGCGGATATCGACACTATTCTGAGATACATCAGAGTTTTTTCCGAATTGTCTTCGCAGATAAGATATGCTTCTCAGAAGCGTATACTCATAGAGATAACACTTATTAAACTGTGCAAGCCGCAGATGGAAGACAGTGAGGGAGCGTTTGAGGATAGGATCAGGATCCTTGAGCAGCATGACGAGGAAAATGGCCGACTATTAAAGGGTATACAGTCAGGGCAGGTAGCTGTTTCTGTAGCGGGTGGAGCAGCTGCTGCGCAGCAGCTGGGAACACCAAGAGAAAAGAAAGTGCTGGACAGGGCAGTTCCGGAGGATATACAGAAGGTTGTCAGCAACTGGCCCGGACTTCTCATGAGAATGGATAATCCGATGAAGATATATCTTCAAAAGGCAAGACTTAGTCTGGGTAATGATGATACTCTTCAGATTGTGCTTGAGAACAGACAGATCGCTGATAAGTATTCCAAGGGAGAATCCAAGGAAGAATTGCAGGACTTTCTGGACAATGCTACAGGTAAACATGTAGAATTTGAAACAAGATATCTTGAACCTACACAGGTTTTTGAGGAAAACTATGTTAACCTTCAGGCTATAAACTTTGATATAGTAACTGAGGATGACATTGAAACGGAGTAATTCGTAATCTTATATTTTTAGAAGGAGAAAGAAACAATGGCAAAAAGAGGTGGATTTCCAGGTGGAGGAATGCCTGGCAATATGAGTAATTTAATGAAGCAGGCGCAGAGAATGCAGCGTCAGATGGAGGAGAGCCAGAAAGAGCTCGAGACCAAAGAGTTTACAGCTAAAGCCGGTGGCGGTGCTGTAGAAGTAACAGTATTTGGTAACAAATCACTTAAATCTGTGACTATTTCACCGGAAGCAGTAGATCCTGATGATGTAGAAATGCTTCAGGATATGATAGTTGCAGCAGTTAATGAGGCAATGAAGCAGGCTGATGAAGCCAGCGGAGCGCTTGTTAACAAGATGACAGGCGGCCTTGGTGGTCTTGGCGGAGGATTTCCTTTCTAATGGAGCTTTACAGCGGACATATCAATAAGCTGATAGATGAGTTATCTTCTCTCCCGGGAATTGGGGGTAAATCCGCGCAGAGACTGGCTTTTTATCTGATCGGACTTCCCAAGGACAGAGTGCATAAGCTTGCAGATTCAATTGTTAATGCAAGAGAAAATGTTCATTATTGCAAGGAGTGCTGTACCCTTACTGATGATGATATCTGTCCAATATGTAGTAATCCCGGCAGAGATCATAAGACTATTATGGTTGTAGAAAATGCAAGAGATTTAGCAGCATATGAGAAGACTGGTAAATTCGAAGGCGTTTATCATGTATTGCATGGGGCTATTTCCCCGATGCTTGGCGTAGGCCCGGGTGACATTAGGCTGGCAGAGCTGATGCAGAGATTACAGACTCATGAGGTAGAAGAGGTTATAGTTGCTACCAATTCCAGCCTTGAAGGTGAGACTACTGCAATGTATATCAGCAAGCTTATCAAACCGACAGGTATTAAAGTCACCAGGATTGCCAGTGGAGTTCCGGTTGGAGGAGATCTCGAGTATATAGATGAGGTCACTCTTTTAAGAGCGTTGGAAGGTAGAACCGAGTTATAAGATAATAACCAGGAGGGATATGAAATGGCAGTGACTAAAGAGTTGTTTGGGAAGACACAAAAAGGGGAAGAAATTTACGCTTATCACATTGCTAACAGCAAGGGCGTAGAGACTGTTATCCTCAATTACGGATGTACCATTAAAAATGTTTTTGTTCCTACAAAAGATGGCAAGAAAGTAGACGTTGTTCTTGGTTATGATACAGCAGAAGCTTATTTTGACAATGACTGCTTCCTTGGAGCAACAGTTGGCCCTACAGCTAACAGAATTGCTTGTGCAAGATATTCTATAGATGGCAAAGAGTTTAAGCTTCCTGTCAATGATGGCCCTAATAACCTTCATACAGATATGGAGATTGGTTTCCACAAGCGCATTTGGGATGCTAAAGAGGGTGATAACTGCGTAGAGTTCACTCTCAAAGCTGCTGATGGCGATATGGGATTTTCCGGAAACAGAGTATTTACTCTTACATATACTCTCGATGAGGACAATAATCTTGAACTTCACTATCATGCAACAAGTGATGCCAAGACACTTATTAACATGACTAACCATGTTTACTTCAATCTTGGAGGACATAATTCAGGAAGTATCCTTGATCATGAGCTTACATTAAATGCTTCCAGATTTACACCTGTAATTGACAGAGCAGCTATTCCTACAGGCGAACTTGCGGAAGTGGCAGGAACTGTTTTTGATTTTACTAACGCCAAAGAAATCGGGCAGGATATTAATGCAGATGTAGAGCAGCTTCAGTGTGTTGGCGGATATGATCATAATTTCTGCGTAGACGGAGAAGAAGGCGTGCTTAGACAGGCAGCATTTGCTAAATCACCTAAGAGTGGAATTACACTTAAGTGCCTCACAACTCTTCCGGGAATTCAGCTTTATGTTGGTAACTTCCTTAAGAGCAAGGTTGGAAAAGAGAATACTGAGTACAAGCCAAGAGATGGTTTCTGCCTTGAGACACAGTTTTATCCTAACTCTGTTAATCAGAAAGGCTTCCCGGATCCAATTTTTGGACCAGACAGAGAATATGATTGCGTGACTGTATATCAGTTTAATTGATAGTGTAAATGGAGAATAGAATTGGCAGAAGTCAGGGATTTTAGTTCATATGCCAGAAAAAAGAATAATGACAGTACGCCAGGATCTTCAGGGGTAGATACTTCTTATAAAGAGAAAATCCGTAGCCATAAGCTCAAGGTGTTTTTTAGAACTATTGCTATTGCAGCGATAGTTCTTTTAACTGTAATTGTGGTGTATGTGAGCTGGAGAGACAGGGAGTATTCTGAGGCGGAAATATCGCTTGATGCTACAATCAGTAACAGTGCGGATTCCAAGGTGATAAGCCTTGGAGGCAATATCGTCCAGTACAGTAAAGATGGTGTCAGCTGTTATAGCTCTACAGGACAGCCTGTGTGGAACCAGACCTACGAAATGCAGAATCCTATCGCACATACTTGTAATTCAGTAATTGCTATAGGCGATTATAACGGCCATAACATTTATGTCAGTAACACAAATGGCGCAATGGGGGTAGTTGACACTAATTTGCCGATCAGGGATTTTTGTGTTTCTTCTCAGGGCGTTGTAGCTGCTGTGCTTGATGGAACGGATGTGACCTGGATTTATCTTTATGACTCGGAAGGAAATACCCTAGCGAACTTTAAGACTACCATGAAGGATAGCGGGTATCCGATAAGTATAAGCTTATCGCCTAATGCGGAGCTTTTGTGTGTATCATATCTGTATCCTGAAGAAGGGGCACTCAAGACAAGCGTTGCATTTTTTAACTTTGGATCAGTCGGACAGAACTCTATCGATAACTATGCCAGCGGATATGATTATCCGGGAGTTGTAGTTCCTTATGTTCAATTTATTAATGGTAATACTGCTTTCGCTCTGTCAGATGACAGGATAATGTTTTATGCGGGAGATCAGAAACCTGTCAGTAAGTCAGAAAGCCTTATGGGTGATGAGCAGGTAAGGGCTGTATATTATAATGACAGTTATGTTGGACTTGTGTTCATGAACGGAACCGAAGATGGAGATTACAGGCTGCAGGTTTATAATGGGCAGGGAGACCTGATACTCACAACATATTTTGATATTGCATATTCTGACATTATTTTTAATGATAAGCAGATAATCATTTATAACGAAGATGAATGCGTGATCAAAGATATGTCAGGGCATGATAAATATGTTGGCTCGTTTGATGAGCCTGTTAAGGTTATGATTCCTACGAACATTAGGAGCAGGTTTACCCTTGTTACATCCAAGAATGTTGCGACAATGAATTTGAAGTGATGTTGTCATGCGTAGAGATAAAGAACTTTAAGCAATCAAATGATGATAAAGTAATATATGCATTGATGGGCTTGGATATAACCAAACTGATTTAAAGATTTTTTTTGAATGATTAAATAAGAAGTATGAATAATGACAAATGATTGTAATTGCGCCGGTAAGATATTATTGGCGCAATTATTTCTTATGATATAGGATAGTTCACCGTATTATTTTGTATTTCTCATGTTAAACTCTTTTATGGATATGATTTATGCAAAATCAATAAATTGGATGATGAAGCTTTATTGTTGGAGGAAAGATTGTGGGATTTGATGTTTCACAAATAGTCATGACGGTTGTGGTTATCTGTCTGATACTGTGGAGAATGTCTTATGGCATAAATAACGGCCTGTTTGCTGAAGCGGCTGGACTGATTGCTGTCATTGCATCTTTTGTGGCGGTATACTATTCGATCAATATAGTAGAGAATGTACTGACGGTTAATCTTGGAAAGATTATTCCCAAGATAGGATATCTGGTGGTGGCCTTTGTAGTATATAAGATCATGGTTGCTATATCGGATGCCTTCAGAAAAATAAAAAATATTCCGATAGTTGGAAGAGTAGATGGCGCACTTGGTGCGATCCTTGGAATTGCAGAAGCCTTCTTGATTATAGCTCTGATCCAGTATGCTACAAATATCGAAATAGTAACCCCTGTCTTAACGACATGTTATAAGATTGTATTACTAATTAGGAAAAGTTTTATAAACAATTGAAAAAAGTAGTTGCATTTATAAAATCGCTTTGCTATAATAGCTCTTGCCCGTTGCGGAAGGGCAGCTACTTACTGAGATAGAGGCTTTGACCCGGTAGTTGATTTCCACGAAAAGGGCAAAAGAAATTTAAAAAAGTTGTTGACAAGAACTTGAAGCTGTGTTATTCTAAATGAGTTGCGGCTGAGAGCTACAACAACAAAGTTCCTTGACAAATAAACAGTAATGCAACCCTGAAAAATTCCAAGAGAATTATTCAGAACAAAGAATTAGTAAATAACGGACAGAACAAAAGCCAAGCTTAGTTCTAGCCTGATCAAACTTTTAAACGTGAGAGTTCGATCCTGGCTCAGGATGAACGCTGGCGGCGTGCCTAACACATGCAAGTCGAACGGAGATATAACGCTGCAGAGACTTCGGTCAAAGCTTGTTGTATCTTAGTGGCGGACGGGTGAGTAACGCGTGGGCAACCTGCCTCATACTGGGGGATAACAGTTGGAAACGGCTGTTAATACCGCATAAGCGCACAGAGTCGCATGACTCAGTGTGAAAAACTCCGGTGGTATGAGATGGGCCCGCGTCAGATTAGCCAGTTGGCGGGGTAACGGCCCACCAAAGCAACGATCTGTAGCCGGACTGAGAGGTCGGACGGCCACATTGGGACTGAGACACGGCCCAAACTCCTACGGGAGGCAGCAGTGGGGGATATTGCACAATGGAGGAAACTCTGATGCAGCGACGCCGCGTGAGTGAAGAAGTATTTCGGTATGTAAAGCTCTATCAGCAGGGAAGAAAGGCTCGAAAGAGAGATGACGGTACCTGACTAAGAAGCCCCGGCTAACTACGTGCCAGCAGCCGCGGTAATACGTAGGGGGCAAGCGTTATCCGGATTTACTGGGTGTAAAGGGAGCGCAGACGGTCAAGCAAGTCTGAAGTGAAACCCCACGGCTCAACCGTGGGCTTGCTTTGGAAACTGTTTGACTAGAGTACTGGAGAGGTAAGCGGAATTCCTAGTGTAGCGGTGAAATGCGTAGATATTAGGAGGAACATCGGTGGCGAAGGCGGCTTACTGGACAGCAACTGACGTTGAGGCTCGAAGGCGTGGGGAGCAAACAGGATTAGATACCCTGGTAGTCCACGCGGTAAACGATGAATACTAGGTGTTGGGTGCCATAGGCATTCAGTGCCGTCGCTAACGCAGTAAGTATTCCACCTGGGGAGTACGTTCGCAAGAATGAAACTCAAAGGAATTGACGGGGACCCGCACAAGCGGTGGAGCATGTGGTTTAATTCGAAGCAACGCGAAGAACCTTACCAGATCTTGAGATCCAGATGAATAAGTGGTAATGCATTTAGTCCTTCGGGACATCTGAGACAGGTGGTGCATGGTTGTCGTCAGCTCGTGTCGTGAGATGTTGGGTTAAGTCCCGCAACGAGCGCAACCCTTGTCCATAGTAGCCAGCAGTAAGATGGGCACTCTATGGAGACTGCCAGGGATAACCTGGAGGAAGGTGGGGATGACGTCAAATCATCATGCCCCTTATGATCTGGGCCACACACGTGCTACAATGTCGTAACAAAGGGAAGCGAAGGAGCGATCCGGAGCAAATCTCAAAAATAACGACCCAGTTCGGACTGTAGGCTGCAACCCGCCTGCACGAAGCTGGAATCGCTAGTAATCGCAGATCAGCATGCTGCGGTGAATACGTTCCCGGGTCTTGTACACACCGCCCGTCACACCATGGGAGTCGGAAATGCCCGAAGCCGGTGACTTAACCGTAAGGAGAGAGCCGTCGAAGGCAGGTCGGATAACTGGGGTGAAGTCGTAACAAGGTAGCCGTAGGAGAACCTGCGGCTGGATCACCTCCTTTCTAAGGAAAAGAGAAGGAATGAAGTAGGGAGTTGTATTACTGTTTAGATGCCGAGGGCATCGAAATATTTCTGGTGGTGATGCGTTTAGGGGTAACACCCGTTCCCATCCCGAACACGACGGTTAAGACCTAAACGGCCGAAAGTACTATACTGGCAACGGTATGGGAGGATAGGTGACTGCCAGATTAAATGGGGGTGTAGCTCAGTTGGGAGAGCACCTGCCTTGCAAGCAGGGGGTCAAGAGTTCGAATCTCTCCATCTCCATTCAACCCGATAAAAACTTATCAGGTTGTGTTTGTACCTTGAAAACCGAATACTGAGAAATATTTTAATCCAGATATAATCTACGATTAAAAGACATCGAAAATCCAAAACAAGAAAAAATAAATCATTCTTATGAGTAACGCTATACATCATAAGAAATGAGAACTAAGATTATCGAGAGATAATGGACAGTTCCTATAAGCTGACTGAAAATGGTTAAGCTATATAGGGCGCAGGGCGGATGCCTTGGCACCAAGAGCCGATGAAAGACGTGATAAGCTGCGAAAAGCTGCGGTTAGATGCAAATAATCCTTGATCCGCAGATATCTGAATGGGGCAACCCGGCAGAGAAGACCTCTGTCATCCTTAACTGAATCCATAGGTTAAGGAAGGGAACCCGGTGAACTGAAACATCTAAGTAGCCGGAGGAAGAGAAAACAAAAGTGATTCCGTAAGTAGCGGCGAGCGAACGCGGAAGAGCCCAAACCAGGGAGCTTGCTTCCTGGGGTTAGGACTGTATAATCGATGGAGACTGCTAGAAGAATGGCATGGAAAGGCCAGCCAGAGAGAGTGAAAGCCTCGTATCCGAAAGCGGTCGAAGCGAGACAGTATCCAGAGTAGGACGAGACACGTGAAACCTTGTCTGAACACGCGGGGACCACCCCGTAAGGCTAAATACTACTTGGTGACCGATAGTGAAACAGTACCGTGAGGGAAAGGTGAAAAGAACCCCGGGAGGGGAGTGAAAGAGAACCTGAAACCCTGTGCCTGCAAGCTGCGAAAGCCCCATACGAGGGTGATCGCGTACTTTTTGTAGAACGGTCCGGCGAGTTATGTGGAGAGGCGAGGTTAAGTACTTAAGGTAAATAGCCGAAGGGAGACCGAGTCTGAATAGGGCGACAAGTCACTTCACATAGACCCGAAACCGGGTGATCTATCCATGGACAGGATGAAGCGGCCGTAAAAGGCTGTGGAGGTCCGAACACACATCCGTTGAAAAGGGTGGTGATGAGCTGTGGATAGGGGAGAAATTCCAATCGAACTCGGAGATAGCTGGTTCTCCCCGAAATAGCTTTAGGGCTAGCCCTGTAGCATGCCTAATGGAGGTAGAGCACTGAATATCCGCGGGGGCTTCACCGCTTACCAAAGATTATCAAACTCCGAATGCCATATAGGCTGAGCGCAGGAGTCAGACTACACGAGATAAGTTGGGTAGTCAAAAGGGAAAGAGCCCAGATCTACGGCTAAGGTCCCAAAGTGCGTGTTAAGTGGAAAAGGATGTGGGATTTCATAGACAGCTAGGATGTTGGCTCAGAAGCAGCCACACATTCAAAGAGTGCGTAATAGCTCACTAGCCGAGAGGTCCTGCGCCGAAAATTACCGGGGCTGAAACACGACACCGAAGCCTAGGGATTGTATGTATCTACGGGTACATGTGATCGGTAGGGGAGCATTCTGTACTGCATAGAAACTGTACCGAAAGGAGCAGCGGAGTGTATAGAAGAGAGAATGCCGGAATGAGTAGCGAGATGGAGGTGAGAATCCTCCAGGCCGAATATCCAAGGATTCCAGGGTAAAGCTGATCTGCCCTGGGGAAGTCGGGACCTAAGCTGAGGCCGAAGAGGCGTAGGCGATGGACAGCAGGTTGATATTCCTGCACTTATGTATATCAGAACTGTGGGGACGCAGGCAAAAGGGTCGAGCCGGGGAAGGAAGAACCGGTCCCGCAAGGGGGAACGAAAATAAGTAGAGAAGCGACAGATATGACTGCCAAGAAAAGCCACTATAGCGTATACATAACCCGTACCGTAAACCGACACAGGTGGATGAGGAGAGAATCCTAAGGCCGACGGGAGAAGCATTGTTAAGGAACTCGGCAAAATGTCCCCGTAACTTCGGGATAAGGGGAGCCTGAGAAATCAGGCCGCAGAGAAGAGGCTCAAGCAACTGTTTAGCAAAAACACAGGTCTATGCGAAACCGAAAGGTGAGGTATATGGGCTGACGCCTGCCCGGTGCTGGAAGGTTAAGAGGAGAGGTTAGAGCAATCGAAGCTTTGAATTTAAGCCCCAGTAAACGGCGGCCGTAACTATAACGGTCCTAAGGTAGCGAAATTCCTTGTCGGGTAAGTTCCGACCCGCACGAAAGGCGTAATGATTTGAGCACTGTCTCGGCAATGCACCCGGTGAAATTGAAGTACCAGTGAAGATGCTGGTTACCCGCGCCAGGACGGAAAGACCCCATGGAGCTTTACTCCAGGTTGATACTGGGGTCCGGTACCATATGTACAGGATAGGTGGGAGACTTTGAAGTAGTGACGTCAGTTGCTGCGGAGTCGCTGTTGGGATACCACCCTTATGATGCTGGGCTTCTAACCAAGGATCTTGAAACAGGTCCGGGGACAATGTCTGCCGGGGAGTTTGACTGGGGCGGTCGCCTCCGAAAGGGTATCGGAGGCGCTCAAAGGTTCCTTCAGAATGGACGGAAACCATTCGAAGAGTGTAAAGGCATAAGGGAGCCTGACTGTGACACCGACGGGTGGAACAGATACGAAAGTAGGACTTAGTGATCCGGTGGTATGAAAGTGGGATTGCCATCGCTCAACGGATAAAAGCTACCCTGGGGATAACAGGCTTATCACTCCCAAGAGTTCACATCGACGGAGTGGTTTGGCACCTCGATGTCGGCTCATCGCATCCTGGGGCTGTAGCAGGTCCCAAGGGTTGGGCTGTTCGCCCATTAAAGCGGTACGCGAGCTGGGTTCAGAACGTCGTGAGACAGTTCGGTCCCTATCCGGCGCGGGCGTAGGATATCTGAGAGGAGCTGTCCTTAGTACGAGAGGACCGGGATGGACGGACCGCTGGTGTATCAGCTGCATCGCCAGATGCATAAGGCTGGGTAGCCACGTCCGGAAGGGATAAACGCTGAAGGCATCTAAGCGTGAAGCCCCCCTCAAGATGAGATATCCCTGCTTCGGCAGTAAGACCCCTTAGAGAGTATGAGGTTAGATAGGCACAAGGTGTAAGCATGGTAACGTGTTCAGCTGATGTGTACTAATAGGTCGAGGGCTTATCCAAAGAAGGTTAGGAACAAAAGAGGTTAGGATTTAGATTATCAGTGTTCGGTTTTGAAGGTACAAAAAAAAGAAACACATGCATCGCATGTGTTTTGTGTTATAATAGTACCTGTATTCCTCAATAGCTCAGTCGGTAGAGCATTCGGCTGTTAACCGAAGTGTCGTAGGTTCGAGTCCTACTTGGGGAGCTTAGTTTTGAAGACCGTTACTCAATGCGAAATGGTCTGATGCGGCTCCGTGGTCAAGCGGTCAAGACATCGCCCTTTCACGGCGGTAACACGAGTTCGATTCTCGTCGGAGTCATTTAATTAAATATGGTGACATAGCCAAGTGGTAAGGCGTGGGTCTGCAACACCCTGATCGACGGTTCAAATCCGCCTGTCACCTCTAATAAAGCTTATGGATTAATCCATAAGCTTTTTGTTATAATCAAAAAGGTGTTTAATAAAATGTTGGGAGGTAATTAACATGCCGGAAGAGACAATGAATGATTTCAAGGATGAAATTGACAGATCCTTTAGAAAGGTTAAGGAAGGGGATATTCTTGAAGGAACAGTAATAGATGTTTCTGATACTGAGATCACACTTGATCTCAAATACTATACTCAGGGGATTATCAGGGTAGAGGACATGAGCGATGATCCCAAATTTTCTGTTCATAGAGATGTACATGTAGGGGATGAGGTTTCAGCAACAGTCATAAGCACTGATGATGGTAATGGCAACATTCTCTTGTCCAAAAAGGAAGCTAATCAGGTATTATCCTGGGATAAAATTAATGAATTAAAAGAGGCTGATTCATATATTGATGTTAAGGTTTCAGAGGCTGTTAAGGCAGGCTGTGTTGCGTTTTTAGAGGGAATCAGAGGCTTTATCCCTGCTTCTAAACTTGATCTTCAATTTGTAGAGGAGGAAGATCTTCCAAACTATGTCGGCAAATCTTTAAAGGTTAAGATAATCACAGCGGACAAGGAAGCTAATAAGCTTGTATTGTCAGCAAGAGAGTATCTCAAAGAGCAGGCTGATGCCAGAAGAGCTGAGATGATATCTAATGTTGAAGTTGGCCTAGTTACAGAAGGAGTTGTAGAGAGCCTTCAGAATTATGGAGCATTTGTTAATCTGGGTAATGGTATGACAGGACTTGTCCACATTTCTCAGATCTGCAATCAGAGAATTGCGCATCCTTCATCTGTTCTTAAGGTTGGACAGAAGGTTAAGGTCAAGGTTACAGCCATTAAAGATGGCAAGTTAAGCCTTAGCATGAAAGCACTTGAAGAAATTGCAGCCACTGAAATTACAGAAGAGAAGATCGAATATGAAAGTGATGGAGAAGCAACAACATCAATGGCAGATCTTCTGAGGAAAGCTGGATTTTAATTAAATTAGAGCATAAGAAAAGAGCGGTTTGTTTTTATTTTGGGAGGAAAACACCGCTCTTTTTCTATGGAATATAGGAAATGAGTTAAAGCTGTTTAATAACTGTATCGAATGGTTCGATATCTTCAAATTTGTATACTCCAGATTCGGTTTTAACAGATGTACTCTGTTTGGAATCGGAATTGTTAATCACTATGAGCTTACGTGATGATGCAAAGTAAGCACATTCAGTATTAGCGTTATCTGTAGTATAGTTCTCATCCATAGGAAGACCTGCTGCATATAGAATGATGTTAAATAGAAGTCTGTTGTTTATAGGAGTAGTTTCAAAGGTTGATAGATAAATACCTTTTCCCTTTCCAAAGTCATTAACAGTAAATACAGGATCTCCATCTTTTTCAAGGATTACCTTGGCTTTACCGTCTGTGAGATGAACACGGCATCTCTTAGGAATATAGGCACCCTCAGGAATCAGCTTATCTATTGTTGTGAGCTCATAGCTCCATTTACCGTGACATATCTTATCAACAGTATTCTTGTCGACACCAAGAATATTAGCTAATCTGAAAGCTGTATCATACCCCTCAATTGCTGATGGTTCGTTAACACCGATAAATGTACCACCTTCAAATACCCATTTTGACAGAATCTCTTCCAAAATTGGATTATTCCAGTTGTCTCCGCCACTCCAAGCTGTTCCGGCAGCGCCTGCATTTATGATGATCTTATACTTGGATAGATCAATTTTAACAGCATCTTCAAAGCTTATATAATCTACATCAACAGGAAGTCCGGACAGGGCTTCGTTAATGTGGATAAGATCATTCATGTATGTTTCATGGAAATGTCCGCTTAGAGTCCAACTGCGAAGTTTGCCCCAGCTGTGAAGTACAGCTACCTTAGCGCCAATAGTCGAAGGAGACCCTTCGGTATGAAGATCTCTTATAGTCCTGAATTCATTGGATATTTTCTCTATATATTCAACAAAGTCAGGATAGTTTTCAACAAGATGAAGATATCCGCCAAGACCTATTCTATCAATTTTGGTTCTCAGAAGAGCTCGCCTTGTGTGGTTCCAGTATTCCTTGGCATCACGGGTAGGATCTCCACCTGGAGCAAATGTAGGTAGACCACCAAGACCTACAGGGAACAGATAAGGATGCAATCTGATCTCGTGAGTTTCAATATCGGCACCTCCGCAGAGACGTACCTCATATCCTGAAAAAACACATTTTATAAGACCGTCGAAATCAAAATCTTTGAATCTTGAACTGTAAGGCTCAACGCCTACCCAGCTATCGTCATAGAAAACATAAGCCTTTTTGCCATAATTATGAACAATATCTACAAGCTTACGACCATAAGATATGACAAAAGAGTTGACGAAATCCATATAGTCGCGCTGTGTTTTAACCGGAGGCATATGTGTTACATGAAGAGATCCCTTGTTGATAAAATCTTCTGCAGTTAATTTATATCCATATTTTTCTGCAAAAGAATCAAGCATCTTAGGACTTACAGTGAAGTCATAAGAACCCCAGTCAGTGAATAGATTTCTATTTCTTTCGCTGCTTCCCCAGATCCATACAAAGTTATAGAACATAGATGTGAATCTGACAACAGTAGTAGCTGGATGTGATTCACACCAGTCAGTAAGCCATTTTGTCATGTATTCCTGTGTTTCATGATGAACTGGATCGATTGGCATAAGATGCTCTTTATCCCAGTTGTTGGTGGTGTGATTGTACATGGAAATCTCTTCCCAAATACGATATGCAAGGAAGCTTACAGTATATCTATGCCAGGGGATAACATTGTTGACTGTTACATTTCCGGCTTCTTTTTCATAGGTCCAGAAATTGCTGCTGATCTCGCGACCAGTTGTACGGTCAAATACCTGCCAGTATTTCATTGAATCAGCTGAATCATTAACCTTGAACTGCTGATCAAAAAAGTCATCGAGAAGATGGAAGGTAAGAAAACCGTCATCTGCTGTTTTGGGCTGAGTCATAAGAAAAGTCTGCTGAAGTTTGTCAGGATTCTTTTTGGCCCATTCATTGTGATCTCTGATGATACAAATTGTAGAATATATTCCGTAGCCTGAATTTAAGATTTCGTCTGATAAGACAGTACCGTCGCTATCTCTGATAACATCGGCACCCCATCTCTCTGCTAATTCAAGCGTTAATTTCTCATAACCTGATTCACCCGGAAGAGTGAATCCTCCTTTACTGTTTATAACACCCATATTAACCCCCAAAGCTATTAAAGCGCACCATCGCTTCTGATTTTGTCATAGTTGATAATTCCTGCGAGGTAAGCAAGAGCAAGGCCTTGTCCCCAACCCTGGATCCAATCTCTTGAAATGCCGCGATAGCCTTCTCTATCCTTCATGACTGCAGTTCCTCCTGAAACATTGAGAACTCTGCCATCAGCAGATATGTTAGCAAGAATGCCTTTGGTGGCTTTATCAATATACTTGATATGAAGAGGGTTGCCCTTGTTGATCATGGCTGCAGCTATTCCGCAGCTTGCAGATACTTCTTCATAAGATTCTTCGTCGTCGAGAATTGTTCTGAATAGGCCATTTTCTGTCTGAAGGAGCTTGATGGAAGCAAGCTGTTCATTGAGAGAGCCAACAATATCAAGGAACTTAGGGTACAGATAGCATTCCGGAAGAACTCTTCCTACTTCTGACATTGTATATGCAGCCCATGCATTAGCTCTTCCCCAATAGAATCCGGACATATGGTCACCTGTAATATTGTTGTAGCCATGATAGAACAATCCGGATGCAGGATCCTGAAGGTATTTGATATGCCAATAATACTGATTGAGTGCGTCATCGATCAGCTTCTCATCTTTGAGAAGAACACCGGCTCTTAACAGGAAAAATGCTGCCATGAAAAGAGTATCGGCCCAACACTGTTCAGGAAAATCATTATTAACAGAAACGGTATGCTGAAGAACATTGTCCCCAAATCTCAGAGCATCGTTCTCAAGATAATCAATTTTGCTCTTGGCGATATCAAGATACTTCTCATCACCTGAATATTCGTATAATGTAAGCATGGCGTGTCCCATTGCACAGGTGTTGACTGTCCATGAAGGAAGTCCAAGCTCGATATACTCATCAATACGCTCTTTGAGCATTTCGATATATTCCTTTTTGCCGGTTGCAAGATATGCCTCGCAGACACCGTAATAAGCGACACCGCCTGGCCAGTCCCAGGTAAGATCCATGCGCATAGTGCGTTTTACAATGGAATCTATCGCATTTTCAACTTCTTTTTTGTCATATGTTAAATTTGCCATGCCTTGTTACTCCTTGAATGCCACCTTATATGGTCATTTTGAGTAAATTTTAAAAGTACGTGGTCGAAATGTCTATTCATCTAAATAAAAATACTGTGCAATTTCAACTATTTGACTTAGTATAATGTATTAGGTAAAATAAACGCATTCGCGATAAATATTTTGGGGGAATAATTATGGCAAAACCAAAAAAGACAGTTATAGAATACAGAAATTACGAGCTCCCTTTAAACTTCCCGGTACTGCTTCTGACAGGAGATCGCTGGCATATTTCTGATGTTAAGTCAGGTAAGCTGCATTTCCATAATTGCCTTGAAATCGGCATTTGTCATTCAGACAGCGGAATCATCGAATTTGATAATACTCCTTATCCGTTCAAGGCTGGGGATATTACCTTTATTTCCAGAAATGTTCCACATACTACATATAGTAATAAGGGAGAAGCGAGTCTCTGGTCATATATTTTCATACAACCGGATGAACTGCTAAAGGGCGTGTACTCTGATTCTTCACCATATGCGGAAGTGTTCGCTGATATGTTGCAGAATTTTCAGCTTATTCTTAATAAAGAGGATTACCCTGAAATATACTTTATTATCAGAACAGCAATGGATGAACTGCAGAACAAGAGAATCAATTATCAGCTCTCGGTTAAGGGACTTATGCTATCTCTTTTTATGAAGGTTATGAGAGTTTATTCTGAAAACAAGGGCAAAAAGCTGGATGATAAGGACGCTCATGAGAACGCAATTGTGATTTCTCCGGCCCTTGATTATATCAAAGAGAACTATATGATGAACTTTCCTATGGAGGAACTTGCAGATTTGTGCCATTTGAGCCAAACCCACTTCAGGCGTGTATTCCATGAGATCATGAACACCAGCCCTCTTAACTATCTGAACACAACGAGAATACTGCAGTCCTGCATTCTGCTGCGAACAACTGAAGAGTCGATCCTGTCTATATCTGAGCAGGTTGGATTCAGGTCTGTGTCCAGCTATAACAGACATTTTTCTGAAATAATGGGAACACAGCCTAGTGAGTGGAGACATAAGATGGCAAGGGTGGATAGCGCATCAATACTGGAGTATACAGGCTGGATGCAGGCGCAGACCCTTACTGAGAGCAGAGATAAATAAAAAACATTACTATAATTAGAAAAAAGAGTCCGGTTTTTAATTTGGACTCTTTTTGCTTGCTCAAAATGAACGAATGAACGAAAACGTTTGAGTAGTAAATGTGCACAAAAATCAAAGTTAGCTTTTAGGGAAAAGGGACATAAGGCACTAAAAAGTTTTGGTTAAATGGTTGTTTATGCAAAGTTTTTTTGACTAAGTGATTAGATATACAGTCTAAATTATTTTAGGATTAGCATATACAAGGGGAAGGGGCAATAAAGGTATGAAAATACAAAGTAAAAATAAGGGAGCGGTGGTTACCACGTCTTGGAAAAGCGCCTTAAAGAGGGACTGGCAGCTTTATCTACTTCTCTTAATTCCATTAGTTTTAGTAATAGTATTTAGTTATGGTGCATATCCCGGACTTCGAATGGCATTTATGGATTACAAACCTGCTAAGGGATACGCTGGTAGTAAATGGGTAGGCTGGGCTACATTCCAGAAGGTTTTCAAAGATGCTGATTTTAGCAGAGCACTTAGAAACTCAATTGTATTTAACCTGGCTGACCTGCTTGTAGGATTTCCGATGCCTATTATCCTGGCTCTGATTCTCAATGAGCTCAGATATAAGAGATTCAAAAAGGTATCACAGACAATCCTCTATCTGCCACACTTTTTATCATGGGCTATCATCGGTAGTGTTGCTCTTACAATGTTCAAGCCTTCAAGCGGACTTGTGAACGTAGCAATGATGCAGACTGGTCTCATTGATCAGGGTATTCCGTTCCTCAATGAGAAATGGCATTGGGCAGTAACTTATCTGCTGATTGGTGTTTGGCAGGGCATGGGATGGGGAACAATCCTCTATCTTGCAGCTATCACAGGTATTAGCGGAGAACTTTATGAAGCGGCAATGATCGATGGCGCTAACCGCTGGCAGAGAATGGTTCACATTACACTTCCTGGAATCAGGAGCACAATTGTTACACTGCTTATTATGAACCTTGGACGAGTTATGGGCAGTAACCTCGAGAGACTTACAGCCCTTGGAAATACTCAGGTTAAAGAGTTCCAGTATCAGCTCGCTGTTTATATTTACCAGAAAGGTATCAGTAACAATAAGTTTAGTATGGCAACTGCAGTAGGTCTTTTCCAATCTGCAATCGGTGTTATACTGGTGCTTTTATCAGACAGAATAGCCAAGAAACTTGGCGAAGACGGCTTGCTATAATAAGGGGGACTCACAATGGGAAAGAGTAAGACAGTAAACGGTGAAGAGAGCTTCTCCTCAGGTGGAGCCAATGCCGTTATAGGATTTAAAATAAGTGATGCGATCATGATGCTGATCATCGTGTTATTGTGTGCTACATGTGTACTTCCATTTGTACATGTTGCAGCCAAGTCAATTTCAGGTAATACAGCAGTAATGTCACAGTCAGTATACTTCTGGCCAAAAGATATAACATTTGATGCTTTTACAAGAGTTTTTAAAGATGAATCCATGACAAAATCAATGGTATTTTCAGTATGGATCACTTTATTATTCACATTGCTTGGTATGATTGTTTGTACCTGCGCAGCTTATCCTTTATCAAAAAAGAGATTGAAGGGTCGCCCTGTACTGACATTTCTGCTGATGGTTCCAATGTATTTCTCAGCAGGTATCATTCCTTCATACATACTTTATTATCAGCTTCATATTTTGGATACGTTTTGGGTATTGATTCTTCCGCTTATTTATTCACCATATAATATGCTTATCATGAAGAACTTTTTCGCAAGCACTATCCCGGACAGCTTGGAGGAATCAGCATTTCTCGACGGAGCTACAAACTTCCAGATTCTCTGGAAAATTGTTTTACCTCTGTCTAAGCCAATCCTCGCGACACTGTCACTGTTCTACGCTGTAGGACGTTGGAACTCATACGCTGATAATATGTACTTCACAAGATCTGCTGATCTTAAGATGATTCAGTATAAGCTTTATCAGCTTGTTGCTTCAGCAACAGAAGCACAGAATGCTTCACTTGCTGATACAGGTGGTGTTTCACAGTCAACACCTGAAGTTTTACAGGCTGCATGTATTATGTTCGTAACTGTACCTATCATTATTATTTATCCTTTCCTTCAGAAGTACTTCGTTCAGGGTACAATGATTGGAGCAGTAAAGGGCTGAGCAGAGCACAAGGATAGCAATAAACTATATGAATAGATTTTAAGCCATGGATATGGCATAAAATACAACTTTATTTTCTTTATGTTTAAAGGAGGGTATGAATTATGAAGAAGAATTTTCTTCAGAAGGTTCTTGCTACAACACTTACAGGTGCTATGGTAGCCGGAACAATCGTAGGATGTGGTGACACAGCTGCTGATACAACTACTACAGATACACAGCAGACTGAGGCTGCACAGACAACTGAAACAACTACAGAGGCTCCAGCCGCTGAGACAGCTACAGAGTCAGACGTAGTTGCAGGTATTGATGGATGGACACCATTTGACAATGAAGTTACACTTCGTGTTGCTGTTTATGACAGAGGCGATGCTGGTAACGGATGCTCAGATGTAGAGAACAACTACTGGACAAAATGGGTTCAGGAGAACTTTGGTGATAAGTACAATATCAAGGTTGAATATGTTGGAATTACACGTTCAGACGTTATGACTGACTATTCTATGCTTGCTTCAACAAATACACTTCCTACTCTTTGCATGGAGTACGATTATGATAAGCTTGCTACATGGGCAGCTGATGGATATCTTCAGCCTATCGACATCGAGCAGTTCAAGACAATCGCTCCTACATATTGGGGAAATATGGAAGCTAACGGCCTTACAGGCTACACAAAGTTTGGCGATGAAGACTACATGGTTCTTGGTATGAGACCATATGGTAACACAAACTACACATTCGTAACATGGTATCGTAAGGACTGGCTCAAAGATGCTGGCTTTGACAAGTATCCTGCTACAGCAACAGAGCTCCTTGATGCTTATGCTAAGATGACAGCAAATGGCCATGAGAACCTTCTTTCAGGATCTAAGGTAGCAGGCGCAGGCGCTGACCAGAACTACAGCTTCAGAGATTATCCACAGGATGAGAAGACATGGTGCACAACAGGCGACTACCAGATTCCTGCTCTTTCAACAGAAGCTCAGAAGAGACTTCTTAAGTGGAACAACAAGCTTTACAACGAAGGCTACATTAACCCAGAGTACTACCTCAGAGCTTCATCTGATGTAGAGGCTGACTTCATCAATGGCAAGGCATTTTCATGGAGCGGATACGTTTCATCTAACATGCAGGTTCTTCAGTCATTCTATGAGGCTAACCCAGATGCAGAGCTTGGTGTAGTTGTATGTGATGGCAAGTTCACACAGGATTCAACATGGGGCTCAAGCAATGCTTTCCGTCCTAACAATATCTTTGGTGCTATGATTGCATTTGCAAACAATGCAACAGAAGACGAAGTTAAGGCTGGTGAGATGTACCTTGAGTGGATGGCTCAGGATGAGAACCTCTTCACAATGCAGTGGGGTCTTGAAGGCGTAAACTTCAACTATGATGAGAATGGCAACCCTGTAGCAGTTGGCGATCAGACTGGTCTTGAAGAGCAGCAGGGTCACAACAACAACGTAGACTACTGGATGGTAGTTACAGCTTCTAAGTCATTTGGTGATATCGAGAAGGATATCGCAGCTATCAATCCTCAGGGACTTCCTCAGGACTTCTATGATGACCTTCTTGCTAACTACAAGGGTCAGCTCGCTCTTTACGAGGCTGGATACGCTAACGTTGACTGTCTGTTTGGTGGCTCACTTGAGTCTGTAACAGAGAACGGAACAGCTCTTAAGGAAGAAGTATATCCTGAGTACCGTGATCAGCTTGTAATGTGTGCTCCAGAAGAGTTTGATGCTCTTTATGATGAGCTTTCACAGAAGTATCTTGATGCAGGATATCAGGATGTTATCGACGAGAGACAGGAAATGTTTGACGCTGGTAACACAACAAAGCTTCAGTAATCACAGGGCAATAGGGAAAATTGCAATATTGAATAATTGGAGAGGTCAGGCTAAAAAAGTCTGGCCTCTCTTTCTGTCTTTTCCCAAGGTAAAAAACTTCCTGATGAGCCCGATAATAGGTCTCAAAGTGTGATAAAATAGATTTGCTAAGCAGAAAAAATGCTTGAAAATGGGATATATGCAACAAATAAGGAAAGGGGGAAACATGTCAGAACAGATACAAAAGTTAAAAGAGATGATAGATGCCTGCGACAATATTGTATTTTTTGGCGGAGCAGGTGTTTCTACGGAAAGCGGGATTCCGGATTTTAGAAGTAAAGATGGTCTGTACAATCAGCATGATGTGAGATTTGATCAGTATCAGCCGGAATATCTTTTAAGCCATAGCTGTCTGGTCTATGAGCCGCAGGTTTACTACGAATTCCATAGACAGAAGATGGATACCAGGAACATTGAGCCCAATGATGCTCATAAATATCTGGCAGCTCTTGAGAAGCTTGGTAAGCTCAAAGGTATCGTAACTCAGAATATTGACGGACTTCATCAGAAGGCCGGAAGCGTGGCTGTATACGAGATTCACGGAAGTGCTCTTAGAAACTATTGTATGAGCTGTGGAAAAGAGTATCCTGAGGATTATATCTTTGAATCTAAAGAGCCTATTCCCAGATGTAGCTGTGGCGGAATAATTCGTCCTGATATCACATTGTATGAGGAAGGACTTCCTGATGACCAGGTGGATGGTGCGATCAAAGCAATTTCAGCCGCAGAAATGCTGATCATCGGAGGCACATCACTTACGGTTTATCCGGCAGCTTCTTTTATTAATTATTTCAGGGGCAAGTATCTGGTCATTATTAATGAAAGCGAGATATCCGTAAGAGCGGCTGAGAATACTCTTGTGATAAAAGAGAAAATCGGCAAAGTGTTCCGTGAACTGGCTGGATTACAGGGTATTAGTTTATAAAAATATTATCTCTATGATCAGTATATTTCAGAATAAATATAGGAAATAAGCAGTATCAATTTATATGGATATACAAGTAGGAAACATTATTAAATTAAAGAAACAACATCCTTGCGGTAACTATGAATGGGAAGTATTACGAGTGGGAGCGGATTTTAGGCTTAAGTGCATGGGGTGCGGCCATCAGATCATGGTTCCAAGAAAAAATGTGGAAAAAAACATACGTGGCATTAGGTAAAATAATGCTTGCAATTCTTGCGAAATTATGATAATATTCCATTCTGTGATAAATTCCTTGCTACGTTAATGAAAAATGTAGCCAGAGACCAAAAGGAGGTAACAATAGCATGAACAAATACGAATTAGCCGTTGTTGTTAGTGCAAAGATCGAAGACGATGCCAGAACAGCAGTCATCGAGAAGGTTAAGAAGACTATCGAGAAGCATGGTGGTCAGATTACTAACGTAGATGATTGGGGTAAGAAGAAGCTCGCTTATGAGATCGAGAAAATGACAGAAGGCTTCTACTACTTCATCCAGTTCGACGCTGAGGCAACAACTCCAGCAGAGATCGAATCACGTATGCGTATTATGGATGGCGTCATCAGATATTTATGCGTTAAGAACGAGGCTTAAATAGAAGAGGACGAAAATATGAACAAAGTTATACTTATGGGTCGTCTTACAAGAGACCCCGACGTTAGATATTCTCAGGGAGAGACAGCTAGCTGCGTAGCAAGATATACACTCGCAGTTGACAGGAGATTTGCCAGAAGAGACAGCCAGGATGCTCAGACAGCTGATTTCATTCAGATCGTAGCATTTGGCAAGGCTGGTGAATTTGCTGAGAAGTATTTCAGAAAAGGTACCAAAGTTATCGTAACGGGACGCATCCAGACTGGTAGCTATACCAACAAGGATGGCGTAAAAGTATACACAACTGATGTAGTTGCGGAAGATCAGGAATTCGCTGAATCCAAGAATTCATCTGCTTCAAACGGTGGAAACTTCGGATCAGAAATGCCAAGTAATAACGAACCTGCACCTTCAGCAGCTGGGGATGGCTTCATGAACATTCCTGAAGGAATTGACGAGGAGCTTCCTTTTAACTA